>NZ_JARGZF010000001.1:1500000-1800000 GCF_029222705.1 Knoellia sp. p5-6-4
GACTCCTTGCCGCTCGCCGCGAACTCGGGCAGGTATGCCGCGACCGGCGCCTCGAGCTCGACGGTCCCGTCCTCGATGAGCTGCACGGCGGCGATCGAGGTGAACAGCTTGGAGACCGAGGCGAGGTCGAACACGGTGTCCTCGCGCATGGGCACCCACTGGTCGCGGGGCAGCTCGGTCGTCGCGTTCTCGTAGCGGAGGGCGAAACCACTGGCGTCGCGGGCCACGACGGCACCGTCGTGGCCCATCAGCGCCACGGCGCCGGCATACATGGGGTGCCCGCCCGCGGGCGCCTGCTCGTGCCCGCGGATCTGCGCGACCGCGTCCCTGATGGGGGCGGGGTCGATACCCACCGCCTCCGGGGTGGTATCGCGCAGCACGGTGTTGGCGGGGGCGAAGCCCTGGAAGGGCTTGCTGAAGTCGTCTGCCGTCGCCGCGGTCGCTGTCGTCATGGTGGTGAGGACGCTACCGACCGCGACGGCGGCAGCCAGGGCTCGCACCCGCATCTGCACTCCCCTGCTCTTCCCGGGTCAGGCGGCCGGGCCGCGGTAGATGAGGTACTGCTGGCGGCGCCGGTCGAACTCGGCGAGCTCCTCGCGCCAGGCGCCCACGACCTCGTCGGCCGAGGCACCGGCCGTGATCTGGTCGCGCAGCCTCGTCGACCCGGTGAGCTTGTCGATCCAGTACGGCCGAGCCGCGTCCCAGGTGTCCTTGCGCCAGGCGAAGTCGGTGTAGAGCGCCCGGGCCGCGACCAGCATCTCCACGCCGACGCGCATCGGGTCGAAGGTGCGCGGGTCGATGATGTGCACCTGCACGCCGCCGCAGACCTTGCCCTGGTGCTTGCTGAAGGTCGGGTTGAAGTACGCCTCGCGGAAGCCCGCACCGGGCAGGTCGAGGGCCGCGAGGCGCTCGGCCCAGCGGTAGTCGACGAATGGCGCGCCGACCAGCTCGAACGGTCGCGTGGTGCCGCGGCCCTCCGAGAGGCTGGTGCCCTCGAACATCCCGGTGCCGGGGTAGACCAGGGCGGTGTCGGGCGTGGGCATGTTGGGGCTCGGCATGACCCACGGGAGTCCGGTCGCGGCATACGGCATGTCGCGGCGCCAGCCGCTCATCTCCACGACCTGCAGCTCGGTGAGCCGGGCGCCGACCTCCGCCTCGAGGAACTCGCCGTCGAAGAACCGGGCCAGCTCGCCGACCGTCATGCCGTGCGCCTGGACGATCTCCTTGGCGCCGACGCCCGAGGTGTAGGCGGTCGTCATCATCGGCCCGCGGGCCGTGCCCCCGATGGGGTTGGGGCGGTCGAGCACCACGAACCGGGCGCCGGTCTGCACGGCCGCCTTCATCGCCGTGTACATCGTCCAGATGTAGGTGTAGAAGCGGGCGCCGGCGTCCTGGATGTCGAAGACGACGGTGTCGACCCCGGCGGTGCGGAACATCGAGGCCATCTTGTCGGTGCCCGCACCGTAGGAGTCATAGACCGTCAGGCCGGTGCGGGCGTCCGTGAAGGTGCCCTCCGAGCCACCGGCCTGTGCCGTGCCGCGGAAGCCGTGCTCGGGACCGAACACGCCTCTGATGTCGACGGATCCGGCCTCGTGCATCTCGTCGACGATGGTGCGCAGGTTCGTCAGGATGCCGGTCGGGTTCGTGATGATGCCGACCTTGCGGCCGGACAGGGCCGCCCACCCGTCCGCGGCGGCCCTGTCGGCGCCGGGGGTCACCGGGCGGGAGGGGTAGGTGACGTTGACGGGTGTCGCGACACCGGCCCGGGCCGCCGTGGCGGCGAAGGGCACGGCTGCGGCGCCGAGGGCCCCGGCGGTGAGGAGCTGGCGACGGTTGAGGTTCGTCATGTCAGTGCTCTCCGAGTCTGTCTCTGCGCGGTTCGGGGTGGTGGCGGGCGCCATGGCCCGCGGCAACACCCCGAACCGCGATGGGTGAGGTGGGCGTCAGTAGGTGAGGCCGTGCCCGAACGGGTACAGGACGGTCGTGGGGTCGCCGGCCACCGGGATGTCGACGGGGAGCTTGCCCGTCGGGCTGACGTCGCCGCTGATCACCCGCGCGACCGCCTCGATCGCGACCGGGCTGTAGGAGTAGGTGGCCAGGTAGGTCGACGCGTCGTCGACGTAGGCGATGTCGTAGGGGTCACGGGTGGCGACCACGACGACCGGCTTGCCCGTCGCCAGGAGCGACTTCACCAGCTTCTGCTGGGCCGGCGAGGTCCACGCCCTCATCGTCGTCACGACCACCGCGTCGCTTGCCTGGGCTGCAGCGACGGCATCGGCGATCTTCGCGTCGCTCGGAGCGGTGCCGCTCTCCTTCACCGTGACCGTGGCCCCCTTCGCCGTGAAGGCCCTGGAGAGCGTGGAGGTCACGGTGACGCCGTAGCCGGCGACGAGCACCTTCTTGCCGCCGACGGCCAGGGGCAGCGTCGCGTCGTCGTTCTTGACCAGCGTGGTGGTGCGGTCGGTCACCTCGTCGGCGACCGCCAGGTGCTCGGGCGTGCCGACGACCGAGGACACCGCAGCCGGGTCGGCGTAGGGGTCCGCGACGACGCCTCGCTCGTACTTCAGCTCCAGGACCCGACGCACCTTCGCGTCGAGGTCGGCGACGGAGATCCGACCCGACTCCACCGCCGACAGCACCGCGGCATACGCCTGGTCCATCGCCGGCGTCATGAGGAGCTGGTCGGCACCCGCCTCGAGAGCCCGCACGGCCACCTCGGCGTCGCCGTACTTCTCGCGAACGCCCTTCATCTCCAGCGCATCCGTGACGATGACGCCCTCGAAGCCCAGCTCCTCGCGCAACAGGCCGGTGAGGATCGGCCTGCTCAGGGTGGCCGGGTCACCAGAGTCGTCGAGCGCCGGGAAGGCCAGGTGGGCGGTCATGATCATGTCGATGCCCTCGGCGATGGCCGCCTTGAACGGTGGGGCATCCAGCTGCTCCCACTGCTCACGGGTGTGCGTGATGATCGGGAAGGCCACGTGGCTGTCGGTGGCGGTGTCGCCGTGCCCGGGGAAGTGCTTGGCCGACGCGGAGACACCACCGTCCTGCTGGTAGCCCTTGACCTGGGCGCCGACCATCGAGGCGGCGAGAGCCGGGTCGGAGGAGAACGACCGGGTGCCGATCACCGGGTTGAGCGCGTTGACGTTGGTGTCGGCGACCGGTGCGAAGTTGGTGTTGACGCCCATGGCCCGCAGCTCTTCGCCGGTGATGGCGGCGGCCGTGCGGGCGTCGTCGGTGCTGCGACCCGCGCCGAGCGCCATCGAGCCCGGGAACTGCGTCGCCGGCGGCCCGATGCGGGTGACCACGCCCTGCTCCTGGTCGATGGCGATCTGCAGCGGCACGTCGACCTTGGAGTCGCGCGACAGGGCGGCCTTCTGGAGTCCGTTGGAGAGGGCCGTGATCTGGTCGGGGTTCTTCACGCTGTCGGTCCAGGCGAAGTAGATGACACCGCCGAGGTGGTACTTCTGCACGACCTCCGCGGGCGAGGCGACCCCGTAGAGCGGGACGTTGCGCGGGTCGGGGGTGGTCGCGTCGGAGCCGTAGACCTGCTGCACGAAGAGCTGGCCGACCTTCTCCGGCAGCGTCATCCGCGCCATCGTGGAGGTGACCCAGCCGTTGTCAGCAGGCGGTGGAAGAGCGGGGTCGGCGGCCCCGGCCTGGGCAGAGGCGGTCGGCACGGCGCACGCGAGCGCCCCTGCTGCTGCCACACCGGCGACGAACGCGCGACGGGTCGGTGAGAACCGGGACATGGAACCTCCACAACGCTGTGAACAATTCACGGACTGATCAGCCCGCTTGCAACTTAGACACGCGTCGGGTCAGGGGACAATGCCCTGTTGGTTCAGGGTTTGGTCAAGAAACGCGAGGGTCCGGGCGACTCCCCGAAGCGCACAGGCGGGTCAGGCGGTCCAGCCCAGCCACGCCTCGCCGGCGGTCAGGGCGGCCCACCACCAGGCGAAGGCGACCACCGGCAGGGCCAGCACCCAGTAGGGCCTGGTCTTGCGCCAGCGCCACCCCACCCAGACGAAGAGCACCCAACAGGCGAGCAGGGCGACGACTGCCCAGCCCGGCGCGACCAGGCCGGAGGCGACGTAGAACGGCAGCACCGCGACCATGGCCGCCAGCCCCACCCACGGCAGCACGACGCGCCAGTCAGGTCCCATGCCGGGCATCGTGGCACAGCGACCGTTCACCGACCCGCAGGACGCACCCACCGCACAGGACGTCCGGCCTCTGGCGCGGAGCCCACGCGGCACCCACGATGGGCCCATGACCCAGGGTGCCTACGCCGCTGCCTACGCCGAGAGCCTCGACGACCCGAACGCCTTCTGGGGCCGGGCCGCACAGGCCATCGACTGGATCACGCCGCCGACCCGCGTGCTCGACGACGACCGGCCTCCCTTCTTCCGGTGGTTCACCGGCGGCGCGCTCAACACCTGCCACAACGCGCTCGACCGCCACGTGGCGGCGGGGCGCGGCGACCAGGCGGCGGTGATCTACGACAGCCCCGTCACCGGCGAGCGTCGCACCCTGACGTATGCCGGGCTGCTCGACGAGGTCTCGCGGTTCGCCGGCGTGCTGGACTCGCTCGGCGTCGAGAAGGGCGACCGGGTCGTCATCTACATGCCGATGGTGCCCGAGGCGGTCGTCGCGATGCTGGCCTGCGCCCGTATCGGCGCCGTGCACTCCGTGGTGTTCGGAGGGTTCGCGCCAGGCGAGCTGTCGGTGCGCATCGAGGACGCCGAGCCCACCGTCGTCGTCACGGCCTCGTGCGGCATCGAGCCCAAGCGGGTGGTGGAGTACAAGCCGATGCTCGACGCCGCTCTGGACCGCAGCAGCCACAAGCCCGAGTCCGTCATCGTCCTCCAGCGCGAGCAGGCCCGGGCAGCGGTCGGTGAACGCGACACCGACTGGGAGGAGATGGAGTGGGCCGACCTCATGCGGGACGCCGAGCCCGCCGACTGCGTCGAGGTCGCCGCCACCGACCCGCTCTACGTCCTCTACACCTCCGGCACGACCGGCCGACCCAAGGGCATCGTCCGCGACAACGGTGGCCACGCGGTGGCGCTGCGCTGGTCGATGGAGAACGTCTACGACATCGGTCCCGGCGACGTCTGGTTCACGGCCAGCGACGTCGGCTGGGTCGTCGGCCACTCCTACATCGTCTACGCCCCACTGCTCACCGGTGCAACCACCGTTCTCTACGAGGGGAAACCGGTCGGCACCCCCGACGCCGGCGCGTTCTGGAAGGTGATCGCCGACCACCGGGTGAAGGCCATGTTCACCGCGCCCACGGCATACCGGGCCATCAAGCGGGAGGACCCGGACGGTGTGTTGATGCGGGGGCACGACCTCTCGTCGCTGCGGACCGTGTTCCTGGCAGGCGAGCGGCTCGACCCCGACACCTGGGAGTGGGCGTCGAGGATGCTCGGGGTGCCCGTCATCGACAACTGGTGGCAGACCGAGACCGGGTGGCCCATCGCGGCCAACCTCAGGGGTCTCGAGCCGATGCCGGTCAAGCCGGGGTCGCCGTCGGTGCCCGTGCCCGGGTATGCCGTGGAGGTGCTCGACGAGCGCGGCGAACCGGTGCCTGCGGGCACCGAGGGCGCCATCTGCATCAGGCTGCCCCTCCCACCCGGCACCCTCCCCACGCTGTGGCACGACGACGAGCGCTACGTCGCCGGGTACCTCAGTGCGTTCGACGGCTACTACCTCACCGGCGACGGCGGGCTGGTGGACGAGGACGGCTACCTGTTCGTCATGGGCCGCACCGACGACGTGCTCAACGTCGCCGGGCACCGGCTCTCGACGGGCTCCATGGAGGCGGCGCTCGCCGGCCACGAGGCGGTGGCGGAGTGTGCGGTGATCGGCGTCCACGACGACTTCAAGGGCCAGCTGCCCAGGGCCCTCGTCGTGCTCAAGGCGGGAGTCGACGGCGACGGCGACGGCGACCGCATCCGCGCCGAGCTCGTCAAGCGGGTGCGTGACGAGGTCGGTGCGGTCGCGGCGCTGCACCAGGTCGACATCGTCCCTGCGCTGCCCAAGACCCGCTCCGGCAAGATCCTGCGCAAGACGATGCGCGAGATCGCCGACGGCAAGCCCGCCACCGTGCCGGGCACGATCGAGGACGCGTCGGTGCTCGACACCCTGAGGCCGGTGCTGCGACCTCAGCCCTGAGACCCCGGGAGGTCCATGTGCATGACCTCCCAGACGTGGCCGTCGAGGTCCTGGAAGCTGCCGCCGTACATCGGGCCGTCGGAGAACGATTCCTTCCAGGGCTTCCCGCCGGCCTCGACCGCCCGGCGGACGAGGTCGTCGACCTCCTGCCGGCTCTCGGCGCTGAGGCAGGTGAGCACCTCGGTGACCTGCCACGCGTCGGCGACCTCGCCGCCCACGAAGGTGCGGAAGAACTCCTCGCGCAGCAGCATCACGAAGATGTTGTCGTCCAGCACGACACAGGCGGCTTTGTCGTCGGAGAACTGCTCGTTGGTCGAGAACCCGAGGGCCTCGAAGAAGCCGCGCGAGGCCGACAGGTCCTTGACGGGCAGGTTGACGAAGATCAGGCGGGACACGGGGGCCTCCTGGGCGGTGGGGCGGCCCGGGGGCCGCCGCTGCGTGGTGCGTATGCCGTGTGGACCCGGCCCGCCGTTCGGACTCATCGGCATTCGGGGTACCTGCGCGCGCCATGGCGCTCGGCAACACCCCGAACCGTGAAGGCAGGGAGTTCTCGCGATGAGTTCCCCGGCCGACGTCGGTCAGTAGAGTCATGAGCGTGACCCAGACGCAGGTCGACGAGGACTTCCTGGCCCAGGCCGAGGGCTACCGGCGCGAGCTGTTCGCGCACTGCTACCGCATGATGGGCTCCGCCCACGACGCCGAGGACCTCGTCCAGGAGACCTACCTGCGGGCCTGGCGGGCCTACCACGGCTTCGAGGGCCGGTCGTCGATGCGCACCTGGCTGCACCGCATCGCCACCAACGCGTGCCTGTCGGCCCTCGAGGGCCGCAGCCGCCGGCCGATGCCGACGGGTCTCGGCTCTCCAGCCCTGCCCGGTGACGCACCGCTGGTGCAGCAGACAGAGGTGCTCTGGCTGGAGCCGGTGCCCACCAGCCTCGTGACGGACCCCCAGGACCCGGCCAGCATCGTGGACGGCCAGGCCGGCGTGCGACTCGCCCTCATCGCAGCGCTGCAGCACCTGCCCCCACGCCAGCGAGCCGTGCTCATCCTCCGGGAGGTGCTGCGCTGGTCGGCCGCGGAGGTGGCCGAGGCGCTCGAGACCACCACGGCCTCGGTCAACAGCGCCCTCCAGCGCGCCCGCGCCACCCTCGACGCCGCTGCCCTGACCGAGGCCGACGTCGTCGAGCCCACCGACCCCGCCCAGCGCGAGCTGCTCGACCGCTACGCCCGCGCGATGGAGCTCAAGGACATCGCCGCCATCGTCAGCCTGTGCGCCAGGGAGGCGGTCTGGGAGATGCCCCCGTTCGTGGGGTGGTACCAGGGCGCCGAGACCATCGGCCTGCTCATCGACGTCAACTGCCCTGCGGGACCGGGCCAGCTGCGCATGGTGCCGACGACCGCGAACGGCCAGGCAGCCTTCGGCATGTACTACCTCACCGACGACGGCACCTACCGGCCGTTCCAGCTGCACGTGCTCGAGCTGCGCGGCGGCGAGGTGGCCCACGTCTCCGCGTTCTTCGACCACTCGCTCTTCGCGCTCTTCGGGCTGCCGGACTTCCTCGACGCCGACACCCCGCTGTACTCGCCGACGCCATGAGCCTGCAGCCGGGAGCCACGCCCGTGACTGCCGGCACCGAGCTGCTCGAACGGGCGCTGGGGTTCACCCGCGGCGCCCTCGCCCTCGTCACGCCCGGTCTGCTCGGGCGGCCGACGCCGTGCTCGGCCTGGCGTCTGCGCGACCTGCTCAGCCACATGGAGGACTCCCTCGTGGCGCTGCACGACGCGGCTGCCGAAGGCAGCATCGCGCTCGCAGTGTGGCCGCCCGGCGCACCGGGCGACGAGCCGGCCGTGGTCGCATCGCTGCGGCACCACGGCTGTGCCCTGCTCGGCGCGTGGACCCGGCTCGAGCACGACCAGCCGGTCGCCATCGGGGGCAGGCCCCTCCCCGCCAGCACGGTCGCCGTCGTGGGCGCCCTCGAGGTGGCGGTGCACGGGTGGGACGTCGCCCGTTCCTGCGGCCGGGCGTGGTCGCTTCCCGAGGGCCTGGCGCTGGAGCTGCTGCGGCACGTCGACGCCCTGGTCGGGGCGGAGGACCACGGGGTCCGCTTCGCCGACCCCGTACAGCTCCCACCCGGGCGTCCACCCAGTGACCGCCTGCTCGCGTTGACCGGTCGAGCGCCAGACTGGGGTGCGTGACAGGGGTCTTCGAGGGGTTCGCGACCATCGGCGCGGTCATCGCCCTCGGCGCCCTGCTCGCCCAGCTCAAGGTGCTCGACCTCACCGCCCAGGTGCTCCTGTCGAGGCTGGCCTTCTTCGTCGCCAGTCCTGCGCTCATGGTGGTGACCCTGTCCTCCACCGACGTCTCGGCGGTGCTCTCGCGCAACCTCGTCGCCTCGATCGCGGGAGTCGCGGTGGCGGGTGGCGTGTATGCCGTGCTGGCTCGCCTCGCGTGGCGCCGGCCGCTGGGCCACACCGTGATCGGCACCCTCGCGGCCAGCTACGTCAACGCGGGCAACCTCGGCATCCCGATCGCCGCCTACGTGCTGGGCAACGCGGCCTACGTGGCCCCGACGCTGCTCCTCCAGCTGCTCGTGCTGCAGCCCCTTGCCCTGGCCGTGCTCGACGCCGACGCACGCGGCGGGAGGGTGCCGGTGAGGCTGGTGCTGACCCGCCCGTTCACCAACCCGCTGACCGTCGGCTCACTCGTCGGGCTGGTCCTCGCCGTGACCGGGTGGACCCTGCCCGGCGCGGTGCAGGACCCGCTCGAGCTCGTGGCGGGCATGGCCGTTCCGGCGATGCTCATCGCCTACGGGATCGCCCTGCGGCTGGGTCCGGGCCTTGGGGCGGGCGGGTCGGCCGGCGAGGTGGCTGTGACGTCGGCGCTGAAGCTGGTCGCCCAGCCCCTGACGGCCTACCTCGTGGCGCACTTCCTGCTCGGCGTCGACGGCCACGCCCTGCTGGCGATCGTGGTCACGTCGGCCCTTCCCACCGCACAGAACATCTTCGTGCACGCCACCCGCTACGACCGCGGCGCGGTGCTGGCCCGCGACACCATCCTGGTGACGACGGTGGGCTCGGTGCCGGTCATCCTGCTGCTCGCCGTCCTGCTCGGCTGACGCCCGAAGCAAGGTTGGGCCAACCTTTCGAACACGGCCGAACCTTCGGCCAGCAAGGGAAGGTTGGGCGAACCTTGGCGCGGCGGGGTCAGCGGCGACGACGGGCGGTGCCGAAGATCGAGCGGGTGATCTCCCTGCCGATCACCGTGCCCGCCGATCGGAGCATCGAGCGGAAGGCGCTCGACTGCACCACCTGCTCGACCATGCCCGGCTCCTCCTTGGGCTGGCGGCGGGCGGGAGCCCCGGACTCCTCGCGGCGAGGAGCCCGCGCCGGTGCCGGGGCCGGCTCCTCCTCGGGGGTGGGCGCGGCGGCCAGGCGGGCCTGCAGCTTCTCGTAGGCGGACTCGCGGTCGGCCACCGCGGCATACGTCTGCGCCAGGGGCGAGGCGGCGACGGCCTGCGCGACCACCGCCTCGTCCGAGGGAGCCATGAGCGACTGGGGCGCGACCATCCGGGTCCACGCGACAGGGGTGGGCGCGCCCTTCTCCGAGAGCACCGTCACGACGGCCTCGCCGGTCCCCAGCGTGGTGAGCAGCTCGGAGAGGTCGTAGTCGGTGTGCGGGTAGGTGGAGACGGCGGCCTTGAGCGCCTTGGCGTCGTCGGGCGTGAACGCACGCAGGGCGTGCTGGACCCGGTTGCCCAGCTGCGCGAGCACGTCGGAGGGCACGTCCTTCGGGCTCTGGGTGACGAAGAAGACGCCGACGCCCTTGGACCGGATGAGCCGGACGGTCTGCTCGATGGCGTCCTGGAAGGCCTTGCTGGCCTCGTCGAAGAGCAGGTGTGCCTCGTCGAAGAAGAAGACCAGCTTGGGCTTGTCGAGGTCACCGACCTCGGGCAGGTCGTGGAACAGGTCGGCGAGCAGCCACATGAGGAAGGTCGAGAACAGCTGCGGGCGGTCCTGCACGGCGGGCAGCTCGAGGCACGTGACCATCCCCCGGCCGTCGCCGGCGGTGCGCAGCAGGTCGGCCGTGTCGAACTCGGGTTCGCCGAAGAAGACGTCGGCGCCCTGGTCGGAGAAGGTGATGAGCTCGCGCAGGATCACCCCGGCCGTCGCGGACGACAGCCCGCCGAGCGCCTTGAGCTCGGCCTTGCCCTCGTCGGAGGTGAGGTGCGAGATGACCGCGCGCAGGTCCTTGAGGTCCAGCAGGGCCAGGCCGTTCTTGTCGGCGTAGTGGAACACCAGCCCCAGGCTCGACTCCTGGGTGTCGTTGAGCCCGAGGACCTTCGCGAGCAGGGTCGGCCCGAACGAGGTGATGGTCGCGCGCACGGGGATGCCCGTGCCGAGGCCCCCGAGCGACAGGAACTCGGTCGGGTATGCCGTGGGCGCCCACTGCTGCCCCACGTCGGCGGAGCGGGCGGCCAGCTTCTCGTTGGGGACCCCGGGACTGGCCATCCCCGAAAGGTCGCCCTTGATGTCGGCGAGGAAGACGGGGACCCCCTGCGCCGACAGCTGCTCGGCCATCAGCTGGAGGGTCTTGGTCTTGCCGGTGCCGGTCGCCCCCGCCACGAGGCCGTGCCGGTTGAGCGACGACAGCGGGAGGCGCACGGGCGCGTCGGCGTGCGCGTGTCCGTCGACGACGGCGGCGCCGAGATGAAGCGCAGCGCCCTCGGACGCGTAACCGGCTCGGATCGCGTCCAGCTGGGCGCTGCCGGCCGGGGTGGTCGCGGGGCTCTCGGTCGCCTTGTCCGTCACGCTCGGCACTCTAGTGCGGGCCCTTCCCGCCCGCCCGGTCCACGACGAGAGCCGCGAAGGCGAGCCCGCGGCATACCGCCTATCGTGTCCGCGTGATCTTCAAGGCTGTCGGTGACACCCGCCCCTACCCCGACCACGGCAAGGACGCCGTCCGGGACTGGGCAGACGTGCCCCCGCGCATGGTCCGCCTCGAGGAGCTCATCACCACGAAGCGGACCCTCGACCTCGGCCAGCTGCTGGCGGAGGACTCGACGTTCTACGGCGACCTGTTCGCCCACGTCGTCGAGTGGCAGGGCAACCTCTACCTCGAGGACGGGCTGCACCGCGCGTTGCGGGCAGCACTGCAGCAGCGTCCTACCCTGCACGCGCGCGTCCTCGTGCTTGACTAGGCGCTGACCGCGCCGAGGGGGCGCGCCACATGGAGGTGGCGGGTGAGCTACATCGTCGAGTCGGGGGCTTCGAGCTCCCGCAGGAGCCGACGCCGCCGCGCCCTCATCACCCTGGCCGTCGTGGCGCTCATGCTCTTCTTCGCCTTCTGGTACGCCTACTCGTACTACCGCACGTCGTCGGAGCCGACTGCTGCCCCGGCGCCCACGTGCGCCACGACGGCTCCGGCCAAAGCAGGCGCAGCGCCCCGGCCGGCCGAGATCACCGTGAACGTCTACAACGCCACGGACCGGGCCGGCCTGGCGGCGAAGACTGCCGCCGAGGTCCGCCAGCGCGGCTTCGACGTCGCAACCATCACGAACGACCCGCTGCGGCGCACCGTCACCGGGCCGGCCGAGGTCCGCTACGGGAAGTCGGGCACCGCGAAGGCCAAGGTGGTCCTCGGCCTCGTCAAGGGCGCCAAGCCGGTGCGTGACGGCAGGGTCGACGGCTCGGTCGACCTCGTGCTGGGCGAGAAGTTCACGGCCCTGGTGAAGCGGCCCGCGGCCCCGGCGGCCGAGCCGTCGGCCCCCGCCTGCTGACCATGCGCGCCGTGTTCTACGAGCGGGAGGACGCGTCCGCGGCGGCCGACGCGCTGCACGCCAAGGGGTATGCCGCGTGGTTGCGCAAGGAGCGCTTCCACGGCGAGGACGACGAGCTCGACCACCCGTGGGCCCTGGAGACCGACGCACCCGAGGACGTGGTGACCGCACTCGTCACCGAGGAGAGCGGCTGGCTCGAGCGGTAGCCGCCGCTCGGCCCCTGACCGACGAGGGCCTGCACGCGTTCGGCCTGACGTAGCGTGGACGCATGATCTCGGTGGACCTGGCCCGGCAGCTGTCGTCGGCCGGGGTGATGTGGCAGCCGCAGCCGGGCGACCGGTTCACGATCGACGAGCCCGACCTGCTCGGCGACCTGTTCTGGATCAGCGAGCTCACGATCGAGCTGCACCACTACCAGGACCAGTCGGTGCTGGGGTTCAACGGCACCACCGAGTGGGCGCTCGACTCGGTGCCGCTCGACATCGCGTTGTGGATGCCCCGCGAGGACCAGCTCAGGTCGCTGCTCGGCAGCCGGTTCGCGCGACTGACGCGACTGAGCCGGAACGGCGCCGGCTGGGTGGTGGGCGTGCACGACGGCGTCGGGGTGGTCGAGTTCGCCCACCCCGACGTCGAGTGTGCCTATGCCCTGGCTCTCCTCAGCCTCGCCTGACTGCTGGGGAGCCGTGCCCTGCTAGGGAGTGGCGCCCGCGTGCCGCTGGTGCGTGCGGGTGACCTGCAGGTCCAGGGCGCCGACGACGAGCGTGATCGCGCCGACGATCCATGCCGTCCAGGCCATGGCCGTGGTGTCGGCGAACCCCATGACCCACGGCGAGATGATGAACAGCACGCCCATCAGCGCGGTGAGGCCCTCGACCGACAACATGTCGGGCCGCACCAGCTCGATGACGGAGAGCACCACGGTGACTGCACCGAGGACGATCATGGTCGTCGTCGCCCGGTCCTCCGTCGTGGTCCAGATGGGGGACAACAGCGCATAGGCGCCGGCGATGAGGACGATGAAGTCCTGTGGGTGGATCTTCTGCTTCACGGGAAAACCCCTTTCGTGCACCGGGGTCCGTCGATCCGAGGCGGGCCAACAGCACAATTCTCAGCCGTGGCCAACGCCCGGTCAATGAGTCGCCGGCGACGCCCGGGACCTTCGACCCCAATCGGGCCACACGGACGCGTTGACCGCGGCCCAGCCGTCATTCACTGGCAGGATCGCGGTGTGCCGGGTGGCGGCCCAGGGTGCCCCAGCTCCCCCGCCGCGGTGTTCCGATTCGAGGGGAAGGACCTGACGTGAGGGTGGTCGAGCTGGAGGAGGCGGTTCGCCTCGCCGAGGCGGTGCAGGCCGTGGGCGCCGAGCCGCGAGTGGTCACCAGCGGCAACTTCGCTACACCACTGCCGCTGCTGGAGGCGATCGCCGCGCAGCTTCCGGCCTTCCGGCTGCACCTGCTGAACCCCCAGCGCGGCCTGCCCCTGCACGACGGCGTCGTGCCCGAGACGATGTTCGTGGGACCGGGCTTCCGCGGGCACCCGCGGCTGGCCTACGTGCCGAGCCGCCTCTCCCTGGCGCCCCGCCTGTTCTCCGCCACGCTCCCGCCGGACATCGTCCTCATCCACACGACCCTGCCGCGCGACGGGATGGTCTCGCTGGGCACGGAGGTCAACGTCCTGCCCGCGGCGATCGAGGCGGTCCGCGCCCGGGGCGGTCTGGTGCTCGCGCAGCTGAACCCGCTCATGCCCTGGACGTTCGGCGATGCCCTCGTGCCCGTCGACCAGATCGACGCCGGCGTCGAGGTGGAGCAGCCGCTGGCCGTGCACACCCCGTCCCCGCCTGACCACACCTCCGCCCACATCGGCGCCCAGGTCGCGGCGGCGATCGGCGACGGCGCGACCATCCAGGCGGGCATCGGCGCGGTGCCCGACGCCACCGTGGCCGGACTCATCGACCGGAGCGGGCTGCGGGTGTGGACCGAGATGTTCAGCGACGGGATCCTCGCGCTCGAGCAGGCGGGAGCCCTCGACCGGGAGGTGCCCATCAACACCTCGTTCGTGTTCGGGTCGGCCGAGCTCTACGAGTGGCTCGACGGCAACGAGCGCGTCATGATGCGCCGCACCGAGGTCACCAACTCCCCGGCCCGCATCGCCGAGCAGCGGATGATGACCTCGGTCAACACTGCGCTCCAGATCGACCTGTTCGGCCAGGCGAACGCGTCGCGGATCAACGCCCGGATCTACTCGGGATTCGGAGGCCAGACGGACTTCACCGTCGGCGCCCTGCAGTCCCCCGGCGGCCAGGCCTTCATGGCGCTGCGCTCGTGGCACCCCAAGGCCGACTGCTCGACGATCGTGCCGCTCGTCGACGAGCCCGTGACCTCCTTCCAGCACACGGCCGTCGTGACCGAGCAGGGCGTGGCGCGCATCGCCGGCCTCGACGAGCGCACGCAGGCTCGCAACCTCATCGAGCACGCCGCCCACCCGGCCGTGCGCGACGAGCTGCGCGAGGAGGCTCGAGCCCTGGGCCTGCTCTGAGCGGCGCCCGGTGGGGCACCGGCCGGCTCGAGGATCAGACGTCGGCCTCGTAGGCCTCGTCCGGCGCGTGCACGACCAGCACGGGGCTCTCCGCGATGTGCACCAGGCCGCGGCTGACCGAGCCGAGGATCAGGCTGCGGAAGCCTCCCCGTCCGCGTGACCCCACGACCACGACTCCGGCGGTCTTCGAGCGCTCCGCGAGGGCGTATGCCGGCCGGTCGCGCACCGCGGTGTACTCGACATCGAGAGCGGGGTGGTTGCGCCGGACCCGCTCGCGCGCCTGGGCGAGGACGGCCTTGGCCGTGCCTGCCGCAGCATCGGCGAGCTCCTCCTCCGGGTAGACGTCCAGCCACGGAGTCACGCCCACCCACCCCGTGACGGGCACCTGGTAGGCGGCAACCACGTGCAGGGCGGCACCGGCGCGTTCGGCGAGCTCGGAGGCCTCGTCGACCGCGGCGTTGGAGGCGGGCGAGCCGTCGACACCGACCACCACGGGGGCGCCGGGTCCCGGCACCCGCGTGGACGCGCCACGCACCACCGCCACGGGGCACTGCGAGTGCGCCGTGACGCCGAACGCCACGGAGCCGAGGAGGGTGCCCACGAGGTCACCGTGACCCCGGTTGCCCACGACGACGAGAACCGCGCTGCGGGAGGCGGCAACGAGGGCGGCCGCGGCGGTGTCGATGACCAGGCTCGACTCGACCACGAGGCCGGGGTCGGTCTTGCGGGCCCGCTCGACAGCGTCGGCGAGCACCTCGCGGGCCGCCCCCTCGATCTTCGCCAGGGCCCACGGGGCTCCGGAGTCCATGGGCATGGGGAGGGCGGCGCCGAGCTCCACGGCGAGGACGACCTTGAGCGGCACCCCACGCCGTGCCGCCTCCGCCGCCGCCCAGTCCAGGGCCGCGGTCGAGGTCGCCGAGCCATCGAAGCCCACCACGACGCCGGCGAAGTTGCTGCTCATCTCGTCCTCCTCCGCAGGGCGATGGGGTGGTCGGGCCCTCGCGGCCCCGGCCACCCCGGGTTGTTCACGGATGTCGCTACTTCAGCCAGCCGTTCCTCTGCACGAAGGACAGCTGCTCCCACTTGGCGCCCAGTCCCAGTGTGCGGCCTGCGCCGGCCAGGGCGAGGGCCACGAGCACCATCGCGTAGACGAGGTGGTCGTCCATGAAGGGGTTGTTGGCCAGCGGGAACTGCGCGGCCCACATGAGGACGAGGAGCAGCGAGCCGGTGGCGGCCGCGATCCGCATCCCGATGCCGAGGAGGAGGGCCAGGCCGATGCCTGCCAGGCCGGCCATGAACAGCCAGTCGGCCCACGTCTGTCCGGCCATGCCGTTGAAGAAGCCCTTGAAGGTGCCCTCGGCGCCCTTCAGGAAGCCGGTCGTGGGGCTGCCGCCGTTGATCCAGGCACGCTCGGTCGGCGTCGCGAAGCCGAGGCCGAACAGCTTGTCGATGAAGGCCCACGCGAACACCCAGCCGATGCTCAGGCGGATGGCTGCGTTCACGTAGCGCAGCGCCTTGCCGGAAGCGGTCTCGGGTGCGATGACCTCAGGGTGGACGAAGTTGGGGTCCGGTAGTCGGGTACCCGATTGGCTCCGGTGCTTGGTGCTCATGGCTTGTCCCTCCTAGGTGTTCTTGCCACTTCAGCACTCTCAGGTTCCCCCGCGACGCCGGCACGGTTCAGGGGACTAGGGCACCAGCCGGGGGGACCAAGGACCCCCGGACCACCCCGGACGACCGCGGACCGGGGCGCGCGCCGGCGCGGCGGCGGCATACGGGCCGTTGGCCCCTGCCGACTCGCGTGTGCCGTGGGCAGACTTGGTGTGTGGGCGCGGTGTCGCGCCCCGCTGGGAGGTAGCCATGGACGAGACGCTTGCCCCGATGGAGCACCTGACGGTGTCGGAGTCGTGGTCCCTGGTGCGCTCGGTGCCGGTGGGCCGGCTCGCGGTGGTGGTCGACGGCAAGCCGGAGATCTTCCCGCTGAACCACGTGGTCGACCAGGGGACGCTCGTCTTCCGCACGGCCGAGGGCACCAAGCTCTCGGGGGCGGTGGGGCACGACGTCGCCTACGAGGTCGACGGCATCGGGCAGGAGGGCGCAGTCGCGTGGAGCGTCGTCATCAAGGGCCGGGCCCGTGAGGTGGCGCGGCTGCACGAGTCCCTCGAGGCACTGGACCTGCCCCTCCAACCCTGGCACCGCGGGCCGAAGCCGAGGGTGGTGCGCATCGAGCCGGAGGAGGTCCACGGCCGGCGGTTCACGGTGACGCTGACGCCGACGCGGCCGCCGGCTCCCCACGCCGGCGAGGAGTAGCGCTCAGGTCGGGCGAGCGCCGAGCCAGTCCAGGGCGGCCGCCGCGGTCCAAGACTGGCCGTGGCTGCCGAGCGGATCACCCGTGAGGGGTTCGTAGTACTCGGCACAGGTGAGGTCGGCGAGCTGGGCCAGCCCCTCCGACCGCCACCGGTCGGCGAGCTCCTGGTCGCCGTGGCGTTCGAGGGCCCACCAGAAGAGCCAGTTCATCACCGGCCAGATCGGACCCCGCCAGTAGGTGCGGGGCCGGAAGCCCGGATCGTCAGGCGACAACGTCGGCGGCAGGGCGAAACGCAACCTGGGGTGGCCGGCCCACCGTGGGCCGGTGATGGTCTCGCGCTGCCGGGGGTAGACCTCGTCGTCACCCCCGCACAGCAGGACGGCGAACGAGGCGAGCGACTCCGCGTCGGTCCACGAGCCCGCGCGGGCGTCCCAGTCCCGGCAGAGACCACTGTCGGGCGCGACGCTGGCGAGCACCGCTGCCCGGGCTCGTGCAGCGATGTCCATCTGGTCGGCCACCTCCTGCTCCATTCCGAGGTCGCGCCCGACAGCGGTGAGCTCTTCTGCAGCGACGGCGAGGACGGCCGTCATGAAGACGTCGCCCACCCGGAAGTCGATGACCTCCGCGATGCGCCTGTCGTCGTAGTCGACGGACCGCATCTGTGCGACGAGGTGGAGGTAGCGCTGGTACTCGGCGTCCGACGGCCGCTCGGAGACGTCGGCGACGAGCGCGGTGTCGTGGCGCCGCAGCTCGTGCTCCTGCGCGACCCTGATCGCTGCGTAGGCGGAGTCCCAGCGCGGGGAGTTGTCCATGCCCGACTCCCACCCGTGGTGGATCTGCACCAGACCCTGCCCGTCGGGGTCCCGAGCGGTCGACAGCCACCGGTGCCAGGCGGCGAGCCGGGGCACGGCCTCCGCGGCGAAGGCCCGCGCCTCCTCCTGCGCCGGCCCACCCTCGTCGGTCGCGATCTGCAGGATGCGGGCGAGCGCGATGGCGTGGACCGGTGGCTGGCAGATCCCGCTGGTATGCACCCCGGAGGGCTTGGCCGCGGCGCGGTCGGTGTCCCACACGTCTGGGCCGGGGAAGTATGCCGCCCCTGGGGTGAACACGATGTGCGGAATCATCCCGGTGCTCCACTGGGCGGCCAGCAGGCTGCGCAGCTCGGTGAGGGCCCGGGCGACGGAGACGCGGGCCAGCCCGATCGAGATGAACGCGGCGTCCCACGACCACTGGTGCGGGTAGAGCCTGGGGGCGGCCATCACCAAGGAGCCCAGGTCGTTCTGCGCCAGCACGCGACGCGCAGCAGCCTCGATCTGGTCGAGCGGCAGGTCACTCATCGCAGGTCCTGGCCTCCTCGTGCACGCGCCCCATCAGCAGGTCACCTCGCCGAGGCTTCTGTACGGTCATGAACATGGTGGCGACGTTGCCTGGTGAGTCAAGGGCTGGGTCGTCCTCCGACCCCCGAAGCGCCGAGCACCAGGCGTGGCTCGCCGCCGAGCGCGACCGGCTGTGGCGCTTCGGGGCGGCGGCGGTGCTGCCGGACGGCGGCTTCGGGTGGCTCGACGACACCGGCCGCGTCGACCCGACGCGGCCCGTGGAGGCATGGATCTCCTGCCGCATGACGCACGTCGCCGCCCTCGAGACACTTGCGGGGCGGGACGCCGCGGAGCCGGTCCTCGACCACGGCGTGCGCACGCTCGAGACCACGCTGCACGACACCGAGCACGACGGCTGGTATGCCGCGGTGGGGCCGGGCAGCGCCGTCACCGACGAGAAGCGCGCCTACGAGCACGCCTTCGTGCTGCTGGGCGCGGCCGGTGCCGTGGCGGCGGGACACCCCCGCGGTGAGCGGCTGCTGGACCGTGCCCGAGAGGTGTTCGACACCCACTTCTGGTCGGACGAGGAGGGGATGGCGGTCGACGTCTGGGCCCGCGGGTGGGACCGGCTCGAGCCCTACCGAGGGGCCAACGCCAACATGCACGGTGTCGAGGCGATGCTCGCCGTGCACGACGTCACCGGCGACCGCACCTGGCTCGATCGGGCCTCCCGTGTCACCGAGCGCCTGTTGCACGAGCAGGCGCGCAGCCACGGCTGGCTGCTCCCGGAGCACTACACCCCGAGCTGGGAGCCCGTGCTGGACTTCAACCGGACCGAGCCGGCCCACCCCTTCCGGCCGTTCGGCGCCACGGTGGGCCACCTCCTGGAGTGGGCTCGGCTCACCCTCCACCTGCGCCACGCTCTGGGACCACAGGCGCCGTCGTGGATGCTCGAGGCCGCTCGAGCGCTGTTCGCCACCGCGGTGGACGTCGGCTGGGACGTCGACGGCGCCGCGGGCTTCGTCTACACGACCGACTTCGCCGGCTCACCGGTGGTGCACACCCGGCTGCACTGGGTCGTCACCGAGGCCATCGCCGCGGCATACACCCTCTGGGACGCCACCGGAGAGGAGGGCTACCGACGGTGGTACGCCACGTGGTGGGACTACGCGGACCGGCACCTCATCGACCTCGAAGACGGGTCCTGGCGCCATGAGCTCGACGAGCACAACCGTCCGGCCGCGTCGGTGTGGCAGGGGAAGCCGGACGTCTACCACGCCTACCAGGCAGCTCTCCTGCCCTCGCTGGGCTCCATCTCGTCCTTCGCCGGCGCCCTGGGACGACACGACCGGGGGTGACGCCGTCACGGCGCCACCCCCGGTCGTCGAGGCTGAGTCCGGTCAGCCCCCGTGGGAGCCGGCCCGGCGACGTGCCACCTGGAGTCCGGTGCCGGCCGCCGTGGCGCCGGCACCGAGGAGGGCCATCAGGCCCAGGCCACCGGCACCGGTGAAGGCCAGGCCGGCCGGCAGGGCACTGGCCTGCTGGGTCGGGCGCAGGGCCATCACGGAGGACGCACGGTCGGCGACCGATGCGGACACCTCGCGGTAGGCTGCCAACGCCGGGGCAGCCGGGCTCGCCTCGACGGGGCGCGCCACCGGCGAGGCGGCCGCCTCCTCGGGCCGCCCGGGCACCGCGGGCTGCGAGCCGGTGGCCGGGACGGACGGACCCACGCCACCCTGCCGGAACTCGCCGGTCTCGGGCTGGGGCTCTGACTGGCTTCCGGGCTGGGTGACGGGAGCCTGGTCCTGGCAGGGCTCGAGCCAGAGCACCTTCTGCTTGGCGCCGCCGGGCGCCTCGAGGGAGTCGACGGCGACCTTGAGGTGGTAGCCCTGCTGGGGGTGCGGGGAGACCGCGTCGAGGCCGAGGTCCTCCGCCGTGTAGACGCGGGTCGCACCGTCGAAGTCCTGCGCGGCTCCGCCTGCCGGGTCGTCGCTGGTGGGGACGGCCGTCTCGTGCAGCAGCGCGCCACCCCCGGTTGGGGCGATGCCGGTCACGGTGATGTCGGCGGTCTGCCCGTCGTCGAAGCCGAAGAAGGTCACCCGGAAGGCGCACGAGGTGTGCGGCTCGTTGTCGACGCGGGCGTCCCACGCTGCGCCGTCGACCTTGATCGTGCCGTTGTTACCGGCGGGGTCCTGGTCCCGCTGGGTCGACCCGCGCTCGGCTGCGGGCCGCGAGGAGGGGCGCTCGGTGGCCTGCTGCGACCCGGGCCGCGCGGAGGTGGACTGCTCCGCACTCCGCTCGGCGGCCGGCTGCGGGGCGCCTCGCTCGACGCCGCCGCCGCGGGCAGCAGGCTTGCCGCTGGTCGAGGTGTGGCCGGGCTTGTCGGGCTGCCCGCCGGCGACGGCCGCGGACGCCACCCCCACACCCAGGGTGCCGGCGAGGCCGCAGCTGAGCGCCATCCGCCCGAGCGGCCGGGTCGCGGCGAGGAGGGCGGCGCCGGTGCGGGTGGCGGTGCGGTGCGTGTCGGGCGTGCTGATCATGGTCTGGTCTCCCCTTGGTCAGGAACTGGTCAAGTTCGGTGACCACCTCAACGGGAGACCGTCGCGGAAGTTACGCATCTTCTGCAGAAGTTGAGCAGGTTTTGGGCAATTCGGACAAAACGGCTCTCGGGCAGCCCGATCGGGCATTGCCGCCCACCCCGAGCCCGGGCCGACGATGACAGAGCGCCATCGTGGCGCCCGGCCCCTGGCGCACCGCACCGTGCAAAGGAGGAGCCATCTGGGGCTACGTCCTGGCCGGGAAGATCACCTACAAGTGCAACGGGGCTGACGAGACGTTCGAAGCGGGCGAGGCCTACGACGTCCCGCCCGGCCACACGCCGGTCCTGTACGCCGGCACCGAGGTCGTCGGGTTGAGCACGACCGACGAGCTGCCGCGCCCCCTCGACGTGGTCAGCAAGAACCTGGCGCCGCCGGCTGAGGTGCCCGCGGGTCACCGGGACCTTGGCCCCTGCGCCCACCTGCGCAGCGCACCTAGCGTGCAGGAGTGACCCGGAATCGGCGTGGCGGCCCGTTCCCGCGCGGCAGGGCACCGCGGGTCGCGCGCTGGTGCGACGCGCACGTCCTGGTCACCGGAGGGTCGAGCGGCATCGGGCGGGCGTTCGTCCGCCAGGTCGCCCGCCTCGGGTCCACCGTCTCGGTGCTGGCCCTCGACGACGGCGACCTCGCCGCGACCGCAGACGAGCTGGCCTCACTCGGCATCGGGCACGTCGCGCTCCCCACCGACGTGGCCGACGAGGGCTCCGTGGCATCGGCAGTCGCCCGCGCCACCGGGGCTCTGGGGCCGTGCGACGTGCTGCTGACCTGCGCCGGAATCGCCCACCCCGGTTACTTCGAGCAGCTCGACGACAGCATCTTCCGGCGCACCATGGAGATCGACTACTTCGGCACCCTGTACGCCGCTCGGGCAGTGGTACCCGCGATGGTCGAGCACGGGCATGGCAGCGTCGTCGGCATCTCGTCGACGGCCGGGCTGGTCGGGGTGTTCGGCTACTCGGCCTACTCACCACCCAAGTTCGCCGTGCGCGGCCTGCTCGAGGTGCTGCGGGTCGAGCTGCACCCCAAGGGGATCCACGTCGGCTGCGTCTGCCCGCCCGACACCGACACGCCACAGCTGGCATACGAGAACCAGTTCAAGCCACCGGAGACGTTCGCCATCTCGGGCGCCATCGAACCCTTCACGCCCGAGCGCGTGGCGGCCAGCATCGTCCACGGCATGGAGCGGGGTCGCTTCCTCATCACGCCCGGCT
Source organism: Knoellia sp. p5-6-4 (assembly GCF_029222705.1). Classification (NCBI taxonomy): domain Bacteria; kingdom Bacillati; phylum Actinomycetota; class Actinomycetes; order Micrococcales; family Intrasporangiaceae; genus Knoellia; species Knoellia sp. p5-6-4. The sequence continues at coordinate 1,521,919 of NZ_JARGZF010000001.1, forward strand.
GGCAGGGCCAGCTGGTGGCGCGCACCACCGGCCTGGCGCGGGAGGCGTGGTTCGCGTACTTCGACGCGCGGGTCCGGTCCTCTCGACGCACGGAGAGGGTCGCTCACACCACGCGGGAGCCGAAGTAGACGGCCAGGAGGCTACCGAACAACAGGCTCCAGCCGACGATGACCACCTCCACCCACATCTGTCCTGACTGCGGCAGCAGGCGGAAGAGCCCGTTCTGCAGGTTGAACGTCAGGTCCATCAGCCCGAGGAAGACCAGCGCACCCGCGGCAAGCAGCCCGAAGACGGTCGCGTAGTCGGCGCCGGTGAAGAGGCCGACCGCGGCGACCAGTGAGCAGGCTGCCATCCACCCGTCGGCAGCGGGGAAGGCTCGCTCGAAGCGCAGGTACCACTCCTCCGCCACGACCTGCACCGTGCCGCGGAGGAAGAAGTCGAGCCAGTAGGCCACCGTCACGACCGCCGTGATGACCAGCAGCACCCCGAGGACCGTGTCCACATCAGCCTCCCTGCCGCAGCCCAGACCGCGCCATGAGGGCTCGGGCCCCGTCCATGACCCGCTCGGTGTTGGGCAGCACCGCGGCCTCCAGGTCGCGCGCGTACGGGATCGTCTCCTCGGTGGTGACCCTGCCGTAGGCCGCAGGCACACCGCGCTCGGCGAGCATGGCGGCCACCTCGCCGGACAGGCCACCGCGGGTGTAGTCCTCGTCGACGACGAGGACCCGTCGCGTGCGCCGTGCAAGGTCGACCACCGCCTCCGAGTCCAGGGGCGCCACGCTGCGCAGGTCGAGCACGGCCGCCGAGAGCCCCTCGGCTGCAAGGCGATCCGCCGCCTCGACGCAGCGGTGCACCCCCACACCGAGCGACACCATCACCAGGTCGGTGCCCTGTCGCCGCAGGGCAGCCACGCCCAGCGGCACGGGCGCCGGCTCGGGGGCGACCTCGCCGTGAGCGCCGGCGGCGGGCACGTCGAAGTCGACGCCCGCCCTGCTCGCGCCACCGACGTAGTCCAGCCACTGCTCCGACAGGAGCTTGTGCTCCAGGAACACGACCGGGCCGGGGGCCGCGATCGCCGACAGGAGCAAGCCCGCGGCGTCCGCGGGTGTTGACGGCACGACCACCGACAGCCCCGGGATGCCCGCGAGCAGTCCCCACAACGCCTGCTCGTGCTGGCCCGCGTCCCCGTAGCCACCGCCGCAGGCGGCACGGACGACCAGGGGCGCCTGCCACCGCCCTCCGCTGAAGGCCTCGAGCTTGGCGGCGTGGTTGAGCAGCTGGTCGAGCGCCACGCCGATGAAGTCGACGAACATGACCTCGACGACCGGGCGCAGTCCCGCCATCGAGGCGCCGAGCGCCGTTCCCAGCAGGGCGGACTCGCTGATGGGGCTGTCGACCACCCGGTCGCCGCCGAAGCGGACGAAGGCGTTGCGCCGCAACATCCGCACATCCTCACCGATCACCACCACCCGTGGGTCGCGGGCCATCGCCAGGGCGAGTGCCCGCTCGACGGCCTCCGAGAACGACGTGTCAGCCATCGCGCACCGCCCTGGCCAGCGCCTCACGCAACGCCGTCTCCACCTCGAGACGGGCCTGGCCGGCCAGCTCGGTCGCAGCGGCAGCGGACAGCTTGCGCCCCGCCCGGCGCACCGGGTCGCTGGCGTCGCCCGGACGCCGCACCGCCACGGAAACCGCCTTCGAGCCCATCGAGGTGAGGGCGGCCAGTCGGTGCGGCAGGGGAGCTCCTGGCTGGCTCCGCAGCTCGCCGAGCAGCGGGCCGACCTCGGTCGCGAGCTCACTCACGGCGGAGGTCAGGCGCACCAGGGGGTCGCCGAGGAAGTGCCCCTCGGGCCGTGGGCAGGTCGCCAGCAGCGTCGTGGGCCCGCTGCCGCGCCGCGCCCGGAACACCGCGCTCGAGGCGGCTCGGGCCACCGCCTCGACATCGCGGCCGTCCACCCGCTCCACCGGCATACCGAAGGCCGCCAGGCGGCCCCGCAGCCCACCACCGGTGAGGGCACTGGACCTCGTGGTCACCGCCCAGCGGTTGTCCTTGCACACGAAGACCACGGGCAGGCGCCAGGCGGAGGCGAGGTTGAGCGACTCCATGAGCATTCCCTCGTTGACCGCGCCGTCGCCGAAGAAGGCCACCGCGACGCCGCCCTCGCCCCTCCCGCGGGCGGCGAGGCCGAACCCGCACGCCAGCGGGCCGGGTGCCCCGACGATGCCCGAGGCCGCAGCCAGGTGCGCGCGCGACATCAGGTGCATGTGGCCGGCGCGGCCGCCGCAGAGCCCGTGGGGGGAGCCCAGCACCTCCAGGAGCAGCGCGGTGAGGTCCACGCCGCGCGCGACGAGTGCTGGGGTGGACCGGTAGTCGAGAGCCAGGGCGTCGCGTTGGTCGAGGTTCGCCACCACGCCGGCGACCACGGCCTCCTCGCCGATGCCGAGGTGCATCTCCCCCGACACCAGGCCGTCGTGCCACAGGAGGGCGAGCGCCTGTTCGGTCCACCGGATCCGACACATCTGCAGGTAGAGCCCCTGCAGCCGCTCGCCCCGGCTGGCCGGCATGGTCCCTCCCTCCCGCTGGAGTCCACCGTGGCTGGCGGGCGCGGCGGCCGCAAGGGCCCTAGGTCACCGAGGGGACCCAGCCGTGAAGAGACGGCGCTACGTTGTCGATGAGGGCTCTGCTGCGAGGAGGCACATCCGGTGACCGACCCCAACGCCTCCCACGATGTCGCGGCACCGGGCCCGGGCAGCCCTGTGCCGTCACCGCCGGCGGGGCAGCCGGTCACGGACCCCGCTGCTGTCGTGCGCTCCAAGCCGTACCTGTCGGCGCTGTTGCTCGCCGCCGTCCTGGGCATCCCGATCTCCGTCGCGGCCTACGGCTTTCTGGCGCTGGTTACCGAGGTCCAGACGTACCTGTTCACGGACCTGCCGAACAACGTCTTCGCGGAGGGCACCCCCGCCTGGTGGCCGGTGCCCTGGCTGGGGCTGTGCGGACTGCTGACCGGCTTGACCATCCGCCACCTGCCCGGCAACGGCGGTCACTCGCCCGCGCTCGGGTTCCACGCCGGCGGAGGTCCGCCAGCAGCTCGCGAGCTGCCCGGCATCGCCCTGGCATCCTTGGCCACGCTGAGCCTGGGCGCAGTGCTCGGCCCCGAGGCGCCGCTGATCGCTCTCGGCGGAGGCCTTGCCGCGCTCACCGTCCGGCTGGCCCGCAAGGACGCACCACCGATGGCGCTGACGGTCATGGCCTCGGCCGGCAGCTTCGCGGCCATCAGCACGCTGCTCGGCTCACCCCTGCTCGGCGCCTTCCTCATCATGGAGGCTGCCGGGATCGCCGGTGCGACGCTCACCCTCGTCGCGCTGCCGGGCCTACTCGCCTCCGGTGTCGGCGCCCTGGTCTTCGTCGGCTTGGACAGCTGGACCGGGCTGGGCACGTTCTCGCTGGCCCTCACGACCGTGCCACCGGCAACGGCTCCGACGCTGGCGAGCCTCGCGTGGGCGCTGGCGGTGGGCGCAGCGGGGGCGCTGCTCGGCTGGGGAATCCGCTGGGTCGGCCTGTCGCTGCGCCCGATGGTGCACGCCAGCCGAGTCCTGGTGACCGCGGCCCTCGGCCTGCTCATCGGTCTCACGGCAATGACCTACCAGCTCCTCTCCGGGAACAGCTTCAGCCAGGTGTTGTTCTCCGGACAGGACGCACTGCCCGACCTGGTCGCGGACGCCTCCAGCTACTCGCTCGGCGCCCTCCTCCTGCTCGCCGGGTGCAAGATGCTGGCCTACGGCCTCTCCCTGAGCGCGTTCCGCGGCGGCCCGGTCTTTCCCGCCATGTTCATCGGTGCAGTGCTCGGCATCGCGGCAAGCGGCCTGCCCGGCCTCGACCTGGCGCCGGCGATCGGCATGGGCATCGGTGCGATGTGCTGCGCGATGCTGCGGTTGCCGCTGACCTCGACGCTGTTGGCCACCCTGCTGCTCGGCGTCGACGGCGTGGCAGTGACACCGCAGGTCGTGGTCGCCGTGGCAGTCGCCTTCGTCCTGACCATGGTTCTCCCCGTCCCTGACCGGTTCACCCGGGCGGGGTGAGCCGCTCGGCGGGCGCCCGCCGGAGGGTGGTGCCTGTCGAGCCGTCGAGAGGAGCAGCATGTCCGTGCGGCCCTTCCTGCTCAATGCGGCGATCGCCTGGCTGTTCATCGTGGGGTCCTCGTGCTTCGTCCTCGGGTCGGTGCCGGCCTATGCGAACGCTGTCGGCGGACCGGTGGACGGGATCACCTACGTCGTGGGCTCGCTCTTCTTCACTGCGGCTTCGTTCACCCAGCTCCTGCAGGCGCAGAGCCCGGCGATGACCGGCGTCGACGAGGTCGGGCAGCACAGGCGTGCACCGGTCAGGCTCTGGAACTGGCTGCCCCACGATCGAGGTTGGCTGGCCGCGACCACGCAGTTCCCTGGAACGGTGTTCTTCAACATCAGCACCCTGGCCGCGCTCACGCATAACGCGAGCGCGGCGGAGCAGAACCGGTACGTCTGGCGCCCGGACCTCTTCGGGTCGACCCTCTTCCTCGTCGCGAGCGCGTTCGGCGTGCTCGCCGTCACCGACCGCTTCCTCAGCCTGCGGCCACGATCGCTCCCCTGGCGCATCGCCTGGCTGAACATGGTCGGCTCGGTCCTGTTCATGGCCTCGGCACTGGCCAGCTACGTCGTCCCCAGCACGGACGAGCTGGTGAGCACGCGAGTGGCCGTGGCAGGCACCCTGCTCGGCGCCGTGTGCTTCCTCGCCGGCGCCGCGCTGATGTTCCCCGCCTGGCGACAGACACTCCTCCAGGTGCAGCCACCCCTGCGCCCCCAACACCCCTAGGACACGCCCATGACCACCGATCCGGACATCAACGCCGCTGCCGCCCTGTTCGGCAACAGCTTCGCCACCCGGGAGGTGCCGAGCCACGAGTTCCCCGAGGCGGGCATGACCGCGGTCGACGCCATGCGGCTGGTCGCCGAGGACCTCGCCCTGGAAGGCGACCCGGCGCGCAACCTCGCCACGTTCGTGACGACGTGGATGGAGCCGGAAGCGCAGCGGATCATCGCCGCCAACCAGCACCGCAACTTCATCGACCACGCCGAGTACCCGCGCACGGCCGAGATCGAGCAACGCTGCATACGGATGCTGGCCGACCTCTTCCACGCCCCCGGCGAGACCACCGGAGCACGCACCCAGGGTTCGTCCGAGGCGATCATGCTTGGGGCGCTTTCGCTGAAGTGGAGCTGGCGCAAGCGGCGCGAGGCCGCCGGCGAGTCCGCCACGAGCCCCAACCTCGTGTTCGGCGGGGACGTGCACGTCGTGTGGGAGAAGTTCTGCCGCTACTTCGACGTGGAGCCCCGCATCGTCCCGCTCCAGCCGGGCAAGTACACCATCGGCCCCGAGGACGTCAGGCCACACCTCGACGAGAACACCATCGGGGTCGCGGCCGTCCTCGGAACCACCTTCACCGGGCACAAGGACGACATCGTCGGGATCAACAACCTGCTGCTGCGGATCAAGCAGGAGCGTGGCCTCGACATCCCCCTGCACGTCGACGGGGCGAGCGGTGGCTTCGTCTGGCCGTTCCTCTACCCCGACTCCGCCTGGGACTTCCGCCTCGAGCAGGTGCGCTCCATCAACGTCTCAGGGCACAAGTTCGGCCTCGTCTACCCCGGCATCGGCTGGCTTGTCTTCCGGGAGAAGTCCGACCTCGCCCCCGACCTGGTCTTCGAGGAGAACTACCTGGGCAAGACCGACGCCACCTTCACCCTGAACTTCTCCACCGGTTCCGCGATGGTGCTCGCGCAGTACTACAACCTCGTCCGCTACGGGCGCGCCGGCTACACCTACATCATGCGCAACATGCAGGCGAACGCCCACCTGCTGGCCGACAAGCTGGCCGCCATGGGTCGGTTCGAGCTGATCGGCCGAGACGAGGAACAGCTCCCGCTCGTGGCGTTCCAGCTCTCCGGCGACCACGGCTACGACGAGTTCGACATCGCCTGGCAGCTGTCCGCCGAGCGCGGCTGGATGGTCCCGGCCTACACCCTTCCCCCCAACGCGCAGGACGTGACGATCATGCGGGCCCTGGTCAAGCAGACCCTCAGCCACGAGCACGTCGACACCCTCGCCCGCGACATCGAGGAGGCCTGCGCAACTCTCGCGCGCAAAGGCGGAGCCCACGAGTCCGAGCGCAGGAAGGTCGTCACCGGCCCAGGGCACTGACCTGCCAGAGATGGCCGCTGGCCGTGGACTCAGGAGTGGTCGGCCCGGACCCGCTGTCCCGTGCAGTCGACGGTCACGGTGCCCCATAGGGAAGGATCCACTGCGGGCGGGTGTGGCCGAAGGGGATCCCGACCACCACGAGGGCGTCGCCGGGGCGCCCTTGGGCGGAGAGGCAGGCCGCCAAGACGCCGTGGGTGAAGCTGGATGCCGTCTTGCCGTCGACCATGCGGGTGGTCATCTGGCAGCGGACCCGAGAGTGAGCCGGATCATGGTGCGGTGGGGGTCGGTCGTCATCGCTGCGCTTGCTCGGCTGCGGGGTCGTCGGGTGGTGCCGTGACGAACCGCGCGGGGTCCTCGGCGAACTCGGTCCGGCAGCCCGAGGAGCAGAACCACCAGGTGCGGTCGGCCCAGTCCAGGTGCGGACCGGTGGGTTCGACCGGCATCCGGCACACCGGGTCGAGGGGCAGGGTGGTGATGGCCTTGAACCGTCCGTCCTCCAGCCACAGGACGCGGTCGGCGACCACTCGCAGGCGGTCGTCGTGGCTGACGATGACGACGCAGCGCTGGTCGTCGTCGGCGAGCTGGCGCAGCAGCCGCGCGAGGTCGCGGCCGCGGGAGGCGTCGAGGTTGGCGGTGGGCTCGTCGGCGAGCAGCACGGGCGGGTCGTTGGCCAGGGCACGGGCGACGGCGACGCGCTGCTGCTCGCCACCGGACAGCTGAAGTGGCCGGGCCCCTGCCCGGTGGGCGAGGCCGACACGCTCGAGCAGGGCGCGGGCGCGGTCGGTGGCAGCCGCTCCGGTGGTGCCGGCCAGGTTGGTGGCGACGGCGATGTTCTCGGTGGCGGTGAGCGCGTCGAGGAGCGCGTAGTCCTGGAAGATGAACCCGAACGTGAGCGCCCGCAGGGCGGGCAGCGCCTTCTCGGGCTCGGCGGCCACGTCGACGGTCGTGCCGTCGCGCTTGGTCACCGTGATCGAGCCGGCCGTGGGCCGCAGCAGCGCCCCCAGCATGAGCAGCAATGTGGTCTTTCCCGACCCGCTGGGTCCCATGACGAGGAGGACCTCGCCGGCAGCCACGTCCAGGCCGACGTCTCGAACGGCCGCGACCTGGGTGGAACCGTGCCCGTACGTCTTGGTCAGGCCGCGCACCCGCAAGGTGTTGCGCGCGAGACCGGTGCTCGCTCCAGCTGGGCTGGGGTCGGTGGTGGCGGTCATCGGGACTCCCGGAAGGCGGTGGCGGCGTCGAGCGTGGCGATGCGGCGCAGCGGCCACAGGGCGGCGAGGAGCCCGACCACGAGGGCGCTGGCAGCGAGCTGGACGGCAGCGGCGGCGGTGATGCGGATCTGGATGGCAGGCGCTACGAGGGGAAGGGCCCAGGCGAGGAGGCGGCCGAGGACGACCGCGGCCACGGCGGCGAGAGCGACGGTCCACAGCACTTGCACGGCAACCGCGCCGGCGAGCCGCAGGGTGCTGGCCCCGAGGGCTTTGAGGACCGCGAAGTCGCGCAGTCGGCTGAGGGTGGCGGTCATCAGGCCGAGCGCGATGACCGCGAGCGCGATGAGCAGTCCGATGGTCGACATCAACCGGAGGAGGTTGGCGCTCATGTCGGTCACGATGCGCGCTTCCGAGGCGGCGAACTGCTCCCTGGTCTGGACCGTGTCGTCCGGCAGCGCGGCCCGGACCCGGGCGGCCAGCACGTCCGGCTCGAGCCCACGCTCCGCACCGAGCAAGACGTAGGAGGTCGGGGCACTGCCGCGGACGCCGGCGAAGTCTTCGGCCGTGGTGAACACCGTGGTGTTGGTGATGCTGGAGCCGCCGGTGCTGAGCCCCGCCACCCGAAGCCGCGAGCCGAGCACGGTGACCGTGTCGCCGAGGCCGACGCCGAGCGTGTCCGCGGCCTGCTCGTCCAGCACGGCCTCGCCGCTCCGGGGCGTCCGGCCGGCCGTGAGGACGGCGGGTCCACCGCGACCGCTCGTGGGGTCGTAGCCGATCAGGTACGTCAACTGTCGGCCACGAGGCCCGGCGACCGAGCCGGAGGCGAGCCCGATCGAGGACACCCACGCGACGCCGGGGACCGACCGGAGCCGGTCAGCGGTGTCGGCCGGCAGGGTGGAGGCGCTCATGTGCATCGTCTTCACCCCGGCCTGCGAGACGAACACCGAGGCCGGAGAGGTGCGGATGTAGAAGGTGACCCGCTCGATGGCGCCGGCGAAGATCCCACCCAGCAGCAGGACGAGCAGCAGAGATGCGGCAACCCCGAGCACCGTCAGCGCGGCCCGGCGCCGCTCGGCGAACAGGAACCGGCGCCCCACCGGGACGGTCCCGAGGCGGAGCGGGTCGAGGGTCGCGGCGCCCATCACCGACTCCGGAAGGCGGTGGCCGGGTCGAGGCGGGCCAGGCGGCGGGCGGGCAGCCAGGCAGCGAGCAGGGCCATCACGACAGCGGCGGCGGCGGTGGCGACCACCGTCGGGATGGTGACGGCCACCGGGAACGCGGGCCACCACCAGGAGATCACCTGCCGAGCGACGGCCATCAGCAACAGTGCCGCCAAGGCCCCGAGCCCGGTCAGGGCGGCGGTCTCGCCGACGGCGATGCGACGCAGCCGTCCCGGCGAGGCGCCCATCGCTTTGAGGATGCCGAGGTCCCGCTGTTGCTCGGTGACGCGCGTGTGCGCGACGAGCGCGACGATGAGCGTCCCGGCGACGAAGGCCACGGCGACCATGAGCCGCACGGGGGCCCCGTAGATCCGGGTGGCGAGGGTGAGCGCGGCCTCGTGCAGCTGGGCCGGGGTGCGCACGGTCAGCCCGGACCGGGTCAGCTGCCCGGTGATCGCTACCGGGTCGGCGTGCGGGCTCAGGCTCACCAAGACGCTCCCAGTGGTGCCGGAGGCGCGCAGCATGCCGGTCATCGCGTCCGTGGTCGTGAAGAGCAGTGGTGTCATGAACATGGTGGTGTCGTCGGTCAGCGCGACCACCCTCATGGTGTGGCCGAGGACGGGCAGCTGGTCCCCGATGGCGAGGCCATGCTCCGCTGCGAAGACGGCGTCGAGTGCGACCTCGTCATCCGCACCCGGGGGGTGGCCTGCGGCCAGTGCCCAGGGGCCGCCAGGACGGCCGGGGTTGCTGGCGGCAGCGGCCACCGCGGCCTTGCCATGGGGCAGCTCGAGGATCAGGTACAGCGTGCGGATGGGGTCGGCGGCGGCCACCCCGGGTATGCCGCGGACCGTGGCCAGCGCGTCGGCCGGCAGGCCACCCGGGTCGGCGAACAAGCTCTCGGTGCCGGGCGGGACCACGACGAGGTCGGCGCCCAGGTGATCCTCGTAGACGGTGACCCGTTGCTGGACCCCTTCCCAGAGCCCGCTGAGCAGGAGCATGAGCATCAGGGCCAGTCCCACACCGACGGCGCCTGCGGCTGTGCGCACCGGACGGGCGGCCAGCAGCCGCCTCGTCAGAGGCACCCTGCGGCGCCGTCCTCGTGTTGTGGCTGCCATTGGCGTCACCTCCCGCGACCGCCGTCCGGTGGGCCGAGCAAAGTGCCTAGCGCCGGTCGTGACCGCCGTGTACTCCCATCATGGCCGCCATCATCCCGACGCACAGGAGGGCCCCGAGGATGGAGCCGCCGGTGTCTCGGCCGGTCAGGACCAGCACCCCGACGAACAGCAGCATCGGGACACACATGAGAAGCATCGTGAACATGTGGCCGCGGCCGTGGCCCCGCGCGGAACCCGGCTCTGGGGCGGACAGCGGGGCTGGCACGTGCTGGCTGCCAGGGTGCGGCTGCTGTGCGCTCACGGGGGATCGTCTTTCCGGGGCGGGTGTCGGCTCTGTCCGCCCATGCCTCGAGCGTCCGACTGGCACCTGAAGACGGCCGGTCGGTCGTGTGAAGATTCGATGTTGGCCATGCGACCTGGACACCCGCTTCGGGCCCGCCCTCACCGCCGAGCTCCTGCGCGAGCTGACCATCGACCCGCGCCGGGACTACCTGCCGCAGAACCTCGAACGACCCCCGAAATGAACGACAGCCGAACCCACACGATGGGTCCGGCTGTCGCGGATCTCTTCAGAGATCACATGGCGGTGGCGGTGGGATTTGAACCCACGGAGGAGTTGCCCCCTCACACGCTTTCGAGGCGTGCTCCTTAGGCCGCTCGGACACGCCACCGCCGAGCAGGGTACTAGAGCAGCGGACCGCCGAAGAAATCGGGCCCGGGCAGCGACCGGCCGACTGTCCATCGCGGCGCCGCGAGCAGGCGGTGAGCACGCGGCATACCGCGGAGGGGCAGTGGTCCGTCGTCCGCCGGCAGGCCTCGGCGCCTCCCAACCACCGGCTGGGAGGGAATGGATCGGACAGCGGGCGCCTTGTCCCCTGACGTGACTCCAGCGACCGCAGACGCCGTCGGACTGCGGTCCGAGCGGGGGCCGATCCTGCTCGCCCTGATGGTCTCGACCGGGCTGATCGCCATCGACGCCACCATCCTGGCCACGGCCGTGCCGTCGATCGTGCGCGACCTCGGCGGCTTCTCGCAGTTCCCCTGGCTGTTCTCGGTCTACCTGCTGGCGCAGGCCGTCTCGGTGCCGCTCTACGCCAAGCTCGCCGACACCCTCGGGCGCAAGCCGATCATGCTGCTCGGCATCGGCCTGTTCCTGCTCGGCTCGGTGCTGTGTGGCCTCGCCTGGGGCATGCCGGCGCTGATCGCCTTCCGGGCGCTGCAGGGCCTGGGCGCCGGTGCGGTGCAGCCGATGGCCATCACCATCGCCGGCGACATCTACACCGTGGCCGAGCGGGCCAAGGCGCAGGGCTACATCGCGAGCGTCTGGGCCATGTCGTCGGTCATCGGCCCGACCCTCGGCGGCGTCTTCTCGCAGCTCGGCATCTGGCGCTGGATCTTCTTCGTCAACGTCCCGCTCTGCCTCTTGGCCGGCGCGCTGATCGTGCGGAACTTCAACGAGAGCGTCACCCGGCGCCGGCACCGGATCGACTACCTCGGCGCCGGGCTGCTCACGGTGGGCATGACCCTGGTCATCCTCGGCGTGCTCGAGGGTGGCCAGGCCTGGGCGTGGGGCTCGCCGACCAGCCTGGCGGTCTTCGGTGTCGGCGGCCTGCTGCTGGCGCTGTTCGTGCCCGTCGAGCGCCGGGCCACCGAGCCGGTGCTGCCGCTCTGGGTGCTGAGCCGCCGGCTCCTGGCGACGACGACGTTCCTCGCCCTGGGCATCGGCGTCATCCTCATCGGCCTGACGTCCTTCGTGCCGACCTACCTCGAGAACTCCCTCGGCGTCAGCCCCCTGGTCAGCGGCCTCGCCCTGGCTGCGCTCACGCTGGGCTGGCCACTGGCCGCGACCTTCTCCGGGCGCCTGCTCTACCTGCGTTACGGGTTCCGCCCCACCGTGCTGGTCGGGATGGCGCTGGTCCTGGCCGGCTCCGGCGCCCTCGCCCTGTTCGCCCAGACGCCATCGGTGGCGCTCGTCGCCGTGACCTGCTACGTGACCGGCATGGGCATGGGCCTCGTCGCGACCCCCTCGCTCATCGCCGCCCAGGCAAGCGTGGCCTGGCGCGAGCGGGGCGTGGCCACCGGCACCAACATGTTCGCCCGGTCCATCGGCAGCGCGGTCGGAGCGGCCGTATTCGGCGCGGTCGCCAACGCGGTCATCGCCGCGTCGGGCCGGCCCGAGACCGACCCCGGCACCGCCACCGACGCTGGCGCGGCGGTCTTCATCGCCGTCTTCGCCGCCGCCGCGCTCACCGTCGTGGCTGCAGCGCTCATGCCGTCGGTGAGCGCGCAGGAGGTGCAGCCGCGGGCTGAGGAACACCCTCAGGAGCGCCCCCGGGAGGGCGCCGAAACAGAGGCCGAGGTCGCCTGACCCTGACCTCAGGCAGTCAGCGGAGCCCACGGCAGCGGCATGTCCCCCCGAGCCGCGGAACACGCCTGGCCCGATCCACCTCAGGCGGGGCTGCCGGCGCCCCGTCCTCGACGGCGCTGGCGCACCTGCCACACCACCAGTGCCACCACTGCCACGGCCACCACGACGCCGGCCGCACCGGCGCCGAGCCACCTCTCCACCCGCTGGTAGGAGACGCCGGCGAGGTAGCCGGCGGTCACCGCGGCGGCACCCCACGCCAGCCCGCCGACGGCGTTCCACGGCAGGAACGTGCGGTACGGCATCCCCGACATCCCTGCGAGCGCTGGGGTGACAGCGCGGAAGAACGCGGTCCACCGGCCGAGGAAGATCGCCGGGCCCCCACGGCGACGGACCACCTCCTGCGCCTCCTGCAGCCGCGACGCATGCCGCCGGAGCAGCGGCAGGGTCAGCAGCCGCGGACCGGCGATCCGCCCCACCTCGTACCCGGCACTGTCCCCGACCACCGCGGCGAGCACGACGACCGCCACCACGGCGCTGACGTGGGTGTGCCCCAGGCTCGCGGTGGCCCCGCCGAGGATGGCCAGGGTTTCCCCCGGCAGTACGAAGCCCACGAAGAGGGCGTCCTCGGCGAAGACGACCAGCCCGACGACGAGGTAGACCACCCAGGCGGGTGCGCCCAGCAGGTGCTCGATGACCGCGTTCACACCTCCACCATGCGGCAGCTGCCTGTGCGCTCCCTGATCGTGCCCTGTGCGCAGGGTCCTCGGCCCCCGGTCCCCGTCACCGGTGCGCCGCGAAGAAGTCGAGCAGCACCTGCGAGCACTCGGCCTCCCGGACCCCGCCGACGACCTCGACGCGGTGGGTCGCCCGACGGTCGCGCACGATGTCCCACACCGAGCCGCAGGCCCCCATCTTGGGGTCCCAGGCGCCGAGCACCAGGGTCGAGATGCGTGAGAGGAGCAGTGCTCCGGCGCACATGGGGCAGGGCTCGAGGGTCACCACCAGCGTGCAGTCCTCCAGACGCCACTCGCCTGTATGCCGCGCGGCCACCCGCAGCGCCACCACCTCCGCGTGCGCGGTGGGGTCGCCCTCGGCCTCGCGCAGGTTGCTGCCCTCGCCGATGACCTCCCCCACCGGGGAGACCACCACGGCCCCCACCGGCACGTCACCGGAGGCGGCGGCCGCGGTGGCGAGCTCGAGCGCACGACCCATCCACGCGGCATACCGGGGGTCGGGCGATGGACGTCGGTGGTCGGGCACGCGCTAAGTTTCGCCTATGCGTGTCCACGTCGCCGACCACCCGCTCATCGCCCACAAGCTGACCTACCTGCGCGACAAGCGGACGGACTCCCCGACCTTCCGCCGCCTGGCCGAGGAGCTGGTGACCCTGCTGGCCTACGAGGCCACGCGGGAGGTGCGCGTGGAGCCGTTCGAGATCGAGACCCCCGTGGCCCCGACGACCGGCATCAAGCTCAGCACCCCGAAGCCGCTGGTCGTGCCGATCCTGAGGGCGGGCCTGGGCATGCTCGAGGGCATGGTCCGGCTGCTGCCGAGCGCCGAGGTCGGGTTCCTCGGGATGCAGCGCAACGAGGAGACCCTCGAGGCCATCACCTACGCCAACCGCCTGCCCGACGACCTCAAGGGTCGGCAGTGCTACGTGCTCGACCCGATGCTCGCCACCGGCGGCACCTTGGCGATGACGATCCGCTACCTCGTCGAGCGCGGCGCCGACGACATCACCGCGGTCACCCTGCTCGCGGCTCCCGAGGGCATCAAGCACCTCGAGGACGAGATCGCCGACCTCAACGTGCCGGTGCAGCTGGTCACCGGCGCTGTCGACGAGCGCCTCAACGAGCACGGCTACATCGTCCCGGGCCTCGGCGACGCCGGCGACCGTCTGTACGGCCTGGTCTGAGGCGGGAGGCCCCCGCTCGGCGCGCCTGACCCGTCCGATTTGCCGCATCTGTGACGATGCTGTGATGCCCCCTGCCGGCACCCCCGAGCCGGCGCCTCTCCCCCGTCCCCACCGATCAAGGAGATGACATGCAGCGCGTGAAGAAGATCCTGCTCTGGGTCCTCGTCGCGTTCGGCGTCTACGCGATCTTCACCTCGCCCGACCGCGCCGCCGACATCGTCAAGACCGCGGGCGACATCCTCGTCGACGGCGTCAGGAACATCGGCACGTTCTTCGACGCCCTGCTCAGCTAGGACCCCACCCGTGGCCCGCAGCCTGACGAGCCCGAACCGCGAGCTGGACCGCTACCTGCTCGACGGCGAGCGGCTCGTCACGGCGGTGCACCGGCACTGGGGCAAGGTGGCCGAACCGGTGGCCACCGCCCTGGCGTCCGGCGTCCTCGTGCTGTGGGTGGACGCCACCATCCCGGCCCGGTTCGGGCTGGTGAGCACGCTCCTGTGGTGGGCCTGGTTCGCGGTCGTCGGCCGCACGGCCTACCGGGTCGCCGAGTGGCGCCACGACTGGTTCGTCGCCACCGACAAGCGGCTGCTGCTCTTCTACGGCTTCATCACCCGCAAGGTCTCGATGATGCCGCTGTCCAAGGTCACCGACATGTCCTACACCCGGTCGATCCCCGGCCGGATCCTCGGCTACGGCCGGTTCGTCATGGAGAGCGCGGGGCAGGACCAGGCCCTCCGCGAGGTCAACTGGGTGCCCAGCCCCGACACCAACTACCGGGCGATCTGCACCGAGATCTTCCGCCTGGCCGACCGCCGCTACCAGGACGCACCCCGCCACGAGGCGAGGGTCGAGGCGGCGCCGGACCCCGCAGTCCCCGCCTCCTCACTGCCCTCCCCGTATGACGGGTGGGACGACGAGCGCCACTCCACCGCCATCCGCGTGGAGACCCCGCGACCCCCCACCGGCGAGTCGCTCTACCGCAGCCCCGACCGGCGCACGGGTGGGCGCGTCGACCGCGACGCCGACACCGGCCCCATCCCCCAACTCCCGCCGCGCGACCGCTGGGACGACGAACGCCGCTGAGATCGCGCTGGGCGGGTCGCCCGGATCGGCGCTAGCGTAGGTCCGTCCGGGTCGCCCCCCGGGGGGCGACTTACCTTTTCCCCGGGAGGTGGCCCGCCGTGAGCCTGATGCGCACGAAGTCCGTCGAGCAGTCCATCAGGGAGACCGACGAGCCGGAGTACCAGCTGAAGAAGCGGCTCTCCGCCACGGACCTGACGGTCTTCGGCGTCGGCGTCATCATCGGTGCCGGCATCTTCACCGTCACGGGCCGCGCCGCGCTGGAGTACGCCGGCCCGTCGATCATCATCTCGTTCGTCGTCGGAGCGATCTGCTGCGGCCTGGCGGCTCTGTGCTACGCCGAGTTCGCCTCGACCGTGCCGGTGTCGGGGTCGGCGTACACGTTCTCCTACGCCTCGCTCGGCGAGCTGGTCGCGTGGATCATCGGCTGGGACCTGCTGCTCGAGCTCATGCTGGGCGCCAGCGTCGTGGCGCAGGGCTGGTCGCAGTACGCCGAGCTGTTCCTCAGCCAGCTCGGCTTCACCTGGCCCGAGGCGGTCGGACCCGGCTCGAGGTTCGACCTGCTGGCCTTCCTCCTCGTCGCGCTGATCACGCTGCTGGTCTCGGCCGGCATCAAGGAGTCGATGCGGGTCAACCTGGTGCTCGTCGCGATCAAGGTCTTCATCGTGCTGTTCGTGATCGTCGCGGGCATCGGCTTCGTCAACCGGGCCAACTACAGCCCGTTCATCCCGCCGTCGCAGCCCACGGCCGCCGAGGAGGGCCTGACCGCACCGCTCATCCAGGTGCTCTTCGGCATCGAGCCGTCGACCTTCGGCACTCTCGGCATCATCACCGGCGCCTCGATCGTCTTCTTCGCCTACATCGGCTTCGACGTCGTCGCCACCACGGCCGAGGAGGCCAAGAACCCCCAGCGCGACCTGCCGATCGGCATCATCGCCTCGCTGGTCATCTGCACCCTGCTCTACATGGGCGTCGCCGCCGTCATCACCGGCATGGTCCCCTACGACCAGATCGACCCCAAGGCGGCGCTGGCCTCGGCCTTCGAGTCGGTGGGCAAGGACGGCTACGCCACCCTCATCGCCGCGGGGGCCGTCGCGGGCCTGACCACCGTCATCATGACGCTGCTCATCGGTGCCACCCGTGTGGTGTTCGCGATGAGCCGCGACTGGCTGCTGCCGCCGGCGCTCGGCAAGACCAACGTCAAGACCGGCACCCCGCTGCGGATCACCCTGACCCTCGGCGCGTTCATCGCACTCGTGGCGTCGCTGACCCCCATCGGCAAGCTCGAGGAGATGGTCAACATCGGCACCCTCGCGGCGTTCACGCTGGTGTCGATCGCCGTGGTCATCCTGCGGCGCCGGCGGCCCGACCTCAAGCGGGCCTTCCGTGTGCCCCTGGTGCCGGTGCTGCCGATCGTCTCGGCGCTGATCTGCTTCTACCTGATGCTCAACCTCAGCGTGGAGACCTGGCTGCGCTTCATCATCTGGATGGCCATCGGCATCGTCATCTACTTCGCCTACTCCTACCGCAGCAGCCGCCTGCACGGGCGCGCGAAGGAGGGCCGCCTGCCCAGCATGACCGGCACCTGACAGGTCGACACCGGGGTCCTTGGCCTCTGCCGTGTCCCTCCTGCCGATCTAGCGTGAAGGTGGCAAGGGGGACCGCCGGGTCGGCCTCTGCCGGCACTCGGCGACGACGAGCGAGCAAGGAGATGAGCACCATGACAGCCATGACCATGCACATCGAGGCGCCGGTCGAGACCGTCTTCGGCTACTTCAAGGACCCGATGGCCCTGGCAGACCTCACCACGCTGGACATCGAGTACGACGAGGTGAAGGAGACCGAGGAGGGCACCGGCACCTACTTCAGCTGGCACTCCAAGATCGCCGGCATCCCGTTCGAGGGCTTTGAGGTCTACACCGACGTCGTGCCGAACCAGCACATCACCGAGAAGTCCTCCCAAGCCGTGATGGGCACCTGGGACTACACCTTCGAGCCCGAGGGCACGGGCACCAAGGTGACCATGGAGCGCCACCCGCGGTCGTTCTGGCGACTTCCCCCGCTGGCCTACGTGGGGGACCTCGTGACCGCCCGCATGACCGCGTCCTTCGTACCCAGGGTGAAGGAGCGCATCGAGGCCGCCGCCCGCTAGCGACCCTTGGCCAAGGGGTCGGGGTATGCCGGGTGGTCACCCGCGGCATACCCCTCCTCCTGCCGTTGCGGCACGATCTCCTGCGCCCGGCAGCGCTCCTCTGCCACCGTGGCTCCATGAGAGTCTCCGTCGTCCTCGACTGCCTCGACCCGAAGGCGCTGGTGCCGTTCTGGTGCGCGGCCCTGGGCTACGAGCCGGCCGGTTCCCTCGAGGACTTCGAGGTGCTCGCGCCGCGCGAGGGGGAGCCGCCCGGGCCGGTGTTCATCCTCCAGCAGGTGACCGAGCCGAAGGTGGGCAAGAACCGCAGCCACCTCGACATCCACCCACCGCTCGAGCGCGGCGTGGAGTCCCTCATCGACGAGCTCGAGTCACGCGGGGGCCGGCGGGTGGGGCACCCGGTGCTCGACCTCCACGACGAGCTCGGCATCTGGTGGCAGGTGATGGCCGACCCCGAGGGCAACGAGTTCGACATCGTCGCCGACGCCGGCCACCCCCTGCCCTGACCCGCCTCAACTTTCTCGGGTCACCCAATAAAGGTCCGCTTCACCCCGAGTGGCACCTCGGGTGAGGGGCACGTTTCTCGGGTCACCCGATAAAGGTCCGCGCGGGTCAGAGGGCCTTGATGATGTCCTCGACCCGGTCCTTGGCGTCCCCGAAGAGCATGGCGGCGTTCTCCTTGAAGAACAGCGGGTTCTGCACGCCGGCGTAGCCCGTCGCCATGGAGCGCTTGAAGACCACGACGTTCCTGGCCTTCCAGACCTCGAGCACCGGCATCCCCGCGATGGGGCTGGTCGGGTCCTCCTCGGCAGCGGGGTTGACCGTGTCGTTGGCGCCGATGACGAGCACGACGTCGGTGTCGGACAGGTCGTCGTTGATCTCGTCCATCTCGAGGACGATGTCGTAGGGCACCTTCGCCTCGGCGAGCAGCACGTTCATGTGGCCCGGCAGCCGGCCTGCGACGGGGTGGATGCCGAAGCGGACGTTGACGCCCTTCTTGCGCAGCTGTGAGGTCAGCTCGGCCACGGGGTACTGCGCCTGGGCCACCGCCATGCCGTAGCCCGGGGTGATCACGACCGAGTGGGCGTCCCTCAGCATCTCGGCCACCTCGTCGGCCAGCATCTCGCGGTGCTCGCCGTAGTCCTTGGCCTCCCCGACCGAGATCTCCTGGCCGAAGCCGCCGGCGATCACCGAGATGAAAGAGCGGTTCATGGCCCGGCACATGATCCAGCTGAGGATGGCACCGGAGGAGCCGACGAGGGCGCCGGTGACGATGAGCAGGTCGTTGCCGAGCATGAAGCCGGCGGCGGCCGCCGCCCAGCCCGAGTAGCTGTTGAGCATCGACACCACCACGGGCATGTCACCGCCGCCGATGGAGGCCACCAGGTGCCACCCGAACGCCAGCGCGATCACAGTCATGAACGCCAGCGGCAGGATCGAGTGCGACGCCACGAACCACGCCAGCAGGCCGACCGAGACGACGACCGCCGCCAGGTTGAGCCAGTGCCGGGCGGGAAGCATCAGCGGTGACGACTTGATGCGCGCGCTCAGCTTCAGGAAGGCCACGACCGAGCCGGTGAAGGTGACCGCGCCGATGAAGACGCCGAGGAAGACCTCGACGTTGTGGATCGTCGCGAGCGAGCCCTCGAGGCCCTCCTCGCTGAGGTAGGAGTTGAAGCCGACGAGCACCGCCGCCGCGCCGACGAAGCTGTGCAGGATCGCGACCAGCTCGGGCATCTGCGTCATCTCGACGACCCGGGCCCGCCACAGCCCGATGGCGGCGCCGATGGCCATGGCCACCGCGATGAGCATCAGCGTGAGCGGCCCGTTCTCGGCCTGGTCGACCGCCAGCCAGATGGTCGCCGTCAGCGCGATGACCATGCCGGCGACGCCGAACGCGTTGCCCTCCTTGGCCTTCTCGTGCTTGGAGAGTCCGGCGAGGGAGAGCACGAAGAGCACGGCGGAGACGATGTATGCCGCCTGCACGAGGTTGGTGGTCATCGGCGCCTCAGTCCTTCCGGAACATCTGGAGCATGCGGTTGGTCACCGCGAACCCGCCGAAGATGTTGATGCTGGCGATGACGGTGGCGACGAACGCCAGCGTGCGCACCACCGGGTCCTCGCTGCCGATCTGCAGCAGGGCGCCGACGAGGATGATGCCGCTGATCGCGTTGGTCTCCGACATCAGCGGCGTGTGCAGCGCGTGGGCGACGTTGCTGATGACGTAGAACCCGACGATCACGGCGAGCGCGAACACCGTGAAGTGGCCGAGGAACGTCGCCGGCGACCAGGCCGCGACGAGCCCGAAGACGACCGCGGCCAGACCCATGAGCGCGTACTTCCGCCGCGGGTCCCGCACCTTCGGCGGGGGCGGTGCCGGCTTCTCGGCGAGGGGGGCTGCCGCGGGCGCGGCGCTGACCGCCACCGGAGGCGGGGGCCACGTCGACTGGCCGTCACGGCATACGGTCATGCCCCGCTGCACCACGTCGTCGAAGTCGACGACCGCCTTGCCGTCCTTCTCCGGCGTCAGCAGCTTGAGCAGGTTGACCAGGTTGGTGCCGTAGAGCTGCGAGGCCTGGGTGGGCAGGCGTCCGGGCAGGTCGGTGTAGCCGATGATGCGCACCTGGTTGTCGGTGACCACGAGCTGGTCGGCGACGGTGCCCTCGACGTTGCCCCCGTTGGCCGCCGCCATGTCGACGATGACCGAACCCGGGCGCATCGAGGCGACCATCTCCTTGCTGATGAGGCGCGGCGCGGGCTTCCCGGGGATGAGGGCGGTCGTGATGATGATGTCGACATCCCTGGCCTGCTCGGCGTAGAGCTCGGCGGCCCGGCGGTTGAAGTCCTCGCCCATCTCCTTGGCGTAACCGGTGGCGCTCGGGCCCTCCTGATCGAGACCCTCGATGCGCAGGAACTCGGCCCCCATCGACTCGACCTGCTCGGCCACCTCGGGGCGGGCGTCGAAGGCCCGCACGATGGCGCCGAGGCTGTTGGCGGTGCCGATCGCGGCGAGCCCGGCGACACCGGCGCCGATGACGAGCACCTTGGCGGGTGGCACCTTGCCGGCGGCCGTCACCTGGCCGGTGAAGAGGCTGCCGAACTCGTGGGCCGCCTCGACGACCGCGCGGTAACCGCCGATGTTGGCCATCGAGCTGAGCACGTCGAGGGCCTGGGCGCGGGAGATGCGGGGCACGGCGTCCATGGCCAGGGCCGTGACGCCCTGCGCGGCCAACCGGTCGACGAGTTCGGGGTTCAGTGCGGGGGCGAGCAGGCAGGCGAGCACCGCGCCCGGCCGCAGCCGCGCGATCTCGTTGTCGGCGGGCGCGTTGACCTTGATGACGACATCGCTGTCCCACGCCTCGTCGGTTCCACCCACGGCGGCGCCGGCCTCTTGGAAGGCCACGTCGCTGAAGCTCGAGCGCTGGCCCGCCCCGGCCTCGACGACCACCTCGTAGCCGAGGCCGATGAGCTGGCCCACGGTCTTGGGCGTGGCGGCGACCCGGGTCTCCCCGGGCCTGGACTCCTTCGGCACACCAATGCGCACGGTTGCTCCCGTCACGAGACGTCACAGCAGGAAAGCCCTTGCGGACGCCAACCTAGGGGGTAGCCGCCGTCCCGGTGCCTGAATTGTGACGACGGTCGCGCCGCGCGTCGCCGGGTTCAGGACCACGGTCCCGGATGGCGACGTCCGGCGTCAGGCGCTGGAGGGGCCGGCGACGGGGGCGCTGGCGCGAGCCTGCGTCGACCGGGTGCTCAGACCAGGCCGGTGACGATGAGGGCCATGAGCGCGATGAGCGTGATCGCGCCGAGGAAGAGGCTGCCGCCGATGTCGCCCTGGGTCTGCTCGTACGGGCGGTCGGAGTGCAGGTAGTCGTTCGGGTAACGGCCGGGCTCGAGGGCGATCGCCCTGGCACGGGTGCGGGTCAGGTTCCGGGTCACGGTCTCCACCTTTCTCGATAACGCTACGCAGCGTATCGATTCTTTCACGGGCGCCCAACTCGAGTGGGCGAGACGCTCGTCTCAGGCGTCCAGGACGCCGCCCTGGGTGCCGTGCGGGATCGTGTGGCCGGGCTGACCGAGGCGTCCCGCCTGGTAGTCCTCGAAGGCCTGGACGACCTCGGCCCTGGTGTTCATGACGAACGGGCCGGCCCAGGCCACGGGTTCCCGGATCGGGCGCCCGCCGAGGATCACGACGTCGAGGCCGTCGGAGTAGCGGGCCTGCTGCTGCTGCGCGGCCGAGAGTCGCAGCGCATCCCCGGGGCCGAGCACCGCGAGCTGACCGGTGCCGAGGGGCGACTGGGTCGGACCCACGAAGCCGTCGCCGCTCATGGCGTAGACCAGCGCGTTGAAGTCGGGCCGCCAGGGCAGCTCGAGGGAGCCGCCCGGGGCGATGGTCGCGTGGACCATGGCCATCGGCGTGTGGGTGGAGCCCGGTCCGGCGACGCCGCCCACCTCGCCGGCGATGACGCGCAGAAGGGAGCCGCCGTCGGCGGAGGTGAGCAGACCGACCTCGCTCGAGCGCAGGTCCTGGTACGCCGGGGGCTTGAGCTTGTCGGTGCGCGGGAGGTTCACCCAGAGCTGGAAGCCGTGGAACAGGCCGCCGGAGACGACCAGGTGCTCCGGCGGCGCCTCGATGTGGAGGATGCCGGCGCCGGCAGTCATCCACTGGGTGTCGCCGTTGGTGATGGTGCCGCCCCCACCGAAGGAGTCGTGGTGGTCGAAGATGCCGTCGATGATGTAGGTGACGGTCTCGAAGCCGCGGTGCGGGTGCCACGGCGTGCCCTTCGGCTCACCGGGGGCGTACTCGACCTCACCCATCTCGTCCATGTGGATGAACGGGTCGAGGTCACGCAGGTCGACGCCGGCGAAGGCGCGCTTGACCGGGAAGCCCTCACCCTCGAGGCCGCCGGGAGCAGTCGTGATCGACCGCACTGCCCGTTGGCGGGCAACAGGCGTGACGGCCGGCACGCGGGGCAGCACGGTCAGGTCGGGGACGGTCACAGCAGGCATCTCGACTCCTCGGCACATGGTAGTTCATGTTTCAACTACCTATCCCAACGCACTTCCGCCCACCTCCATTCCCGACCACCTGAGGTGGTGGGAGCACGGATGCCGAAAGCGCACCAGAAGGCCAGTATCCGGCCTCCGGTGCGCTCCCGGCATACGTCGAACCACGTGGTCGCCCAGGGATCAGGGGCGGGGGGCGGTTCCCCCCTCGTCGACGTCGTCGCCGGCGTCCGGGTGCTGCTGGGGCCAGGCGGCGCCAGCCGGTCCGCTCCGCTCAGCGGGCGCCCGCCCGGCGCTCCGGTCGCTGGTGGCCAGTCGGCTGAAGAGGAACCACAGCAGCGCCAGGACGAGGAGGCCGCCGATGATCCACCAGATCGCGTTGCCGCCCATCAGGCACCGTCTCGGTGCTGGACCCGGCCGCCGGACTCGTCGAGCCCGCTGCCCTGCTCGTCGAGGCGGTTGCCGTCCTCGTCGACCCGGTAGCCCTCCTTGTCGGTGCGCACGTCGGGGTCACGTGCGTCCGCCTTGCGCAGCTGCTCGTCGCGCTCGGTCCGGATGGCGTCGGCGTGCTCGCCACTGCGCTCCGCCTCGGCCTCGAGCCGCTTGGCCTCGGCCGCACGCTGCTCGGCCTCGGCGCGGGCCTTGCGCGCCTGGGCCTCGGCCTCCTCGGCTCGCGCCTCGCGCTCGCGCACCTCGCGGTCGTGCTCCTGCGCCTCCCGGCGGATCTGCTCGGCCTGGTCGCGGTGCACTTCGGCCCGACGCTTGCTCGACGTCTTCATGAGCAGTGCCGCGGCGACGAGGACGACCACCACCACGAGCACGATCCAGAGAATGTTGCTGCCTTCCATTGAACCCTCCTGAGGTCGTCGGCACCGGGGTCACCGGCACTGCCAACGTAGGCCCGCCCGGCGCGAAGCGCGACTCGTGGGCGGCATCCGCGCAGGTCAGCGCCCGCGCGCGCCTCAGGCTGGCCCCACCTCAGCCCTGTCCCGACAGGCCCAGCGCGGCCACCGACTTCTCGCGCATCTCGACCTTGCGCACCTTCCCCGTGACGGTCATGGGGAACTCGTCGACGATCTGGACGTAGCGCGGGATCTTGTAGTGCGCCAGCTTGCCGGTGGCGAACTCGCGCACCCTCTCGGCCGTCAGCGGCTCGGCGCCCTCCTTCATCCGGATCCAGGCGCACAGCTCCTCGCCGTACTTCGCGTCCGGCACCCCGATGACCTGCGCGTCGAGGACGTCGGGGTGGGTGTAGAGGAACTCCTCGATCTCGCGCGGGTAGATGTTCTCGCCACCGCGGATGACCATGTCCTTGATGCGGCCGGTGATCTGCACGTAGCCGTGCTCGTCCATCACGGCGAGGTCGCCGGTGTGCATCCAGCCGTCCTGCAGCACCTCGTCGGTCTTGTCGGGCTGGTTCCAGTAGCCGAGCATCACCGAGTAGCCCTTGGTGCAGAACTCGCCGGCCTGCCCCCGCGGCAGCGTCTCGCCGGTGAGCGGGTCGACGACCTTGATCTCGAGGTGGGGGCCGACCGCGCCGACCGTGCCGACCTTGCGCTCGAAGGTGTCATCGGTGCGGGTCTGGGTCGACACCGGCGAGGTCTCGGTCATGCCGTAGCAGATGGTCATCTCCTCGATGCCCGCTGCGATGAGTTTCTTCATCATCTCGGCCGGGCAGGGAGATCCGGCCATGATGCCCGTGCGCACGGTGGAGAGGTCGTAGCTGTCGAAGTCGGGGAGGGCCCACTCGGCGATGAACATCGTCGGCACCCCGTAGAGGGAGGTGCACCGCTCGTCCTGGGTGGCCTTCAGGGTCGCTGCCGGGTCGAAACCGGGGGCGGGGATGACCATGCACGCGCCGTGGGTGGTGGCCGCGAGGTTGCCCATCACCATGCCGAAGCAGTGGTAGAAGGGCACCGGGATGCAGATGCGGTCCTCCTCGGTGTAGCGGCACAGCTCGCCGACGAAAAAGCCGTTGTTGAGGATGTTGCGGTGGCTGAGGGTCGCGCCCTTGGGGAAGCCGGTGGTGCCCGACGTGTACTGGATGTTGATCGGGTCGTGCCGGTCGAGCCCGGCCTGCACGCGGGAGACCTCCTCGGCCGGGACCTCCGCCGCCCGCGCCAGCAGCGCCTCCCACGAGTCCGTGCCGATCAGCACCACCTCGCGCAGGTCCGGGCAGTCGCCGCGGACCTCCTCGACCATCTGGGCGTAGTTCGAGGACTTGAACTGCGCCGCCGACACCAGCAGCGAGATGCCCGCTTGCTTCAGCACGAACTCGAGCTCGTGGGTGCGGTAGCTGGGGTTGATGTTGACCAGGACCGCCCCGATGCGGGCGGTGGCGTACTGGGTCAGTGTCCATTCGGCACAGTTCGGCGCCCAGATGCCGACCCGGTCGCCCGTGCGCACCCCGGCGGCGAGCAGGGCGCGGGCGAGCTCGACGGTGCGGTCGGAGAACTCGCGGTAGGTCCAGCGCACACCGTCCTGGACGTCGACCAGTGCCTCCCGGTCGGCGAACCGCGCCACCGTGGCGTCGAGGTTGTCGGGGATCGTCTGCTCGAGCAGCGGGATGTCGGTCCTGCCGGCCGTGTGGGAGAGCCCGGCGGGGTGGGTGTCGGCGGTCATCGTGGCCTCCTGGGTCGCTGGTCGCTGCCGCCATCCCACCGCCGCCACCAGCGGCCCACAAGCCCGGATCGGCCAGCGGTCCGCTGCAGCGACGACCGGTCGGCTCAGCCGAGGAAGATGTCGGGAGCCAGGCCCTCGTCCCTGCCCGTCATGGAGTAGGGCGCGAAGTCGCTCACGCCGCGCTCGCGCAGCAGCTGCTCGTCGATGAGCGTCTTGCCGTTGAGCTCCTGGCCGGTAGTGGTGAGGACCTCGTAGGCCGCGTCGGCCACGATGTCGGGCTTGCGGGAGACGGCGATCATCTGCGCACCACCGGGCAGGTTGCCGATCGCGTCGGTGGCGATGAGGGTGGCCGGCCAGAGCGCGGTCGAGGCGATGCCGAGGTCGGCGAGCTCGTGGGCGAACCCGAGCGCCGCCATAGTCATGCCGTACTTGGCCATGGTGTAGGCCGGGTGGGTGCCGAACCAGCGGGGGTCGAGGTTGATCGGCGGGCTCAGGGTGAGCACCTTGGGGTCCTCGGCCTGCACCAGGTGGGGGATGGCGGCCCGGGTCAGCATGAAGGTGCCGCGCACGTTGACGTCCTGCATGAGGTCGTAGCGCTTCGGCTCGAGGGCCGAGGTGCCCGACAGGTTCAGCACGCTGGCGTTGTTGACGACGATGTCGATGCCGTGGAACCTCTCGACCGTCTCCTCCACCGCCCGCTCGATGGTGGCGTCGTCGCGGACGTCGCCCACGATGGGCAGCGCCTGGCCGCCGGCTGCCTCGATCTCCGCCGCCGCGGTGTGGATGGTGCCCTGCAGGCGCGGGTCAGGCCGGTCGGTCTTGGCGATGAGGGCGACGTTGGCCCCATCGGCCGCCGCCCTCAGCGCGATGGCCAGGCCGATGCCGCGGCTCCCGCCGGACATGAGGATCGTCTTCCCGCTCAGCGTCGTCATGCGGGCACCTTAGTTACCGAGGGGTAGCCAGGGGAACCGCCTGCTGTCGTGTCCCCGGTCACCACCTGCCCTTGCCCGGCACCGGCGCGGAGCACGGGGTCGGGGTGACCGGCACCGGGTCTGTGAGCCGGCCCGCGGGTGGCACTCGTCGGCTGACCCGTGCCCTGACCAGCGGGGCACCGGTTGGCCGGCGGGAGGGGATGACCCGGGTCGTCGCCGCCTCCATGGTTGACTCCCACCCATGGAGGCCATTCGTCGCTTCGACGGCGACACGCTGAGCACCGCCCTCGAGTCCTGGGCATGGGTCGGGCTGGAGGGAAAGACGCCGCTGTTCACCTCGCCCTTCGGGGACGTGTTCCTCCAGGGCAGCGACGGGGTCTGGTTCCTCGACCGGCTGGAGGGCGCCCTGCGACACCCCCTAGGTCGCCGCCTCAGCTGGTGATGTCCTTGGAGGAGAACCGGGCCCAGGCCGCCAGCCAGAACACCACTGCATACAGGCCATCGACGAACAGGCCGCGCAGCACGTTCTCCCAGGCGATCGGGTCGCGCAGCAGGTCACCGAACGCGAGCCACTCGTGCACGATCAGCCACGGGTGAAGCCACCCGAGCTGCGGCACGGCGTCGAGGATCCACGAGAGGATCGTGAAGATCAGCAGGGCGATCGAGGCAGCGATGGGCTGCTCGGTCAGGGTCGAGATGAACAGCCCCACGGCCGCCAGCCCGGCCAGGCCGGCGGCGAGGTAGAGCATGACGAGCACGAGCCGCCAGACCGCGGACCCGAAGGAGATCTGCGACCCGGACAGCGTGGTGAGGTCGCCGGTGCCGAACAGCGCGATGCCGATGACGGCACCGGGCACCGCCACCGCGGTCACCCCCCACAGCGCGCCGATGCAGAGCGACAGGTACTTCACGGCCAGGAGCCGGGTGCGGTTCACCGGCACGGTGAGCAGGTAGCGCAGCGTGCCGAGGTTGGCCTCACCGGCCACGGCATCGCCGGACAGCATGGCGATGGCCAGCGGCAGGAACATGCCGATCTCCACGCCGAGGGCGGCCAGCGGCACGAAGAGCCCGTTGGAGGTGATCGACGACAGGAAGTCCGGGCCGCGGCCCGGCTCGGGCTGAGAGACCTTCACGGCGATGGCCATGATGATCGGCACCGCCGCCAGCACGAGCAGTCCCATCTGGTTGCGCCGCCGACCCGCGATGAGCCGCAGCTCCGAGCGCAGGAACCGCGTCGACCAGCGCCGCCGCACCCTCTCCGTCGAGACCGCAGGGGCGCCAGCCCCCAGCTCAGCCGCTGACATCGAAGCCCTCCCCCGTCAGGGCGACGAACAGGTCCTCCAGGCTGGTGACCGCCACCGAGAACCCCTGCACGCCGACGCCGGCGTGCACCAGGGCGGCGACGATCTTCTCCGGCTCCAGGGCACCGGGCGTGCCGTGCACCTCGCCACCCGACGTGCCCACCTGCTCCACCCCGAGCTCGCGCAGCACGGCGGCCGCCGCATCAGGCTGGCGGGTCTGCACCCGCACGAGCGTCGGGCCGGAGCCGCGCACCTCGGAGACGGTGCCCTGCGCGACCAGCCGGCCCTCGCGCATCACGCCGAGGTGCGAGCAGATCTGCTCGACCTCGGCCAACAGGTGACTCGACACGAGCACCGTGGTGCCGTCGGAGGCCAGCGACCCGATCAGGGAGCGCACCTCACGGGTGCCCTGCGGGTCGAGGCCGTTGGTGGGCTCGTCGAGGACGAGCAGGTCGCGGGGCGCGAGCAGGGCGGCCGCGATGGCCAGCCGCTGCCGCATGCCGAGCGAGTACGCCCGGTAGCGCTTCCTCGCCGCGGCGAGCAGCCCCACCCGGTCGAGCGCCGCGTCGATCCGGCGGGCGGCGGTGCGCGGGTCGGCCATCGCGTCGGCGGCGTCGAGACGGGCCAGGTTCGAACGTCCCGACAGGTAGGGGTGGAAGGCCGGGCCCTCCACGAGGGAGCCGACCCTGGGCAGTGCCTCGCCCGCCCGGTGCGGCAGCGGCAGCCCGAGCAGGCTGCGGTGGCCGGCCGTGGGCTCGACCAGCCCCAGCAGCATCCGGATGGTGGTGGTCTTGCCCGACCCGTTCGGGCCGAGGAACCCGTAGACGGCGCCCCGCGGCACCGCCAGCCCGATGCCGTCCACCGCCAGCTGCTGGCCGAAGCGCTTGGTCAGCCCGTCGGTGTGGACCGCCAGCTCGTCAGGCCCGGCGTCCACCGCCGGGCGGGAGGCAACCACGTCCCCCGTCATAACACCCCCCGCACGTCGTCGTCAGCCGGACCGTGGTCACTTCGCCGCGAGCGCGGCATACAGGCTCTCGGGCTTCACCGCGCCGACCGCGTAGCGACCGTCGTCGGTGAGTACCGCCGAGAACAGCGTGCCACCGAGCAGCCGGCCGCTGCCCCAGTCGC
The DNA here is from genome assembly GCF_029222705.1 of Knoellia sp. p5-6-4. Lineage (NCBI taxonomy): Bacteria > Bacillati > Actinomycetota > Actinomycetes > Micrococcales > Intrasporangiaceae > Knoellia > Knoellia sp. p5-6-4. The sequence continues at coordinate 1,550,142 of NZ_JARGZF010000001.1, forward strand.
CGGAAACGCGCGGGAGCGACTGCAGCATCGTCTGCGCCTGCTGGCCACCCTCGCCGGAGGCCAGCGCACCCGGGGGCAGCGAGCCCACCGCCACCGCACCCCACCCGGTGCCGACGACCTTCGGCGCCGCGGCGGCATCCGGCCGCCCGGACGTGTCGCGGTCGGCCTTGGTGCGGGCGTCCTTCTCGGTGACCGTCGTGCCCGGGGGCGGGTTGAAGGCGAACTGCCGCGCGTCGGGTCGGCCGAAGTCGATGCTCGTGAAGCCGACCTCGAAGGCGGGGTTGGCGAGCTTGGTCGAGTAGGCCTGCACGCGCAGCGGGATGTGCCGCTCGGCGTCGACCGAGATCCGCACCGAGGCGACGAGCGAGCCGGAGTTGCGCGGCTTGAGCACGAGCTCGTAGGCGTCCCGGCCGGCGACCACGGCCGACCCGGAGGTGGTCACCTCGGTGGTCGGGTCGAGCGCGGCGAGCGCCCGCTCGGCGGCCTCCTCGGGCGTCTTGGGCAGGTCGGTCGCGTCGGGGACGGGCGCGGCCTTGCCGCCGGTCTCATCCCCGTGCTCGGGCAGCGTGTAGTGCACGGCCGTCTTCTCGTCGCTCGACCACAGCCACAGGTCGCGGCCGTTGCGGATGATGTCGGACTCGCCGAGGCTGCCGACCAGTGCGAGTCGCTGCTGCTTCTCGCCGCCGTACCAGACCCGCCAGGTGTGAGTGCCCGTGACCACGGACTCCAAGGACGCCGAGCCCCCGCCCGACCCGCCGAGGGCCGACAGGTCCGGCAGGCCGAGGTCGGCGGACTGCACCACGGTGCCCGACACGTAGGCCAGCTGCGCCCGCTGCACGTCGGCGAGCAGCTGGGCCGCGGTGCGCGGCGGGAGGCTGGGGTCGGCGCTCGCGGTGAGGTTGGTGACGAGCGTTCCCGCTGCCACCGCCGCGACCGCGGCGACGGGAGCGGCCCAGCGGGCGCGCGGGTGGTCGGTGAACATGCTCATGGGGTCATCGTGACGGGTGGGCCCTGAGACAACCCTGAGAGCAGGCGCGCCCGCCCGTGTCATGGTGTGCACGTGCGACTGCTCGTGGTGGAGGACGAGGCCCGGATGGCCGCTGCCCTCGCCCGGGGACTGGAGGCTGAGGGCTTCGTGGTCGACGTCGCCCCGGACGGGCCAGCCGGGCTGGAGGCCGCGCGGTTCGGCTCCTACGACGCGGTGGTGCTCGACGTGATGCTCCCCGGCATGTCCGGCTACACCGTGGTGCGCACCCTGCGGGCCGAGGAGAACTGGGTGCCGGTCCTCATGCTGACCGCCAAGGACGGCGAGTACGACGAGGCCGACGGGCTCGACTACGGCGCCGACGACTACCTCACCAAGCCGTTCTCCTTCGTCGTGCTGCTCGCGCGGCTGCGGGCGCTGCTGCGCCGCGAGCCGACCCGGCGGCCGTCGCAGCTGAGCGTGGGCCCCGTGAGCCTCGACCCTGCCGCGCACCGGGTGGAGCTGGACGGCGAGGTGGTGGCGCTGTCCCGGCGCGAGTTCCTGGTGCTCGAGCACCTGATGCGCGCGCACCCGGCGGTGGCCAGCAAGGAGTCGGTGCTCGACGCCGTCTGGGGCGCGCCCGAGGAGGCCGACCCCAACATCGTCGAGGTCTACGTCGGCTACCTGCGCCGCAAGCTCGGCCGCGACCGGATCGAGACAGTCCGCGGCGTCGGCTACCGGCTGGCGCCGTGACCGGCCGCTGGTCCCGTCTGGGACTGCGCCCGCGGCTGCTCGTGGTGAGTGTTGCCGCGGTGGCCGTGGCCCTGCTCGCCGGCGGGGTGCTGCTGTATGCCGTGATGACCGCCGCCCTGAACCGTGCCGTCGAGGGCGAGGCGCGGGGCACGGCCCGCGAGGTCGCGGCGCTCGTCGATGCGCGGCGGCTGCCCGAGTCCCTGCCGGTGACGGGCTCCCAGGTGGTGCAGGTGCTGGACGACCAGTACCGCGTGGTCGCCGGCTCACCCCTGGCGGACCGCCTGACGCCCCTCGTCAGCGCCGAGGAGCTCGAACGGCTCGCGGACGGCCGGTCCCTCACCGTGCCGGGCCGTCGCACCGGCCTGTCCGGCGAGCTGCAGGTCGCAGCAGTCGAGGCGGGGCCGGCAGCCGAGCGCGTCACCGTCGTGGTCGCCCTGCCGACTGCCGACCTCGACACCAGCCAGCGTCTGCTCCGCCGGCTGCTGCTCGTCTTCTTTCCCCTGCTGCTCGCCGCGCTGGCCGCGATCGTGTGGCGGGTGTCCGGCTCCGCCCTGCGACCGGTCGAGGAGCTCCGCGAGGGCGCCGAGCGCATCGGCTCCGGTGGGGCGGGGGCGGACGGGCCCGCCGAACGGCTGACGGTGCCCCCGACCCGCGACGAGGTGGCGGCCCTCGCGACCACCCTCAACGGCATGCTCGAGCGGCTGGCCGGGGCGCAGGACCGGCAGCGGGCGTTCGTCGCCGACGCCGCGCACGAGCTGCGCAGCCCGCTGGCCTCGATGCGCACCCAGCTCGAGGTGGCCGAACGGCTGGGCGACGGCGGCGACCTGCCGGGCGAGCTGCTCCCGGAGGTGCAGCGGCTGGGCGCGCTGGTCGAGGACCTGCTCGTCCTGGCCCGGGCCGGCGACCGGGGCACGGCGAGGCCCGCGGAGGACGTCGAGGTGCGCCTGCTGCTCGACGAGGTCGCCGGTCGGTATGCCGCGGCACGGGTTCCCGTGCACGTCTCCACTGCCCACGTGCCCGGGGCGGCGGGGCCCTTGGTCGTGCGGGGGGCACGCGACGAGCTCTTCCGCGCGGTCGCCAACCTCGTCGACAACGCCGTCCGCCATGCCGCCACGGCCGTGCACCTGAGCGCCACGGCGTGTGGCCCCGCCGTCGAGCTGGTCGTCACCGACGACGGGCACGGCATACCGGAGCGGGAGCGGGAGCGGGTCTTCGACCGGTTCGCCCGCCTGGACGAGGCACGCGACCGCGACTCAGGGGGCACCGGCCTGGGGCTGGCCATCACGCGCGAGCTGGTGCGCCGCGCGGGGGGCACCGTGCGGCTGGAAGACGCCGGGCCCGGTGTGCGAGCCGTGGTGCGGCTCCCTCGAGCCGGCACCGACGGCGCGCCCTAGTCTCGGGCCATGCGCGGCGACCGGCATCGTCACAGGTTCCACGGACAGATCGCGGGGCTGGGCAGCGCCAGCGGCAACCGGGTCGTGGTGGGTCGGTGGACCGACTCCCCCCTCGGAGCCTTCGCCGACGTCATGCTGGAGCGATCCGACGGCCACCGGGTCCTCTACGCACCCTCCCGCGAGGTGGCCGAGTTCATCGCCGACACCTACGTCTTCGACGAGGTCCGCACCGTGCCCGTGACGGTCGAGCTGGCCCACGGCCGCTGGCGGGTGGCCGCCGACCACCTGCTCCTGGAGCTCACCACCGGGCCGAGGCTGCCGCTCGGCTGGGTCCTGCACGCCGTGCCCCGTCCCCTCGCCGAGAGCACCGGGTGGGCCTCGCTCGTCGACCCGGTCGCCCGCCGCGTGCTGCGCGGCGTGCGCACCCGCGGCCAGGCGAGGTCCGGCCGGCGCGAGTGGTACGGCGCCACCGACCTGCACGCCGTCAGCTCGATCCGTGGAACCCTCGGCCGCGAGCCGCTGGGGGTGCTGGCCCGCGTCGACCCTCCGACGCGGTTCGGCTTCTCCTCGACCCCGCGGCAGCCCTCGGTGACCACGGTGGTGACCACGGTGGAGGACCTCGCCCCCTAGGAAGGCCGCGCCTTCTCAGCATGCGGGAGCACGCGGCACACGGGCATGTCCCCGGCCACACCTCCCCGGCAGGGGCGCCACCCCGGTGCGAGGATGGGTGCGTGCGCCAGATCCTGCAGTCCACCAAGCTCCAAGACGTCCGCTACGACGTGCGCGGGCCGATCCTCGAGGAGGCCCACCGGCTCGAGGCCGAGGGGCACAAGGTCATGAAGCTCAACATCGGCAACCCCGCGCCGTTCGGCTTCGAGGCCCCCGAGTCGATCCTCGTCGACATGATCCACAACCTGCCGGAGTCACAGGGTTACAGCGACTCCCGCGGCATCTACTCAGCCCGCACGGCGGTCGCGAACTTCTACCAGTCCGAGGGCCTGCGCGACGTCACCGTGGACGACGTGTTCATCGGCAACGGCGTCTCCGAGATGATCTCGATGACGCTCCAGGCCCTGGTCGACAACGGCGACGAGATCCTCGTGCCAGCCCCGGACTACCCGCTGTGGACCGCCGCCGTCACCCTCTCCGGCGGCAGGGCCGTGCACTACCTGTGCGACGAGGACAACGACTGGAACCCCGACCTCGAGGACATCGAGAGCAGGATCACCGAGCGCACCAAGGGGATCGTGCTCATCAACCCCAACAACCCGACTGGCGCCGTCTACTCGGAGGCCGTCGTCAAGGGGTTCGTCGAGATCGCCCGCAAGCACGACCTGGTCCTCATGGCCGACGAGATCTACGAGAAGATCCTCTACGACGGCGCCCGGCACGTGCACGCGGCGACCTACGCCAAGGACATCCTGTGCCTGACCTACAGCGGGCTGTCGAAGGCCTACCGGGTCGCGGGCTTCCGCAGCGGCTGGGTCGTCGTCACCGGCGCGCGGGACCGGGCCGCCAACTTCCTCGAGGGCCTGACCCTGCTGGCCAACATGCGCATGTGCGCCAACGTGCCGGCCCAGCACGCGATCCAGACCGCGCTCGGCGGCTACCAGAGCATCAACGACCTGGTCCTGCCCGGCGGCCGGCTGCTCGCCCAGCGCGACGTCGCGCACAAGCTCCTGGGCGACATCCCGGGCGTCTCGTGTGTCAAGCCCAAGGGCGCGCTGTACCTCTTCCCGCGGCTCGACCCCGAGGTCTACCCGATCGAGGACGACCAGGCGTTCGTCATCGAGATGCTGCGGGCGACGCACATCCTCATCACCAACGGCACCGGCTTCAACTGGCCCACTCCCGACCACGTCCGCGTGGTCACCCTGCCCAGCGTCGAGGACCTCGAGTACGCCATCGACCGGATCGCGGGCTTCCTGGAGACCAAGCGCCGCTGATGGCCCGCGACGTGGGGCCCGGGCTCCTTGCCGCCATCGCCGTCGGCGGCGCCATCGGCAGCCTCGGCCGCTACGGCGTCGCGCGCGCCCTTCCCGACGAACCGGGTGCCTTCCCGACCGCCACCTTCCTCGTCAACGTCTCCGGCTCCCTGGCCATGGGGGTGCTGTTCGTGTGGGTCCTGACCCTGGACCGGCCGCACCCGTGGCTGCGCCCGTTCCTCGGTGTCGGGGTGCTGGGTGGCTGGACGACCTTCTCCACCTACGCCCTGGAGTCGAGGGCGCTCGTCGCCTCCGGCCACGGCCTCACCGCCCTGTTGTACGCCCTGGGGTCCCTCGCGCTGGGGCTTGCGGCGGTGGGCGCCGGGGTCAGCCTCGGCGAGCGCGGCCTCGGGCGGCGCCGGTGAGGTTCCTGCTCGTCGTGCTGGGCGCCTCGATGGGTGCTCCCGTGCGCTTCCTCGTCGACCGGTGGGCCAGGGCGCACTTCTCGGCCGGCACCGTGCTCGGGACGCTCGTCGTCAACGTGGCCGGGTCCTTCGTGCTCGGGGCCCTGTCCGGCTGGTCGACCCGGCCGGCCTGGGTGATGCCGCTGCTGGGCATGGGCTTCTGCGGCGCGCTCACCACCTTCTCGACCCTCACCCTCGAGACCTGGGTGCTCTTCGAGGAGCGGGCCTGGCGTCCGTTCGCGGCCAACCTGCTGCTCAGCCTCGGGCTCGGCGCCGTGGCGGTCGTGCTGGGCCACGCCCTCGGGTCGGCTGCCGCCTGACCTCGACCACGGGTCACCGTCGGCGCCGGGTGCCACACTCGGACCATGGCGACCACGTGGCAGCTCACCGTCGACTGTGCCGAACCCGAGCGCCTCGTCGCGTTCTGGTGCGAGGCGCTGGGCTACGTCCCGGAGCCCGCTCCGGAGGGCTGGGACAGCTGGCTGGCGTACTGGCTCTCCCTCGGCATACCCGAGGACGACCTCGAGGGGGCCGAGAACGGCAGCGGCGCCATCGTCGACCCGACCGGGCGTCATCCCCGTATCTGGTTCCAGCCGGTCCCGGAGGGCAAGGTGGGCAAGAACCGCCTCCACCTGGACCTCAAGATCACCGGTGGCCCGCGGGAGGTGCCAGAGCTCGAGCGGCGCCGGGCGGCCGTCGACGCCGAGGTCGAGCGCCTCGTTGTCCTCGGCGCCTCCGTCGCCTACCTCAACGCGCCCGAGGGGGCCAACTACTACGCCGTGACGCTGCGCGACCCCGAAGGAAACGAGTTCTGCGTGGTCTGACTTCTGCGTGGCGTGGGCGACCGTCAGTGGGTCGCGCTCCGCGACGCAGGCGGGCTCCCCTGAAGGTGTCCGCCGTGGAGGAGCAGCGGCTGGACGGCGGGTTCGAGGGGGTGCGGTCCTGGCCGGTGGCACGGTGCACCGGATGACCGGGCGCTGGACGTCGTCGGTGCAGGCGCTGCTGGCCCATCTGGCCGAGCGCTCCTGCGGGGACTGACCGGCGTTGGTCAGGAGGCAGTCACGAGCAGGCGCTTGGCCATGATCGTGGTGCCCGCCAGCCGTCCGTCGGGCAGGGCGGCGTAGTCGTCGACCACGCCCACGACCGACCACCCCTGTCTCGCGTAGAGACGCTCCGCAGGGCTGCCGCACTGGGTGTCGAGCAGAAGGAGCGAGCGGCCGCGCCGGGCGGCCTCGGCCTCAGCCGCATCCATCAGGGCGGTGGCGACGCCGGCGCCCCGGGCCCTGCGGTGCACCAGCAGCTTCGAGATCTCCGCCCGGTGCTGTCCGTTGGCCGGCGCACCGAGGTCGAGCCGGACGCAGCCGCGCACCGCCCCGGCTTCGTCCGTGGCCACCCAGGTCAGGGTGTCCGGGTCTCGCAGGGCGTGCCCCCACCACGCGCGGGCGGCCTCTGCGGTGAAGGGGGCGAGGAAGCCGACGCTCGCGCCGCCCTCGACGCAGTCGGCGAGCACCTCCGCCAGCCCGTCCAGAAGGGAGGGGGAGATATCTTCGATGAGCACAATCTGCACCCGCACACCTTGCCAGTCGGCAGTTCGGGGACCGGGGCGGGGGCGCGAGGACTGACGGTTCAGGCGCCGAGCCGGCAGGCCGAGAGGCCCAGGGCCTCGTCGATCTGCGCCTCGCTGAGGCGACCCCCGCAGGCGGAGGCAGCCACCACCAGGTCGGCGACGAGCTCGATCTCCTCGTAGAGGGCGGCGTCGGTCAGTTCGCGGGGGTATGCCTTCATCACGCGGAGGACCGTACGTCGATCGACGGACCCCTTTTGGCCACTTCACGGAGTGTCGTGGCCAATTGGCCCGCAAGATGACCCGTTGGAGCCAGGGGGACTAGTCACTCCCCCCTGTGCGGTAGTCAGAAAAGACGATTGCCCTCCGTCAGAAGCATGAGACATGACGAAGAGCCCCGGTCCGCATGGACCGGGGCTCTTCACTCTGTCTCAACACAGATCTGTGGGTCGCTGCCGCAACCACATGTCTTGGTCGCTGCCGCAGCCACGAGCGCGCCCGAAGGGATTCGAACCCCTAACCTTCTGATCCGTAGTCAGATGCTCTATCCGTTGAGCTACGGGCGCAGTCGTCGCACCGAGGATCACCCGGCGCAACGGTGGGAAAGACTACCGGGTCGGCACCGAGCCACGAAATCGGGGCTCCCGGAGATACGGGTGGGCTCCTGGCGAGCACCCGGCATACCGGCCCCGCACCGGCCGCCGGACCCCGACCGGTGAGCGGGACGAGGGCAGGCCGCACACCCCGGCGGCGCCTCGGGAGCCCGGACCGATGCGGGCCCGCACCAAGGGATCTCGTCGGTTTCTTGCAGCCATCTGAAAGAACCTGACAAGCCTCTGACCTGTACTGACGGGTTGTGAGGAGATTCACGAGCGCTGGAACCCTCTCCGGTTTCGCGGCCCCTCGGACCGGGTCTACCGTGGCTGAATCAGCGCGCCCACCATGTGGACACCCTTGGGTGCCGCTTGGGGGAGCACAACCTCACTGATCCGGTGACGAGCCGAGCAACAGGCACCGGGCGAAAGGGACGGCCGAGCAATGACGATCGAGTCGACGGAACCCGCCAAGGCGGACAGCCCCAACACCGAGAGGGCGGGTGGCACCACGCACGCCCGCCTCCAGCAGTGGGTGGACGAGGTGGCCGCCCTGACCACCCCCGACCGCATCGAGTGGGTCACCGGCTCCGACGCCGAGTGGACGCGACTGACCGACAAGCTCGTCGAGGCCGGCACGTTCGTACGCCTCAACGAGGAGAAGAAGCCGAACTCCTTCTACGCCGCCTCCGACCCGACCGACGTGGCCCGGGTCGAGGACCGCACCTACATCTGCTCCGTCGAGGAGAAGGACGCCGGGCCCACCAACAACTGGATGGACCCGAACGAGATGAAGGCCATCATGCGCGACCTCTACAAGGGGTGCATGAAGGGCCGGACCATGTACGTCATCCCGTTCGTCATGGGCCACCTCAACGCCGAGAACCCGATGTTCGGCGTCGAGATCACCGACTCCGAGTACGTCGTGGTCTCGATGCGCGTGATGGCCCGCTGCGGCGTGAACGTGCTGCGCCGGATCGAGGAGCTCGGCGAGGCTGCCAACTACGTGCCGGCGCTGCACTCCCTGGGCGCCCCGCTCGAGCCCGGCCAGCAGGACGTGAAGTGGCCGTGCAGTGACACCAAGTACATCGTGCAGTTCCCCGAAGAGCGCACCATCTGGTCCTACGGCTCGGGCTACGGCGGCAACGCGCTCCTGGGGAAGAAGTGCTACTCGCTGCGCATCGCCTCGGTCATGGCGCGCGACGAGGGCTGGCTCGCCGAGCACATGCTCATCCTCAAGCTCACGTCCCCCGAGCAGCAGGTCTACTACGTCGCGGCAGCGTTCCCGAGCGCCTGCGGCAAGACCAACCTGGCCATGCTCAAGCCGACCATCCCCGGCTGGAAGGTCGAGACCCTCGGCGACGACATCGCCTGGATGCGCTTCGGTGAGGACGGCCGGCTGTATGCCGTGAACCCCGAGTTCGGGTTCTTCGGCGTCGCCCCGGGCACCAACGAGAAGACCAACCCCTACGCGATGGAAACCATCGCCAAGGGCAACTCGGTCTTCACCAACGTCGCGCTGACCGACGACGGCGACATCTGGTGGGAGGGCATGGAGAACACCCCGGCCCACGCCACCAGCTGGAAGGGCCAGGACTGGACGCCCGACTCGGAAGAGCTGTCCAGCCACCCGAACAGCCGCTACTGCACCCCGATCGAGCAGTGCCCGATCCTGGCGCCGGAGTACAACGACCCGCAGGGTGTGCCGATCTCGGCGATCTTCTTCGGTGGCCGCCGCGCCTCGACGATCCCGCTGGTCACCGAGTCGCGCGACTGGGTGCACGGCACGTTCATGGGCGCGACGCTCTCCTCGGAGACCACTGCCGCCGCGACCGGCCAGGTCGGCGTCGTGCGCCGCGACCCGATGGCCATGCTGCCCTTCATCGGCTACAACGCCGGTGACTACTTCCAGCACTGGATCAACGTGGGCAAGGACGCCGACGCCCACAAGCTGCCGAAGATCTTCTACGTGAACTGGTTCCGCCGCGACGCCGAGGGCAACTTCGTGTGGCCGGGCTTCGGCGAGAACAGCCGCGTGCTGAAGTGGGCCATCGAGCGCATCGAGGGCAAGGCTGCCGCCGTCGAGACCCCCATCGGCCACGTGCCGACCCCGGAGGCGCTCGACACCGACGGCCTCGACATGGACCCCGACGAGCTCGCCAAGGCGCTGCACGTCGACGTCGAGGAGTGGAAGGCCGAGATCCCGCAGATCGAGGAGTGGTTCGCCAAGTTCGGTGACAACCTGCCGACCCAGCTGCGGGTCGAGCTCGACGGCCTGAAGGGCCGCCTCGGCGTGGAGTGACGGGTATGCCGCGTGGGCGGCACACCTGTGGAGCGGCCCGGAACCTGTGGTTCCGGGCCGCTTCGCGTTCCCGCCGAGGTGGGGCCCAGCCCCGGCCAACGCCGGCGTGTCGCGTCGCCCAGGTCCATCTCGGCGATACTTCCCTCCATGGCGAGCAGCGGAGTGGTCTTCCCGGAGACAGGCGGCAAGCGCAGCACCTCGGCGCTCGGCCGAGCGGTCGTGCACGACGCCCTCGAGCCCGTCGACGCCGTCGGCGCGCAGGCCGCCGCCCGAGAGACCAACTGGCGCCAGGACTACCTGCACCACTTCCGCCGCCTCGTCGAGGCCGGGCTCATCTCGGACGACGCCGCGGTCACCATCGCCCGGGCGGGGCTGGACTGCCTCCACCAGCGGATGCGCGCCACCACGGCCGATGGGGAGGTCCCCGTCGGCGAGGTCTTCGCGCAGGCCCCGGTCGACCGCCCCCTCGAGACCGTGACCGTCCAGGGGAAGGCCCCCCGCTCCCGCGAGCTCAGCGTGCCGTTCCACGGTGAGCGCCTGCGGGGTGACGCCCTCCAGCGCCAGCTCGACGTCTGGACCGTCACCGGCGTGATGGAGCCCTCTGCCGCGGAGGCGGTGCGCGCGGTGCTCGCCAACCCCGACTGGCTCGAGCTGGCCGACCAGCGGGTCGTGGTGCTCGGTGCGGGCGCCGAGATGGGGCCCCTGCGGGCGCTGCTGTCGTGGGGCGCCGGCGTGGTGGGAGTCGACCTGCCGCGCCCCGAGCTGTGGCGGACCGTGCTGCAGGTGGCCCGCGACTCCGCCGGCACCCTGCAGGTGCCGGTGCACTTCGGCACCGGGGTGGGCGACGAACGGCTCGACGAGCGGGCGGGGGCTGACCTGGTGCACGACCTGCCCGCGATCGCCGACTGGCTCTCCGGCCTGGAGGGGCCGATCGTGCTGGGCAACTACGTGTATGCCGACGGCGCCACCAACGTGCGGGTGTCCGTCGCCGTCGACGCCCTGACCCGGGAGCTGCTCCGGCGGCGCGCCGAGGTGGGACTGGCCTTCCTCGCCACCCCGACCGACGTCTTCGCGGTGCCGGCCGAGGCGGTGGAGCAGTCGGTCCGGGGCTACCGGCGGCCCTCGCCCGCGATGCGGCTCGCTCGCCCCGCCCTGCGCACCCTCAGCGGGGGTCGGCTCCTGCGGCGCAACTACGCCCCCGGCTCGGACCCCGGCCTCAACGACAGTCTGGTCCCTCAGCAGGGGCCGAACTACGCGCTGGCCAAGCGGCTCCAGCGCTGGCGCGCCACCGTGGCCCGGCAGGACGGCGTCGGGGTCTCCCTGCGCGTCGCCCCTCCGACCCGCACCCGGTCCGTGGTCAAGAACCGGGCCCTCGCCGCAGCCTACGCGGGAGCCCACCGGTTCGGCATCGAGGTGTTCGAGCCGGCCACGAGCAACACGCTCATGGCCGCCCTGCTGGTGCACGACCTCCGCTCCGGCCGCACGCCCGACCCGACCCCCTGGCGGGAGGAGGCGTATGCCGCCGTGCACGGCGGGCTCTGGCGCACGGCATACGACCCGCGCAGCGCGCTGGGCCTGGCCGTGGTGCTCGGACTCGGCGCGGCGCGCACCTGAGCGCCTGGGCTCGGCCCCCCTCAGAACTGGAGGAGCGTGAAGGCCCCCGCGTCGTCCTCGAAGTGGACGACCCCGGTCCAGTCCCAGTCGTCCACGCTGCCGTGGCAGACCGTCACCTCGCCCTGGGCGACAGCAGCCGACTCCGGGCAGGTGACCTCCTGCACGGCGCTGCCGTCGTCCTCCATCAGCGACGTGAGCTCACGTTCCAGGGCCTCGTCCGAGGTCTGGCTGTTGACCGGCAGGACCTCGCCCTGGAGCACCCAGGACGGACCCAGCTCGGGACCCAGCACCATGGCCACCACAAGGCCGAGCACGCCGAGCAGCGACAGCCCCGCCATGACGACCGCCGCCACGGCCAACCCGTTGCGCTGCGCCGGCTGGTACATCGGCTGTGCGGGCCAGGACGCAGGCCCCGACGGGTGGGCGGCGTGGCCGGCCGCGTACGGCGAGTAGGCCGGGGTGGTCCCGCCGGGCGGGGTGAAGGCTGTGGACACGGTCGTCGGCTCCCTGGGTCTGGCTCTGCCGCCCACTGTGACAGAGCACGGAGGCAGAGGTGGGGCAAACAGGCCCAAACCGCGTCCATGCCCCGGGCACCCCCGGGCTCCGGCCAGCCGGGGGTTACGTACCGCCGGCCGGCCGGGCGTCTGGGGTGGGACGCCTCAGCGCCGGTGCCGCTCAGCCGTCCTGCGCCACCTTCACGGCGAGCACCGAGCACGGCGCGTCGAGCAGGAGGTGCTGGGCGGTGCTGCCCAGGAACAGCTTCCCGACCGGCGAACGGCGTCGCAGGCCGATGACCAGCAGGTCGGCATCGCGTTCGGCGACGACGCGCAGGATCTCCTCCGCGGCGGTCCCGCCCGTCGTCGGTTGCAGCACCTCGTGCTCCAGCCCGCTCTCGGTGAGCTCCTTGCGGATCGCGTCGAGGTCCTTGGGCTTGGCGAAGCTCGGTTTGGCGAAGTTGCCGGCCTCGCCGGTGTTGACGACGACCAGGGCCTCGCCGCGCAGCACCGCCTCGTCCTTGGCGCGCTCGAAGGCGGCGATCCCCTCGGGGGAGGGGATGTAGCCGACGACGATGGCCCGGCTCATCCTGCCTCCTCCGGGGCGAGCCGCTTGGCGCCCGTCATGATCGCGACGCCCTCGCCCATGTCATGGGTCTGCGGGGTGATGACGCCCGCGCGCCCTCCGAGCCGCTGGATGTGGATGCGGTCGGCGACCTCCCAGACGTGGGGCATGTTGTGGCTGATGAGGATGATCGACAGCCCCTTGTCGCGCAGCTGCTTGATCATGTCGAGCACCATGCCCGACTCCTTCACACCGAGGGCGGCGGTGGGCTCGTCGAGGATGACGACCTTGCTGCCGAACGCCGCGGCCCGGGCGACCGCGACGGCCTGGCGCTGACCACCCGAGAGCGTCTCGACGGCCTGACCCATGTTCTGGATGGTCTGGATGCCGAGGTCCTGCACCGACTGGCCGGCACGCTTCTCCATGCCCTTCTTGTCGAGCATGCGGAACACCGAGCCGAGGACACCCCTGCGACGCTCCTCGCGGGCGAGGTAGAGGTTGCTCGCGATGTCGAGGGCCGGGATCACCGCCAGCTGCTGGTAGACGGTCTCGATGCCGGCCTCGCGGGAGTCCTGGGGCCGCTTGAAGTGGACCTGCCTCCCGTTCAGCGTGATCTCACCGGAGTCGGGCGTGTAGGCGCCGGTCAGGCACTTGATGAGGGTCGACTTGCCGGCCCCGTTGTCGCCGATGACCGCGAGCACCTCGCCCGGGTAGAGGTCGAGGTCGACGCCGTCGAGCCCGACGACACGGCCGAAGGTGATGACCAGCTTGCGCGCCGAGAGCACCGGCTCCTGGCTGTAGATGCTCTCCTTGCCTGCGGGGACACCACCGTGGGCGACCTCGAGCGTGGGGGTGCTCATGACCTCACCTTCCTGATCCACTGGTCGATGGCGACGGCCACGATGACGAGGACGCCGGTGGCCAGGACCCGCCACTGCTGGTTCACGCCGAGCTGCGACAGGCCGAACGCGAAGGTCTGCACGATCAGCGCTCCGATGAGGGTGCCGATGAGCCGGCCGCGGCCACCGAAGAGGCTGGTGCCACCGATGACCACGGCGGTGATGCTGGCCAGGTTGGCGTCGGGCGCCGCGTTGGGCGTCGCCGCGCCCGCCCGGCCGATGAGGACCCACGCGGCTAGGCCGTAGGTGAGTCCGGCGAGGGTGTAGACGGCCAGCAGCACGCGCTTGCTCGGCACGCCCGAGAGGCGGGCCGACTCGACGTCGTCGCCGACCGCGTACACGTAGCGCCCCCACGCCGTCTGCGAGAGCACGAACCCCACGACGGCATACATCACCCCCACGACGACGATGCCCCAGGTCAACCGGACCCCGCCTATCGAGAAGCCCTCACCGAGCAGGTTCAGGATGTCCGGCAGCCGGTCGGCCTGGATGCTCGAGCCGCCCGAGTAGAGCAGGGCGATCGCCGTGAAGATGCTGAGCGTGCCCAGGGTGACGATGAAGGGCGGCAGGTTGATGCGGGTGACCAGCAGGCCGTTGAGCAGGCCCGCGCCGGTGGCGAGCACCACGCCGATGAGGAGCGCGAGCACGCCCGGCATGCCGTCGTCGCGGGCGAGGGTGGCCATCACCATCATCGACAGCACCATGATCGCCCCGACCGACAGGTCGATGCCCGCGGTGAGGATGACGAGCGTCTGGCCCACCGCGAGGGCTGCGACGACCGCCGTCTGCTGGAGCAGGATGCCCATCGAGTTGGCGGTGAGGAACGTCGGGGTCGCGATGAAGAACGCCACGAAGGTGCCGAGGAGCAGGAAGAGGGGACTCAGCCACGGCTTGCCGTGCAGCTGGTGCTGCACCCGCTCCATCGGGGAGTGCTGCCGCCGAGCGAACTCGGCAGCCGCAGAGGAGGTGGTTGTGGTGGCCATCGGACTCACTTGCCCCAGCAGATCTCGGCGCCCTTGGCCGAGTCGATGCTCTCCACACCCTCGACCGGCTTGTCGGTCACCAGCGCGACACCCGTGTTCTTGAAGTCCAGGCCGGGGTCGGGCGTCGGCTTCTCGCCGCCGCGGGCGACCTTCGCGATCGCCTCCATGCCCATCGTGGCCATCTTCAGCGGGTACTGCTGCGCGGTGGCACCGATCACCCCGTTCTTCACCTGGGCGACACCGGCGCAGCCGCCGTCGACCGACACGATCGTGGCCGTCGTGCCCGCCGCCTTGAGCGCCGCGTTGGCGCCGACGGCGGTCGGCTCGTTGATCGTGTAGACGAGGTTGATGTTCGGGTTCTTGGCGAGGCACTTCTCCATCGCGGTGCGGCCCCCGTCCTCGGCGCCGTTGCCGGCCTCGTTGCAGACGATGGTGTAGTCGCCGCCCTTGCCGCCGGTGTACTTGCCGGTCTTGGCCTCGTCGCCGTTCTTCTTGGGGTCGTTCAGCGGGATGCCCATGCCCTCGAGGAAGCCCTGGTCGCGGTTGTAGTCGACCGAGACGATCTTGTCGTTGAAGAGGTCGAGCAGGGCGATGACGGCCGGCTTGCCGTCGAGGGTGGCCGCCGCCCACTGGCCGTCGAGCTTGCCCGCCTCGCGGTTGTCGGTGGCGAAGGTGATGTCGACGGTGTTGGCCGGGTCCGGCGGCGTGTCGAGGGCGATGACGTAGAGGCCGGCCTCGCGCGCCTTCTTGATGGCGGCGTTGACGCCGGTGCTCATCGGGGTGATGAGGATGCCCTTGTCACCGCGGGCGATGGCGTCCTCGATCGCCGTGATCTGGCCCTGGTCGTCGCCCTCCTGCTTGCCCGAGGCGACGGTCAGCTTGACGTTGTTCTTCGCCGCGTCGGCCTTGGCACCCTCCTGCATCGCGACGAAGAACGGGTTGGTCGAGTCCTTGGTGATGAGGACGACGCCGACGGCTGCCTCGCCCCCGCCGCCCGTGTCGGTGGACGATCCGCGGTTGCAGGCGGCCAGCGAGAACGCCGCGGCGGTCGCGGTGAACACCGCGACCCCGGACCGCAGGGAGGGATGCCCAGCTCGACGGGCACTGGGGGTGGTCACTCGGTGGAACATCGCAGGCTCCCCTTTCGCGGCTTCTCTGCCGATCGGTGACAACGTTGTCAGATCTCTTGTATAGAACCCTCTTGGCACCACGTCAAGAGTCCTGTACAAATCGAGACGTGAATCTGACATCGTTGTCATCGGGGCAGTCCCGGCGCCCCCGGGCCACCATGCGCGACGTGGCGGCCCTCGCCGGGGTCAGCCTGAAGACGGTGTCACGGGTCGTCAACGACGAGAGCGGCGTCTCGCCCGAGGTGCGCACCCGCGTCGAACGAGCGATCAGCCAGCTGGGCTACCAGCACAACTTGGCCGCCAGCAACCTGCGCCGCAGCAACGCCCGCACCGGCACCGTCGGCATCCTGCTGCAGGACGTGAGCAACAGCTTCTCGGCCAGCCTGCTGCGGGCGCTGGAGGACACCGCCCGCGAGCGGGACGTCGCAGTGCTGACGGCGAGCCTCGACGAGGAGCCCGCCCGCGAGCGCATGCTGGTGGCCAGCCTGGTGCGTCGACGCGTGGACGGCCTGGTCGTCATGCCGGCGACCGAGCGGCAGGACTACCTGGCCGACGAGCTGCGCAGCGGCCTACCGGTGGTGTTCGTCGACCGCGCGCCCCGCGGAGTCGACGCCGACTCGGTCACCGTGGACAACCGCGCCGGCGCCATGGCCGCGACGGAGCACCTCATCCGGCACGGCCACCGCCGCATCGGCTTCCTCGGCGACCTGTCCCGCATCGAGACAGCGGTCGCCCGTCGCGAGGGCTACGCGAAGGCCCTGGCCGACGCGGGGATCGCGCTCGACCCCCGGCTCACGGTCTCCGACCTGCGCTCCTCCGAAGCGGCCTACGAGGCGGCACTGAGGCTGCTCGACCTCGAGGAACCGCCCACCGCCATCTTCGCCGCCCGCAACTCCCTCGCCATCGGCGCGGTCACCGCACTGCGCTCACGCGGGCTGACCCGCTCGGTGGCGCTCGTGGGCTTCGACGACTTCCCCCTGGCCGACCTCCTCGAGCCCGGCCTGACGGTGGTCCGCCAGAACGTCCGCCGTATCGGCACCGAAGTGGCGGAGATGCTGTTCAGCCGCCTCGACGGTGACCAGCAGCCACCGCGTCACGTGGTCGTCGAACCGACGCTGGTCGTGCGCGGGTCGGGCGAGATCAGGCCCTGACCCGGTGGGTGAGGAGGCGCTGCCACGCCGGCGGCCGCAGGATGCCGGTCACCGTCGGGGCCGCCACAGACCGCTCACAGGGTGCGCACAGGGAAATCACCCTGCCCTCCCAGACGGCTGGGGTTCTCTGGTCCCATGAGCACGCAGCAGCCCGCGGCCGCCCCCGCCAGTATCCAGCGCCCTGACGGGTCACCCGTCCGCGTCCTCGTCGTCGACGACGAGCACAACCTCACAGAGCTCCTCGCCATGGCGCTGCGCTACGAGGGCTGGGAGGTCCGGACCGCGGGCAACGGCGTCGCTGCCGTGCGGGCCGCCCGCGAGTTCGAACCCGACGCCGTGGCGCTCGACATGATGCTGCCCGACTTCGACGGCCTCGAGGTGCTGCGCCGCATGCGGGCCAACAACCCCGACGTCCCCGTCCTCTTCCTGACGGCGAAGGACGCGGTCGAGGACCGGGTCGCCGGGCTGACTGCCGGGGGCGACGACTACGTCACCAAGCCGTTCAGCCTCGAGGAGGTCGTGGCCCGGCTGCGCGCGCTCATGAGGCGCACCGCCGTCATCGCCCAGGAGTCGTCGTCGGTGCTCGTGGTCGGCGACCTCACCCTCGACGAGGACAGCCACGAGGTGACCCGTGCGGGTGAGCAGGTCCAGCTGACGGCAACGGAGTTCGAGCTCCTTCGCTACCTCATGCGCAACCCCAGGCGGGTGCTCTCCAAGGCGCAGATCCTCGACCGGGTCTGGAACTACGACTTCGGCGGGCAGGCCAACGTCGTCGAGCTCTACATCTCCTACCTGCGCAAGAAGATCGACGCGGGACGAGCCCCGATGATCCACACCCTGCGTGGGGTCGGCTACGTCCTCAAGCCGGCGCCGTGAGACCCCCCGGGCTGCTTCGTCCCTCACGGTGGCGGCTGAGTACGAAGCTGGTCGCCTGCATGGTGGCCCTCTTCGTCGCGGTCTCGCTCGCCACCGCCAGCCTGACCGTCGTGCTGCTGCAGCACTTCCTGATGTCACAGCTCGACGAGGACGTCAGGGCCTCGGCCATGCGCGTCGACGGCCGGCCACACCCGGACGGCGACCTGGCGGAGCGCCGGCCCGGCGGTGGTGAGTCCTTCCTGACCCTCGTGCTCGGCGGCGGCGACGTGTACGACAACTACGTGGCCCTGCGCAGCGAGGTCACCGAGCTGACGGACGCCCAGGTGCAGCGGGTCCGGGATGCCCAGCTGGGCCCGAGCCCCCAGACGGTCGCCCTGGGTGGTGACCTCGGCGACTACCGGCTGGTGGCGTCACGCGGCCGGGACGGCCTCACCGTCGTGACCGGACAGCCCCTCTCCGAGGTCACCGACACCGTGGCCCAGCTGGTGACGGTGGTCGTCGGCGGCACCATCACCGGCCTGGTGGCCGTCGGAGCAGGCGGCGTCTGGCTGGTGCGGCGCAACCTCGCTCCGCTGCAGCGCGTCGCGCACACCGCCACACGGGTCTCCCGCCTCAAGCTCGACTCGGGCGACGTGGCCCTACCCGAACGGGTGCCCGAGGGTGACACCGACCCCCGCACCGAGGTCGGCCAGGTCGGGCTGGCGCTGAACAAGATGCTCGACAACGTCGACAGCGCCCTGCAGGCCCGCCACGAGAGCGAGACGCGCGTTCGCCAGTTCGTGGCCGACGCCTCGCACGAGCTGCGCACGCCGCTCGCGTCGATCCGAGGGTATGCCGAGCTGTCCCGTCGCGAGCCGGAGCCCGTCCCGCCCACGGTCACCCACGCCCTCGCTCGGGTCGAGTCCGAGGCTGTGCGGATGTCGGCGCTTGTGGAGGACCTGCTCCTGCTGGCGCGGCTGGACGCCGGTCGTCCCTTGGGGCGTGACCCGGTGGACCTCACCATGCTGGCCGTCGACGCCGTCTCCGACGCGAGGGCCGCTGCGCCCGACCGTCACTGGCGTCTGGACCTGCCCGAGAAACCTGTGGAGGTTACCGGTGACGCCCACCGGCTGCACCAGGTCGTCGCCAACCTGCTGGCGAACGCCCGCATCCACACCCCGGTCGGCACCACCGTCACGACCACGGTCCGCCGCCAGGACGGCCACGTGCGCATCGCCGTGCACGACGACGGCCCCGGGGTGCCGGCACCACTGCAGGCCAACGTGTTCGAGCGTTTCACCCGCGCCGACGACTCGCGCTACCGGGGCGCGAACGGCACCAGGCACGGCAACGGCAGCACCGGTCTGGGCCTGAGCATCGTCGCGGCCGTCACGCAGGCCCACGGCGGCCGGGTCGAGCTAGACAGCCACCCCGGCGACACGACCTTCGCGGTCACGCTCCCCGCCTGACGGGGCCGACTCGGGCACCCACCAGGCTGCGACGCCTGCCACCACGAGAGCTGCACCGGAGAGCAGGCCCGACCACGGTGGCGTGTCGTGCGAGGTGTAGGTCATCGACATGAGGACGTACTCCACGAGCGGGGATGTCAGGAGCAGGGCCACGACGAGCGCCACCAGACTGGTCAGCTGCCGGCGGCTGGCGGCCCTGCCGATGACGAACGGCACCGTGAAGGCAAGGGCGACCGGCAGCAGGAGCGCCCACAGCAGCACCGCCGGCACCGGCGCGGGGACGTCCTCCACCGGCCGCCCAGCGCGACCGGAGAGATAGGTCGCAACCCCCACGGGGAACAGGACGGCTGCTTGGAGCACCAGACCCACCGCCACCACGCCCCGCACAGATCGACTGGCCAGTGCGGGCACCACCAACAGCAGTCCCCACGCGGCCAGCAGGCAACCCAGCCCCGCAACGAGGGCCGCTGACTCGACGGGCACCCACGGTTCCGTGGGCAACAGGTAGTCGGCCTCGTGGTCCTGCCGGCGGAGACAGGCCATCGACTCGTACTGGCCGAGCCGACACTCCGGCCACCAGCGCTGCACAGCCGCCCACAACCAGGCCACACCGGCTGCCACCACCAGCACCGCCCCCAACCGGGCGGCATACCCGGGCCACCGTGTCCGACTCATCCCCCGCTCCTCCCCCTCTGCCCGGACGGTAGCCCGGCAGGGTCGGCCGCGGCTCCGCCACCTGCATGACCGGACGCTTTGACAGGAGGTCAGCGCACGTCGGGAGCCCCACGGGCCATGACGTAGGCCGTGCGCGGCCGAAACACCACCCGCATGTGCCATTCCCGGTGGTCACGCCCGGTGCTCCAATGATGACGACGGACAGCGGTTGGGGCGGCCGTCCATACGGTCGCGACGGCATCGAGGGGTGGTCCGCGAGTGGCGCGGCGCCGCACCGCGGTAGGGGGTGCGGCGATGGAGCGGGTGGCAACGGACGGGAAGTTCCTGCGCGTCGGCACCTCGCCCTTCCGGGTCAAGGGCACCACGTACGGGACGTTCCTGCCGCGCGGCGACGGCCTCCGCTTCCCCGAGCAGCCACAGATCGAGCGTGACCTCATCGCGATGGCGGAGTGCGGGTTCACCACGGTGCGCGTGTACGACCTGCCACCGCCAGAGCTGCTGGACGGCGCGCGGGCGCTGGGGATGCGCGTCCTGGTCGGCCTGGGCTACCCCGACTGGCGCATGCACGCCGGCGGCTCCGCGCGCGTCCACCGCCTGGTTCGTGCGGCAGGGCGAGCCTGCGTCGACGAGGCGCTGGCAGCACTGGCCGGTCGCCCGGAGGTGCTCGCCGTCTCGGTCGGGAACGAGGTGCCCTCGGACGTCACGCGCCTCTACGGCCGCGCGGCCATCGAGGACGCCCTCTCGGAGCTGGTCGCGCTCGTGCACGAGGGCGACCCGGAGATGCTTGCGACGTACACGGGGTATCCCACCGCCGAGTTCCTCCGGGTCGAGGGCCAGGACCTGGTGACCTTCAACGTGTTCCTCGAGCGGGCCGACCAGCTTGCTCCGTACCTGCGCCACCTCCAGCGCGTCACGGCCGACCGTCCCCTGGTGCTCACCGAGGTGGGGCTGGCGGCCGAGCTGCACGGGGAGGAGGAGCAGGCCCGGTCCCTGGGAATGCAGCTCGGACTTGTCGACGAGTGCGGGTGCGCCGGCGCCACGATCTTCTCGTGGACCGACGAGTGGGCCACATCTGCCGGCCCCGTTGAGGGCTGGGGTTTCGGCCTCACGCGCGCGGACCGCAGTCCGCGTCCGGCGCTTGCGGTGGCCTCCCAGTGGGCCGGCCGGACGGTCCGCGACCTGCGCCCGTCCTGGCCACCCGTCACCGCCGTCGTGTGCGCCTACAACGAGGAGCGGCGCATCGGCGGCTGCTTGGACTCGCTGTCAGGGGTGGACTACCCGGCGCTGCAGGTCGTCGTGTGCGATGACGGGTCGACCGACACGACGCTCGAGCTGGCCAGGCGAAGCCCGTTCGAGGTGCTCGCCCTGCCGCACGGCGGGCTGAGCGCAGCGAGGAACGCGGGCCTTGCCGCCGCGACCGGCGACATCGTGGCCTACCTCGATGCGGATGCCGCCTGTCATCCGGAATGGCCCTACCACCTCGCCTTGGCCTTCGAGGACCCACGTGTCGTTGTGGCGGGCGGGCCGAACCTCCCCTTCCGCGAGAGCGGACTCGTGGAGCGGGCTGTGGCGCAGTCCCCGGGCGGCCCGGTCGAGGTGCTGATCGGAGACGACCGCGCCGAGCACGTCCCCGGCTGCAACCTGGCCGTGCGGCGGTCGGCACTGCAGGAGATCGGCGGGTTCGACCCTGCCTACACCACGGCAGGAGATGACGTGGACGTGTGCTGGCGACTCCTCGACCTCGGCGGGCAGGTGGCCTTCAGCCCTGCCGCCCAGGTGCGCCACCACCGACGAGACACCGTGCGCGGCTACCTGCGGCAGCAACGAGGCTACGGGCGGGCGGAGCGAATGCTCGCCGGGCAGCACCGGCACCGCTTCAACAGGTGGGGCGCAGCCAAGTGGTCCGGGTTCGTGTACGGCGGGCCGCGGATCCTGCCGCGCATCCTCAAACCCGTCGTCTACCACGGGCCCATGGGGCTGGCGCCCTACCAGACCGAGATCCGCGACCGGGCTGCGCCCGTGGTCATGTGGGCCAGTGCGGTGATCCCGCTCCTCGTCCTCCTCGCCGTCCTCGCCCTGCCCTTCGCGGTGGTCGTGCCGGCGGCGCTTCTGGTGCCGGCCGGGGTGGGCCTGGCCCTCGCGGCATACCTCGTGGTCGTTGCCGCAGCCACGCCGGCCACACCCGGTGAGAGCGGGCCGTGGCGGTTGCGGGTGCTTGTCGGCGCCCTGCACGTCCTCCAGCCACTGGCGCGCACGTGGGGCCGGCTCACCGGACGCCCGCTGCCGTCGCGAGTGAGTCCGAGCCGCCCATGGTCGGGCAGCCGGGAGAGGTGGCTGGCCGCCCTCGACCAGGATCTGTCGGCCCACTGGTGCGGGGTCCGGCGAGGCTCGCCGCGGGCCAGCTGGGACATCGAGATCGGCGTGGGCCCCGTCCTGCGCTGCCGCCTCAACCTGGCGGTCCTGTGGGAGTGGGACCCGGTCACGCGCAGGACCTGGTCGGTCAGCCGGCTCGGGGTGGGCCTGCTCGTGGCGGCGCTGGCGCTGACCACGTCGTCGCCGCTGGCTGGAGCCGTGGTGGTCGGCGCGGTGCTGGTGTCGGCGGCGCTCGAGGCGATGGTCCTCACACGCCTGTCGAGCGGTGCGGTCGCCCGCACCACGCGATCGGTGCGGGACACCGGATGAGCGGCCACCGTGGGTCAGACGACGCCAGGGTCTCCGATCGACGGAGCCGGCTCTTCTGGCGCCTGACGTCCGAGCTCCGGCCCTACAGGGGTTCGGTGCTGGTCATCTTCGTGGTCGACCTGCTCGCCACGCCGCTGATGCTGCTCGCCCCGGTGCCCATCATGATCGCCGTCGACAGCGTGCTGGGCGGCAAGCCGCTGCCGCCCTACCTCGACGCGCTGCTGCCCGACGCGGTCGCCGAGACGAGCACCCGGCTCCTGCTGACGGCAGCGGTCATGCAGGTGGTGGTCGTGGCGCTGGCCCAGCTGCAGCAGATGGGTAGCTACGTCCTGCGGGTCAGGACTGGCGAGCGGATGACCCTGGACCTGCGGGAGCGGCTGTTCGCCCATGCGCAGCGGCTCTCCCTCCGGCGGCACGACGCCCGTGGCTCCACCGACTCGGTGTACCGGATCCAGAACGACGCGGCCGAGCTGCAGAAGGTGACGGTCGACGGAGTCCTGACCACGGCGACGTCCGCGATCGCCCTCTGCACCACGGTCGTCGTGATCGCGCGGCTGGACTGGCAGCTGGCGGTCGTGAGTCTCCTCGTCTCGCCGCTGCTCGTCCTCTT
The DNA here is from genome assembly GCF_029222705.1 of Knoellia sp. p5-6-4. NCBI lineage: Bacteria > Bacillati > Actinomycetota > Actinomycetes > Micrococcales > Intrasporangiaceae > Knoellia > Knoellia sp. p5-6-4. The sequence continues at coordinate 1,573,228 of NZ_JARGZF010000001.1, forward strand.
CACCCGGCGGTACCGCCTCCAGGTGCGCCCGCGGTATCGCGACGTCAAGGGGATCGAGACGGGCGCCATGCGGGTCGTCCAGGAAGCGCTCGGCGCCCTGCGGGTGGTCAAGGCGTTCGGCCAGGAGGACGGCGAGCGAGACCGCTTCAGCCAGCGCTCGAGCACCGGGGTCCACGCGCGGGTCCGGCTCGCGGTCACGGAGGGGGTCTTCGGGCTGCTGGTGAACGTCGTGACCGCGGTGGGCACCGCGACGGTGCTGTTCATCGGCGTCCGCCATGTCCAGCAGGGCGTGCTGACCCTCGGCGAGCTCCTCATGGTCATCGCCTACCTCTCCCAGCTCTACGGCCCGCTCAAGACCATCAGCAAGAAGGCAGCCACCCTGCAGTCCTCGCTGGCCAGCGCGGAACGCGTCTTCGAGTTCCTGGACGAGCCCCACGACGTCCCGCAGAGGCCGGATGCCGTCCCGCTCGTCCGCGCCCTCGGGAACGTGGAGTTCCGTAACGTGTCGATGCGCTACGGCCGTGGCCCCGAGGTGCTGCACGACCTGTCCTTCCATGTGGAGAGGGACACGACGGTCGGCATCTTCGGCGCCACCGGGGCCGGAAAGACGACGCTGGTCAGCCTCCTGGTCCGCTTCTACGACCCGACCGCCGGGGCGGTGCTGCTGGATGGCATCGACGTGCGCGAGTACCGGCTGGACGACCTGCGCCGGCAGGTGGCGTTCGTCCTCCAGGACCCGGTGCTGTTCTCGACGAGCATCGCCGAGAACATCCGTTACGCGCGGCCGGACGCCTCGCTCGAGGATGTCGTCGCCGCCGCGGAGCAGGCTGACGCGCACCTGTTCATCACGGACCTTCCTGACGGCTACGACACCCTGGTGGGCGAGCGGGGAATGAGGCTCTCGGGCGGCGAGCGCCAACGGATCTCGCTCGCGCGCGCCTTCCTCAAGGACGGCCGGGTCCTGGTCCTGGACGAGCCGACGAGCTCGGTCGACGTCGCGACAGAGGCCAAGATCCTCGCGGCGATGGAACGGCTGTCCCGCGGCCGGACGACGTTCCTGATCGCGCACCGGGCCTCGACGCTCTCGAGGTGTGACCTGTGGCTCGAGCTGCGGGGTGGCCGGCTGGTCGAGGTGGGCCGTCCCCACCAGACGGGCTACGAGCGGCTGGGGGGCATCCCATGAGCACCGACGTGGAGCCGAGCGGCGTCGAGGTCCTGCACGCGGACCAGCTGGCGTTGCTGTCGGAACCGCTGCGGACCCTCGCCGCCGACGGGGTCGGCGAAGTGGTGGTCACCTCCGCCACGTGTCTGCGGGAGGGCGTGCACCGACTCCAGCTGGTGGGGGCGACGCGCTCCAGCGTCGTCGTGAAGCGGCTTCGCGCCCGGAGAGCCCAGCTGGAACGACGCGTGACGGGCCGGTGGCTGCCGGCGGTGGGGATGGGGTCACTGGGGCCACCCAGGCTCGCGACGATCGGTGAGGCCGATGGGCGGCACGTGTGGCACGTGTACGACGACCTCGGCGTCCGTGGCCTCGACCGCGACGACGTGGACTCCTCGTGCCTGGAGGCGGCCATGGACACGCTCGCAGAGCTCCACGCCTCGTTCGCCGGGCACGGCCTGCTGCCCGAGCCGAGGTTCGCGGCCGGTGACCTCGGGGCGTACTTCTACGCCAACAGCGTGCGGGACGCCGCGCGCTGCGTGGACCTGCTGCGCCGGTCCGCGGTCCAGGCGTCCGCTGAGGACGCGTCGGTGCGGGATGCCGTCCAGGCCCACCTGTCCGACCTGCTCCGGGACGAGCCCCGACGCCTCCGTCTCCTGCAGGAACAGTCGGGTCCCGAGACGCTCGTCCACGGTGACCTCACCCGGGCCAACGTCTTCGTCCTGACCGGTCCCGAGGGCCTCCACGTCCGGCTCATCGATTGGGATCACGTGGGGGTCGGCCCGGCCGGCTTCGACATCTCCACGCACGTCGCGTACTACCCTCCTGCCCAGCGCCGCCTCGTCCTCAGTCGTTACACGCAGGCGATGGCCGACAGGGGTTTTCCGTTCGCCGATGACCTCGACTGGGACCTTCTGGTGGCGACGTTCGAGGCGGGACGCCTGGCCAACCAGATCATCTGGGTGGCCCAGGGGATCCTGGAGGGCAACGGCTGGACCTTCCACGAGCTGGCCGCGTGGAGGGACGCCCTGACTGCTGTCGTGGACGGTGACGGAACCGCGCCGGCAGGGATGGCGGGGACGTGACCCGCGTCGTCCTGGCACCCTTCAAGGTTGCGCACTACGCCCGCGCCGCCGGGCACTTCTGGGTGTACGTGCAGTACGCCGATGCCCTGCGCCGCCTCGGCTGCGACGTGTGGTGGCTCGAGGAGCTCCCCCGTTCCCCGCAACCTCGACCGAGCGATCCGCGGGTGGCCACGCTGCTCGAGCGGCTGCGGCCGTTCGGGCTGGCGGACCGAGCCATCGTCTACGAGGCGCCGGCCGGCGCAGCCGGAGCAGGTGACACACCGACGTACCTGACCATGCCCGCCGAGCGAGCCGAGCGCCTGCTGCGACACAGTGACCTGCTGCTCAGCTTCCACTACGAGATGGTGCCCGGCATGCTCACCCGGTTCCGCCGCACAGCCCTGGTCGACATCGACCCCGGACTGCTGCAGCTGTGGTGGACCAGCAACCTGCTGCGGGTCCAGCGTCACGACGTGTACTTCAGCATCGGCGAGAAGGTCGGCCCGGTCCCGGGCGACCCTGGCGCGGAGTGGGTGCACACCAGGCCGGCCGTGTCGCTCGACCTGTGGCCCTTCCGCTACGACCCTGACTGCCCTGCGGTCACCAGCATCTCGTCGTGGCAGAGCCGCAGCTACGTGCTGGTCAACGGCTCACTTGTCGACACCAACAAGCGGGTTGCCTACCTGGACTTCCTCGACCTCCCGCGCCGGGTCACCCGACCGATGGAAATCGCCACGGCTCTCGGTGCGGACGAGGAAGACGACCGTCGGCTGTTGCAGGACAACGGCTGGGTGGTGCGCGAGGCGGTCGGCGTCGCCGGGGACCCGCAGGCGTACCAGGCCTACATCCAGGGGTCGCGGGCGGAGTTCGGGTGCGCCAAGCCGGCCTACGTGATGCTGGGGAACGGCTGGTTCAGCGACCGCACGGCCTGCTACCTCGCGTCTGGCAAGCCCGCGGTCGTTCAGTACACCGGCCCCAGCGACTACCTTCCGAACGGTCTGGGCCTGATCAGGTTCACGAACCCCGAGGAGGCCGCCGCGGGGCTTGCCGAGGTCGACGCCCACTACGAACGGCACTGCCGGGCGGCCAGGGACCTGGCGGAGCACTGCTTCTCGGCACGGGAGGTCGTCAACCGGATGCTCAACCAGGCTCTTCGAGGGTGAGGTCGTCGGGGGATTCTTCCGGTGAGGGGGAGCGCTGGAGGGGCTTGCTGAACCAGTCGATCGTGCGCAGCAGCCCTTCCGCGAGGCCCACCCTGGGCTCCCAGCCCAGCAGTTGTCGAGCCACCGTGATGTCGGGCCGGCGGACCGCCGGGTCGTCAACCGGACGGGGCACGAACGTGATGACCGACCGTGAGTCGGTGAGCTCCCTGACGGTCGCGGCCAGCTCGAGCATCGTCAGCTCATGGGGGTTTCCGATGTTGACCGGACCGGAGTGGTCGGAGTGCAGCATCCGGACGATGCCGTCGATGAGGTCGTCGACGTAGCACAGTGAGCGGGTCTGGGAGCCGTCGCCGCTCACGGTCAGCGGGAGCCCGCGCAGCGCCTGGTCGATGAAGGTGGGGACGGCCCTGCCGTCATGGGGTCGCATCCGCGGCCCGTACGTGTTGAAGATCCGGACGATGCCCGTGTTCACTCCACGGCTGCCGCGGTAGGCGCCGGTCATCGCCTCGGCGAAGCGCTTGGCCTCGTCGTAGACCGCCCTCGGGCCGACCGGGTTGACGTTGCCCCAGTAGGTCTCGGGCTGGGGGTGCACCAGCGGGTCGCCGTAGGTCTCCGAGGTCGATGCCAGCACGAACCGGGCACCCTTCTCGGCCGCCAGCTCGAGGGCGTTGAGGGTCCCGGTGGAGCCAGCCTGCAGGGTCTGGACGGGGAAGCGGAGGTAGTCCACCGGAGAGGCCGGGGACGCGAGGTGGAGGACCGCGTCGATCGGCCCGGGCACGTGGAAGGGGTCGGTCACGTCCGCCTCTCGGAGGCGGAACCGCTGCTGCGCCAGCAGGTCGTGGACGTTGGCAGGCACCCCGGTGAGGAAGTTGTCGAGGCACAGCACCCACCAGCCGGCTTCGAGCAGGCGTTCGCACACGTGTGAACCCACGAAGCCCGCTCCGCCGGTGACCACGGCACGCTTTCGTCGCACGTCTCCCCCCAGCTTCCCCTGCTCACCCATTTCAGCGGAGGTGGCGACTCGGGGGCCATGGCCCGACCGTGCCGTTCACCCGGCCCACACGGGCCATGCCGTGACCATCGCCCCGCCGGTTGACCGACCGCAGACACCGACCAAGGGACCGGACTACGGTGGGACAGGTGTCACGCCCCTGCCGTGTCGGTGTCCAGCTGCCCGAGGTCGAGCGCCCGGTCGGCTGGCCGGAGCTCTTCTCGATGGCGCGAACGGCCGAGGCGGCCGGCCTGGACTCGCTGTGGCTCGGCGACCACCTGCTGTACGACCTGCCCGGCGGCATCACTCGTGGGCCCTGGGAGGTGTGGACCTCGCTGGCGGCGATCGCCGCGGTCACCGAGCGCATCGAGCTCGGCCCCCTCGTCGCCTCGGTCGGGTTCCACGAGCCGGCGATGCTGGCCAAGCAGGCCGCCACCGTCGACGGCATCTCCGGGGGCCGGCTCATCCTGGGTCTCGGCGCGGGCTGGAACGAGCGCGAGTACCGCGCCTTCGGCTTCCCCTACGACCACCGGGTGTCGCGCTTCGAGGAGGCCTTCACCATCATCCGCACGCTGCTCCGGGAAGGCCGCATCGACTACCGGGGCACCTACTACGCCGTCGAGGACTGCGTCCTCGACCCGCGTCCGGTCCGGACCGGTGGGCCACCCCTCGTGCTGGGCTCCGTCGGCGAGCGGATGATGCGGATCGGCCTCCCGCACGTCGACGCGTGGAATGTGTGGTGGAGCGACTACGGCAACTCCGCCGACGGCTTCGCCAGCCTGCGCAGCCGAGTCGAGCAGGCTGCGGCAGCAGCGGGCCGCAGAGCCGATGAGGTGGCGGCCACCGCCGCGGTGTTCGTGCAGTTCCCCGGCGGTGGCGGTCGCCTGATGGGAGAGACGTACAACGCCGCCGTGGAGCCGGTGCAGGGGACGCCTGAGGCGATCGCCGACCACGTGCGGGCGATGGCCGCAGCCGGCGCCACCCACCTCCAGCTGGTGCTCGACCCGATCACCGAGGCCTCGATCGAGGTCGTCGGCGAGGCGCTGCGGCTCCTCGGCCAGAGCTGACGCGCGGCCTGCCGCGCTCGTGCCGACGCGGCCGTCGAGGTCACCCATCGAGGGCTCCCCACGTCTCGACGAACAACGACCCCGACGAAAAGCGTGTCGGGGTCGTTGTTCGTTTGGCGGAGGCGGAGGGAGCCGTCGCGCGCTCGTACCTCGCGTGCTCCTCCCAAATCCCCCGTGCCCGATAAACGAAGAACGACCCCGACGAAAAGCGTGTCGGGGTCGTTGTTCGTTTGGCGGAGGCGGAGGGATTTGAACCCTCGATGGGCGGTTAGCCCAAACCGCATTAGCAGTGCGGCGCCATAGACCGGACTAGGCGACGCCTCCACGCCCGCCCCATCGTCGCATGGACTCAGGACCGAGCCCGCACAGGGTATCCGCACCCCGTGCGCCTGAACAAACCCGTCCCGCTGCCACGGCGACCCGGCAGCCGGACCGCGCTCCGCGGCATACCGAAGCGGTCAGCTGCAGATGTCCTGGTCGGCGGTGCGGGCCTTGATCGTGGCGGTCGAGGACGGCGGCGCGGTGGCCGTCACCGTCGGCGACGGGATGGGCGTGTTGCCGATGCGGTTCGGCACCTCGACGACGTTCTTCGAACCCTGCCCCACGCTGACCTCGATGGTCGAGCCGAGCTGGTCGTCGCTGCGGATCTTCGAGCCCGGGAAAGCCGCGGCCACCGTGCGGGCCGACTCCTCCATGCCCTTGCCGTGGCGGATCACCGTGCCCCTGCCCGGCGTGCCGGTGCCGTTGACGAACCCGTCGATCCGGAAGCCCTGCACCTCCAGGGCTCCGGCTGCCTGCCGCGCCAGCCCGGGCACACCCGAGTCGTTGGTGACGCGTACCCGGATCAGGTTGGGGGCCACCGTCAGCGGAGCGGACGTGGTCGGGCTCGGGCTGGGCGTGCTGCCGGGCGGCGGCTTCTGGCCGGGCAGCGGCTTGTCCTCGCGCAGCGACTCCCACAGCAGGTCCGCCGACTCCGCCCACTGGACCCGGTTGGGGTCCTGCGGGTAGTCCTCGATCGGGACCGTCACGAAGCGGATCTGGTCCATGCCGATGCGGGCCACGCTCTCTGCGACGTCACGCATCTTGCCGACCCCGAGGCCCTTGTCCGTCGTCATGGACTGGGTCGCCGCGTCAAGGAACCGGAAGAGGCGGTCGGGCCGCAACAGGAGCGAGGAACTGGTCGCCTCCTGCACCACCGAGGACAGGAACGCCTGCTGCCGGTTGATGCGCCCGATGTCCGACCCGTCGCCGACGGTCTTGCGGACGCGGACGTAGCCGAGGGCCTGCTTGCCGTTGACCTTGGTCTTGCCGGCGGGAAGGGTCAGGAGGCTGTCACGGTCGTTGATCGGCTCCGGGGTGCACACGGTGACGCCCCCGAGGGCGTCGACCATCCGCTCGAAGCCGCGGAAGTCGATGACGACGAAGTGGTCGAGGTAGATGCCGGTCAGCCCCTCGAACGTCTTGATGACGCAGCCCGGGCCGCCCTGGGTGAAGTTGTTGTTCCACTGACGCACCACACCGGTCTCGGGCGACCACTCCTTGTCCGCACAGTTCTGCGGCGCCCTGGTCATGGAGTCCCGGGGGATGGAGACGACGGTGGCAGACTTCCGGTCGGCCGACAGGTGGACGACGAGGTTGGTGTCGGAGCGCGCGCCCGCGACGCCGTACTCCGCGTTGTTGCTGCCGTACTTGGAGTTGCCGGTGCCGGCACGGGTGTCGGAGCCCATCACCAGGATGTTCATCGGGCCGAGCTTGGTCCGGGAGTCCGTGGTCGCCTGCTTCTCGGGCCGCGTGCCCAGGGCATCCCCGAGGTCGAGGCGGTTGATGTTGCCGGTGAGCTTCACGTAGGCGACGACGCTGAGGACGAGCGCGACGGCCAGGCCGGCGGCCACGGCGATCCCGCCTCGACGCAGCCACGGGTGCCGGCGGTCCTTGTGGCGGTCGGAGCGGCGCCTGACCTGCGGGGTCTCCTCGGCGGCGCCACCGTTCCCCGGCGTGCTGGGCTCTGAGCCGGGCGTGGCCTCGCTCACAGGGGAACCTCTCTCATCCAACAGTGCCGTACAGCGCGGGTCGCACCGCGCCCACGGGAGTGTAGACGGCCAGCCTAGGCATGGCCGATTTCACATCGTCCCATGTCGAAGACGCCCGAGAAGGGTCCCGGGTTGCCGCTGCGGCGACAGGGTGCCGGGCCGGCATCCCGACCCGATGTTGTTGTATGTCTCCATGGGGAAACGCACGATAACGACGGTCCTCGTGGGGGCTCTGGTGGTCGCTGCCGCGGCGGGCGGGCTGTGGTGGCGCCACACCGCGCAGGAACAGCAGCGCGACGAGGAGGCTCGCACCGCCGCACAGTCCTTCGCCGCTGCCTGGCAGGGCCGCGCCTTCGACACGGCCCCCCTGCGCTTCGCGGGCACCACCCCGGCGGAGGTGGACGAGGACTTCACGACGACGACCTCCGGGCTCGGCTCCGGTCCGGTCAAGGTCACCGTGGCGGGCGTCGACCGCGACGGGAAGACGGCCGACGCGATGCTCGAGGTCACCTGGACCCTCCCCGGCTCGGTCCCGTGGGCCTACCGCACCCCCGTCAGCGTCGGGGAGACGTCCGACGGCTGGGCGGTGCAGCCCGCGGCGACCGGCTCGTGGTGGCACCCGCAGCTGAAGGCCGGTGACAAGCTGACCGCGACCCGGACCCAGGGCGAGCGCGGCGACCTGCTCGACGCGGCCGGCGAGCCGCTCATGCCGCTGGGCAAGGTCTACCCGGTGCAGCTCGACCCGGCGCGGGCCACCTCAGCCACCGCCGCGGCGCTCGAGGAGCTGGTCGGCGAGCCGAAGGGGTCGCTGGTGAAGAAGCTCGAGGCCGCGAAGCAGTCCGGCAGCAAGGCACCCATCGCGGTGATCACCTACCGCCAGAGCGACTTCGACGACCGGCGGGCCGAGCTCGACGCGCTCACCGGCGTCATCTACCCGGTGCGCGAGCAGCCGCTCGCCCGCACCCGCGGCTTCGGCCAGCCGCTCCTCGGCTCCTACGGTCCGGTCAGCGCCGAGGTCGTGCAGCAGAGCAACGGCCGGTATGCCGCGGGCGACTACGCCGGGCTCAGCGGCCTGCAGGGACAGTACGACTCGGTGCTCGCGGGTACCCCCGGTGTCACCATCACCTCCAGCGCCAACCCCGGCCAACCGCTGTTCGAGAAGGCCACCACTGACGGCGAGGACGTCCAGCTGACGCTCGACCCCGAGGTGCAGGCCGCTGCCGAGGGCGCGCTCGAGGGCACCGGCTCGGTGCCGTCGGCCCTCGTCGCCGTCGACGTGCAGACGGGTGACGTCCTCGCCTCGGCGAACTCCCCCGCGGCCGGCTTCGACCGCGCCATCACCGGGCAGTACCCGCCGGGCTCGACCTTCAAGGTGGCCAGCACCTACGGCCTGCTCTCCCAGGGGGTCGTGGCGCCGACGACCCCGGTGAGCTGCCCCAAGACCTTCGTGGTCGACGGTCTCACGATCCGCAACTACGAGGGCGGTGCCCTCAGCAACCCGACCTTCGGTGAGGACTTCGCGAACTCCTGCAACACCGCGTTCGTCCAGCTCGCGGCCAAGCTGGGCAACGGTGACCTCGCCACCGCGGCAAAGGCGCTCGGCATCGGCGCCGGCTGGGAGAAGGCCCTGGGAGTGGGCGGTGCCTTCGCCGGCAAGATCCCGGAGAACACCGGCGCCACCGACAAGGCTGCCGCGACGATCGGGCAGGGCCGCAACCTCACCTCCCCGCTGTCCCTCGCGGTCATGGCCGGGTCCGTGGCCCGGGGTTCGTTCGTGCCCCCGGCCCTCGTCACCGAGCCGGCCCCTGCCGATGCCTCCCGCGATCCGAAGCCGCTCGACCCGCAGGTGACGAGCCAGCTGCAGGCGCTCATGCGCCGGGTCGTGACCGAGGGCTCGGCGGAGGTGCTCAAGGACGCACCGGGCGGGGTCGTTCGCGGCAAGACCGGCACGGCCGAGTACGGGACGAAGAACCCGCCGGAGACCCACGCCTGGTTCGTCGGCTACCAGGGCGACGTCGCGTTCGCGGTGCTCGTCGAGAAGGGCAAGAGCGGTGGCACCGCCGCTGCCCCCGTCGCCAAGGACTTCCTCACCCGCCTGGCCGCGCGCTGACCCCGACTCCGCAGAGGCTGCTGCCGCAGGGGTATGCAGCAACGTGGGCCTGCGGCAGCAACCGCTGCTAGCAGAAGTTGCTGCAGGGGTCCCGCCGGCGGGTGGGCTGGGTGGGCGGGCATGCGGGAGCTGGGCGCACGGCATACCGGCGGCACACGACGAGGCCCCCACCGGAAGGGAATCCGGTGGGGGCCTCGCTCAAAGACTGTTGGTTGGCAGTCCTGAATCAGATCGGGCGAACGGCGTCAGCCTGCGGGCCCTTCGGACCCTGGGTGACCTCGAACTCCACGCGCTGAGCCTCGTCCAGCGAGCGGTAGCCCGAGGAGTCGATGGCGGAGTAGTGGACGAACACGTCCGGGCCGCCGCCGTCCTGCGCGATGAAGCCAAAGCCCTTCTCAGCGTTGAACCACTTAACGGTTCCCTGTGCCATGGGGTAACTCTTTCCTTCTGTAGCCAATGAAGTCCCACACCTCGTGGAGCTCCCGGCTGCCGCACTGACCCCACCAGCGGGACATGCCCGCCTCAGATGAAAACAGCCCGCTCCGGTGGTGCTGGGGCGGGCACTTCTTCGACCTGCGAGGAACTGCTACTGCAACCGCGACAGACGCTAGCACGCATGCCCGCCCGATCGCCGGTTGAGTCGCGGCGAAGAGGGTAAAGGACTGTTCAGGTCCTTCGGTGCACCTCGTGCGCGGTGGCTGGTCCGAACGGGTGAGTCCGTCTCGGACCTTCATCCAGAACCCCGCTCGCCGGATCGCCGCAGGTCAGCACCCGTGACACGGTGGGCCTCGTGACGTCGCCGCCCGCCCTGGGCAGGCGCCGTGGGCTCTGCGCCTCGGGGGACGCGCAGACGAGCGGGGGCTGGGGCCCAGGAGGCCCCGGCCTCCGTGCGAGTCTCGGCGTCAGGTGCCACGCACGGCGAGCCGGGGCGCCCGGTCGCCCCGGATGACGGCCACCATGTCGAGCACCCGCCGCGTGGCCCGCACGTCGTGCGCGCGGAAGACGGTGGCGCCCAGCCATGCTGCGATGGCCGTCGCCGCAAGGGTGCCCTCGAGCCGTTCGTCGGGCGGCAGGCCGAGCGACTCCCCCACGAAGTCCTTGCGCGACAGCGCCTGCAGGATCGGGTAGCCCAGCCGGGTGAGGTCGGCGGTGTGCCGCAGCACCTCGAGCGAGTGGGCCGTGGTCTTGCCGAAGTCCAGGGTCGGGTCGACGAGGATGCGGTCGGCCGGTATGCCGGCGTGCTCAGCACGGCGCGCCCCCTCGGCAAGGGTGCGGACCACGTCCGTGACGACGCCCCGTGGCTCGGGCGGGTAGGTCACGCCCTGCGGGTCGGTGCGCGGCGGCAGGCCGCCGGTGTGCGAGCACACCACTCCCGCGCCGATCTCCCCGGCGACGGTGACGAGCTCGGGGTCGTGTCCCGCCCAGGTGTCGTTGACCAGGTCGAGACCGAGCCGCCCCGCCTCACGGGCGACCTCCGAGCGCCAGGTGTCCAGGCTGAGGACGAGCTCGGGGTACTCGGTGCGGGCGTGCTCGAGGAAGGGAAGGACGCGGTCCATCTCCTGCTCGGCGCTGACGTGCTCGCCCTCCTGTCCCGCCCGCACCCCACCGACGTCGACGATGTCGGCACCGTCCTCGACGGCCCGGGCCAGGGCAGCCTTCGCGGAGTCGAGGTCGGCGTGCCGGTTGTGCGCGAAGAACGAGTCGCTGGTGCGGTTGACGATCGCCATGACGGCCGGCCGCGAGGCGTCGAAGGCCTGGCCGCGCAGGCGCAGGGGGGGCGTGCGCGGGAGGTCGAGGTCGCGCGGCTCGGGCAGGTCCACGCGGCCATCCTCGCACCGGCGCCGCGGGTGGGCGCTAGGAGTCGAAGCCGAGCCCGACCCGGTCGAGGGTGCGCAGCCACGCGTTGCGCCGTCCCGCGTTCTCGTCGGCCCGGGCGAGCGACCAGCGGGTGAGCTGGATCCCCGCCCAGGCCAGCGGCTCCGGTGGGAAGGGCAGCGGCCGGCGCCTGACCATCTCCAGCCGGGTGCGCTCGGTCGGGGCCCCCTCCAGCAGGTCGAGCATGACGTCGGCCCCGAAGCGGGTGGCTCCCACGCCCAGGCCGGTGTAGCCGAGCGCGTAGGCGACCCGGCCACCCAGGGCCGTGCCGAAGAAGGCGCTGAACCGGGTGCACGTGTCGATCGCCCCGCCCCAGCGGTGGGTGAACGTCAGCCCTTCGAGTTGGGGAAAGGTGTCGAAGAAGTGGCCCGCCAGCGTGTCGAAGGTCTCGGCGCGCTGGTCGTGCCGCGGGTCCACGCGACGGCCGTAGTGGTAGACGGCGTCGTAGCCGCCCCAGAGGATCCGGTTGTCGGCGGTGAGCCGGTAGTAGTGGAACTGGTTGGCGCTGTCGCCGACGCCGGCCCGGCTTCGCCACCCGATGGAGTCCAGCTGCTCGTCGCTGAGCGGCTCGGTCATGAGCACGTAGTCGTAGACCGGCACCGTGTGGAGGCTGACCCGGCGAAGGAGGGAGGGGAAGGCATTGGTGCCCAGGGCGGCCGCTGCGGCCGAGACGACGGCTCCGGTGTGCGTCACGAGTCGCACACCCGCGCCGTGCCGGGACAGGTCGGTCACCCGGGTGCCCTCCGCGATGCGCACACCGAGGGACTCGGCCGCCTCCGCCAGTCCCCAGGCGAGCCGGGCCGGGTCGACGAGCGCGGTGCCGTCGGGGTCGCGCAGGCCGGCGAGGTAGGTGGGAGAGTCGAGCTCGGCCCGCACCGCGTCGCGGTCGAGGAGCTCCCCGCCGCCCTCCGCCGCGGCCTCCCGCAGCCACTCCACCTCGTGCGGGGCCGTCGCCACCGTGAGCTCTCCCGTGCGCCGGAAGTCGCAGTCGATGCGGTAATGCGCGACGGCCTGCTCGATGGCGTCGAGGTTCTCGCGGCCTAGCCGGTCGAGGGTCTCGTACTCCCGCGGCCAGCGGGCACGCCCGTTGGCCTCGCCGTGGGTCAGGCTGGCCGAGCAGAACCCGCCGTTGCGCCCGGAGGCGGCCCACCCGACGCGGCCGCCCTCGAGGAGCAGCACGTCGCGGTCGGGGTTGCGCTCCTTGGCGAGCAGCGCCGTCCACAGGCCGGAGTAGCCGCCGCCCACGACCACGAGGTCCGCCTTGGTCGAGGTCTCCAGCGCCGCTCGCGGAGCCGGGCGCCCTGGCTGCTCGAGCCAGAAGACGCCCGGCTCCGCGTCAGCGAGCGCCGGGTGGCCGGGGTGGCTGGAGACCACCTCAGCTCTCGGTGGTGTGGCGGTCTGCGACTGCGAGCGCCTCGTCGAGGATCGCGATGCCCTCGCGCACCTCGTCGGCCGTCGTGGTGCACGGCGGCACCACGTGGGTGCGGTTGAAGTGGGTGAACGGCCACAGCCCCCGCTCCTTGCAGGCGGCGGCGAACTCGTTCATCGGAGCGGCGTCCGGGCCGGCGGCGTTGAACGGAACGAGCGGCTCGCGGGTGCGCCGGTCGCGCACCAGCTCGAGGGCCCAGAACACACCGAGCCCACGCACCTCGCCCACCGAGGGATGCCGCTCGGCCAGCGCCCGCAGCTCGGGGCCGATGACCTCCTCGCCGAGGGTGCGGGCGTGCTCGATGATGCCCTCCTCGCGGAAGATGCCGATCGACGCGACGGCGGACGCGCAGGCGAGCGGGTGGCCGGAGTACGTCAGGCCCCCGGGGTAGGGCCGCTCCGAGAAGGTGGCCGCGATCGGGTCGGAGATGACGACGCCGCCGAGCGGGACGTAGCCGGAGTTCACGCCCTTGGCGAAGGTGATGAGGTCGGGCGTGACGCCCCAGCGGTCGACGGCGAACCACTCGCCGCAGCGGCCGAAGCCGGCCATGACCTCGTCGGCGATCATGACGATCCCGAACTCGTCGCAGATCTCGCGGACGCCCTGGAGGTAGCCGGGCGGCGGCACGAGGATGCCGTTGGTGCCGACGACGGTCTCCAGGATGATCGCGGCCACCGTCTGCGGTCCCTCGACCATGAGCACGTCGCGCAGGTGCTGGAGGGCGCGCTCGCCCTCCTCCGCCTCGGTCGTCGCGTGGAAGGCCGAGCGGTAGGGGTACGGGCCCCAGTAGCGCACCACACCCGGCATACCGGGCTCCGACGGCCAGCGGCGGGGGTCGCCGGTGAGGGCGATCGCGCCGGCGGTGGCGCCGTGGTAGCTGCGGTAGGCCGCGAGCACCTTGTGCCGCCCGGTGTGCAGGCGGGCCATGCGCAGCGCGTTCTCGTTGGCCTCGGCACCGCCGTTGGTGAAGAACACCATGTTCAGGTCGCCGGGGGCGATCTCGGCGATGAGACGGGCCGCCTCGGAGCGGGCGTCGTTGGCGAACGCCGGGCTGACCGTTGTCATCCGTGCCGCCTGCTCCTGGATGGCGGCGACCAGCTTGGGGTGCTGGTAGCCGATGTTGACGTTGACCAGCTGGCTCGAGAAGTCGAGGTAGCGCTTGCCGGCGTAGTCGGTGAACCAGGAGCCCTCGGCGGAGGCGATGGGCAGCGGGTCGATCAGGCCCTGGGCCGACCAGGAGTGGAAGACGTGGGCGCGGTCGTCGCGGCGGACCTGCTCCTCCGACGCTCCGGCCAGCCCGGTGAGGGTGTCGGTCATGCTCGTCATTGTGCTCCCCCGTCCTAGCGCGTGCGCGGGAAGCCGAGGTCGACCGACGAGGTGGCCGGATCGGGCCAGCGCGAGGTGACGACCTTGCCGCGGGTGTAGAAGTTGATGCCCTCCGGGCCGTACATGTGCGTGTCGCCGAAGAGGGAGTCCTTCCAGCCGCCGAAGGAGTAGTAGGCGACCGGCACGGGGATCGGCACGTTGATGCCGACCATGCCGACCTCCACGTCGAACTGGAACTGGCGGGCGGCGCCGCCGTCGCGGGTGAAGATCGCGGTGCCGTTGGCGTACCGGTTGGCGTTGATGAGCGCGACGCCCTCCTCGTAGGTGTCGACGCGCACGACGCCGAGTACGGGGCCGAAGATCTCGTCGGTGTAGACGGTCATCTCGGGGGTCACGTTGTCGAGCAGCGTGGTGCCCAGGAAGAAGCCGTCCTTCGGCACGTCGCTCTCGCGCCCGTCCACGACGACGGTGGCACCGGCCTGCTCCCCGGCGTCGATGTAGCCGGCCACCTTGTCGCGGTGCTCCCGGGTGATGAGGGGGCCCATGTCCGTGCCGGGCTGCGCGCCGTCGCCGATGGTCAGCTTCGGCAGCCGCACCGCGATCGCGTCGACGAGCGGGTCGGCGACGTCCCCGACGGCGACCGCGACGGAGAGGGCCATGCAGCGCTCGCCGGCCGCGCCGTAGGCGGCGGAGACCACGGCGTCGGCAGCCATGTCGACGTCGGCGTCGGGCAGCACCAGCGCGTGGTTCTTCGCACCACCGAGCGCCTGCACCCGCTTGCCGTGGGCGGTGCCGGTCTCGTAGATGTACTTGGCGATCGGAGTCGAGCCGACGAAGCTCACCGCGGAGATGCCCGGGTGCGTGAGGATCGCATCGACCGCCTCCTTGTCGCCCTGGAGCACGGTGAAGACGCCGTCCGGCAGGCCGGCCTCCTTCCAGAGGCGGGCGAGGAAGAGCGACGCCGAGGGGTCCTTCTCGCTGGGCTTGAGGATGAAGGCGTTGCCGCAGGCGATGGCGTTGGCGCACATCCACAGCGGCACCATCGCGGGGAAGTTGAAGGGGGTGATGCCGGCGACCACGCCGAGCGGCTGGCGGATGTTGTAGACGTCCACGCCGGTGGCAGCCTGCTCGGAGAACCCGCCCTTGAGCAGCTGGGGGACGCCGGTCGCGAACTCGACGTTCTCCAGGCCTCGGGCGATCTCCCCGGCGGCGTCGGAGAGCACCTTGCCGTGCTCGGCGGTGATGATCGCGGCCAGCTCGTCGGAGCGGGCGTGCAGCAGCTCGCGGAAGGCGAAGAGCACGGCCGAGCGCCTCGACAGCGACGAGGTGCGCCACTCGCGCGCGGCGGCGGCGGCCTTCGCGACGACCGCGTCGACCTCGGCAGCACTCGCGAGGTCGACCTCGGCGGTCTGCTGACCGGTGGCGGGGTTGAAGACGGGGGCGGTGCGGCCGGAGGTGCCGGTGCTCTCGCTGCCGTCGATCCAGTGGGAGATGCGGGTGGTCGTGCCAGTCATGCAACCGACCGTACGTCCCAACCGCTGGTGGCACAATATGTCGTTTGCTATGTTACAAAGCGTGAAGGCTGTCCTCTCCGCCATCGAGCAGCACCTCGACGAGCCCAGCGCCCGAGGTCTCGCGCAGGCGGTCGCCACCCTGATCCGCGAGGGTGCGCTCCAGCCGGGCGACCGGCTCCCCCCGATCCGCACGGTGGCGTCCGAGCTCGCGCTGTCGCCGACCACCGTCAGCTCGGCCTGGAGCCGGCTCGCCCGCGCCGGAGCCGTGCGCACCGACGGCCGGCGCGGCACCACGGTCGCCGACCACTCCACCCCGGGTGCCAGCCGCTACCAGCAGGCCCTCGAACGCCCAGCCACCTTCGCCCGTGACCTCTCCACCGGGGTGCCCGACGCCGCCCTGCTGCCCAGCCTCACGCGCGCGCTCGCCTCGCTCACGACCGCGGGCACACCGGGAAGCTACCTCGACGAACCGGTGCTGCCCGAGCTCGCCGAGGTGCTCATGGCCCATTGGCCGTATGCCGTGGAGCGCCTCGCCGTCGTCGACGGCGCCATGGACGGCCTGGAGCTGGTGGCCCGCACCGCGTTGCGGTTCGGTGACCGCGTCGTGGTCGAGCACCCATGCTTCCCGCCGCTGGTCGACATGCTGGAGTCGGTCGGCGTCCAGCTCGTGCCCGTGCCCGTCGACGACGAGGGCCTCTCGCCCGACGGGCTGCGCGAGGCCCTCGCCCCGCCGGTGGCCGCGGTCTTCCTCCAGCCCCGGGCGCAGAACCCGACCGGCGTGACGATGACCGAGCGGCGGGCCCGCCAGCTGGTCGACCTGCTCGACCGCACGAGCGCCCTGGTGGTCGAGGACGACTCTGCCGGCGCGACGGTCAGCGGAGACACGGTGAGCCTCGGTCGCTGGCGACCGGGCCACACGGCATACATCAGGTCGTTCTCCAAGTCCCACGGCCCGGACCTGCGGCTCGCGGCGCTCAGCGCGCCGCCCGACCTCCTGCGCGCGCTGGAGGCGCGCCGGCAGGTGGGCCAGGGCTGGAGCAGCCGCCTGCTGCAGCGCATCCTGCTGAGCCTGCTCACCGACGAGGTCGCCCTCGAGGAGGTGGAGCGCGCCGCCGACGAGTACGCCCGGCGACGGGCGCTGGTCGTCGCCGCACTGGCACGGCACGGCGTGGAGGTCGGGGGCACCGAGGGCATCAACATCTGGGTGCCGGTGCACGACGAGACCGCGGCGGTGGTGCGGCTGGCGAGCGCCGGGATCGGGGTGACACCCGGGTCGCCCTTCACGCTGCTGCCCGGTGACGGCGACCACGTCCGCGTGACGGTGGGGCTGGTGCGCGACGGCCACGACGAGATCGCCGAGGCCATCGCGGCCGCCGCCCGCACCTCCGGCTGGCGCCCGAACGCCCGCTAGGGACGGCGCCGGAACCACCCCGGACAGCACGAAGGCCGGAGAGCAGGGGGTGCCCCGGCCTTCGTACCGCCGCCGTGAGGCGGACGCTTCTGGTTATCCCCGCCGACGGTACGCGGTCACGGCTGGAGGGGGGATCGGGCAAAGCGCGTACTCACCTCGCCGCCTCGTGCCACGCTGTCAGGGAGCCCGGCCGGAGCGCGCAAGCCGGGACCTGAGCGTAGAGCCGTGGCAGGAGAAGGCCGGTTGTCCTAGGACCTCTGGCCCTCCCCCGCTGCGGGAGAGCGACCTTCACTGAGAGTGGCAGTTGTGGCCCCTGACGGAGGTGTTGACCATGAAGGCGCAGAAGGGTGATCGCATCGTTCTCGCGGGCGAGCAGGTGGACCGGCCAACCCGTGACGGCGAGATCCTCGAGGTACGCGGAAAGGACGGAGCGCCGCCCTACCTCGTGCGGTGGAGCGACGGGCACACCGGGCTGCTCTACCCCGGTCCCGGATCAGTGCTGCGAATCGGCGCGGGCCATGGCGAGGGCGAGGCGGCCCCGACCCCCGAGGCACCACACAAGCCCGTGAAGGAGTGGCAGGTCCGCGTGTCGATCTTCGAGTCCGCAGACGACACCACCGCCAAGGTCGTGCTGGTCGCCGACTCCCCGGAGACGCTGACCGCGAGCGGCGAGAGCCACCGCAGCGAGGACGACACGCCAGCCACCCGGATCGGCGACGAGGTGGCCGTGGCCCGGGCGCTGCGGCACCTGGCCGACGAGCTGCTGGACACGGCGACCCACGACATCGAGGCCGCGACCGGCGAGACGGACGTCTTCGTGCGGCCGCGGTAGCGCACCGCCTCATGCCGGCGGCCGGGAGCCCCGGGCTCCCTGCCGCCGCGGCGAGCAGACGAACGCGCGGCTCAGCGCACGGGCGGTTGGCACCGGGACCGGCGCGGACAGGGGGATCGATGACAACGCTGCAGGCGCCTGAGGAGCGTCGAGCCTCCTCCCACCGTGCCCACCACCCCCGCCGCCATGGGCACCGGTCCGTGAGGTGGGTGCTCTGGCTGGTGGCGCTGTGCGTCGTGCTCGTCGCGGCGGTCCACGTGGGCGGGGGCCTGTACTTCGCCACTCGCATCGAGGCCGGGGCACTGGCCTCGGACCCGGGTCGGCCGATGCCCGCGTTCGACGACGCGCGGGTGGTCACGGTGAGCGGATCGCGGGTCCAGCTGCGCAGGGGGGTCGACGCCGGTCCGAGCTTCGACGCCCCGGCCACCTACGGCCTGGCCTGGGAGGGCGGCACCGGCATGGTCGGCCCGGCGACGCGCAACCCCGACGGCACGGTGACGCGCCCGCTGAAGGTGCTGCAGGGCACCGCGCCCTTCCCCCGTCAGGGTGCCGCCCTCGACCGGGCCGTGTGGATGGGCGACCCGCCACAGGCCTTCCCCCTGGCGAAGATGGACGTCTCCGTGGCGGGCCTGCCCGCCTGGTACTTCCCGGCCGGGCCCGGCGCGGTCGGCACGGTTGCCATCTTCGTGCACGGCCAGAACGGCACCCGCAACGACGCACTGCGCTTCGCCACCGCAGCCGTTCCCGCCGGAACCCCGGTCCTCGCCATCACCTACCGGAACGACCTCGGCGCACCCAAGGACCCCTCGGGGCGCCTCCAGCACGGCCGCACGGAGTGGCGCGACCTCGAGTCCGCCGTCGACTGGGCCCTGCAGCAGGGTGCCCGGCACGTCGTGCTGGTCGGGCAGTCGATGGGCGGGGCCATCGTGGCGTCCTTCCTGGAGAGGTCCACCCGGCGCCACGTCGTCTCGGGCATCATCCTCGAGGCACCGATGCTGTCCCTGGGGTCGGTCGTGGAGCACGGGGCGCAGGACGCCCTTCCCGGCGGTCGGGCCGTCCCCACCTCGGTGCTCTGGACCGCCCAGCAGATCGCCGCGCGGAGCTACGACCTCGACTGGAAGGCCGTCGACTACCTCGACGACACCGACTGGCTGCGCATCCGCACCCTCCTCATCCAGGGCGCCGACGACCCCGTCGTGCCCCTGTCGCTCGCGCAACGGCTGCACGGGTCCAAGCCGCAGCTGGTGAGCCTCGAGGTGTTCCCGGGCGCGCAGCACCTCGAGTCGTGGAACGCGGATGCGAAACGCTACGCCTCCGTTGTCCGCGAGTACCTCACGCTGGCGACCCCGAAGCCGGGCAGCTGAGGTGAGCAGAGCCGCCCGCCTGCCTCATGTCCCTCAGGCAGGCTGGGTGGCTCGTCTGGCGGCGCGCAGTCGCGGCAACGGGACCAGGACGTAGAGCAGCGCGGCGACGGCGCCGAGCCCGAGCAGCGCGCCGAAGCCCACCACGAACACCCACACGACCTGCTGCTGGTCGGCGATGTCCCACTGCTGCCGCGGCCGGCGGAGCGCGTCGACGAAGGCCCAGACGGTGAACGCCGTCAGCGCCAGCGCCACGATGAAGCCGGCCAGGATGAACAGCCCACCGATGGCGGCAATGCCAGAGTCCACATCTCCCCCTCGTTCACGAATGCCCGCCGAGACTACCGGGGGCCACCCCGACGGGAACGCGCATTTGCGGCCGGGCCACGATGCAGTCGGCCCCAGGGGGGCCGCTTCGCGGCGAGCGGAGGGCGTGGGAGCCGTCGCTCCTTCGTCGCTCCTCCCGAATCCCGCATGCTCAATGTGCACGGACCGCACGCCCCTCGTTCCTCGGGGCGTCCGAACCGCGCACGCGGAGGGCGTGGGATTCGAACCCACGATGACGTTGCCGCCATAGCGGTTTTCAAGACCGCCGCACTAGGCCACTATGCGAGCCCTCCTGGATGGCGGCCATTGTGCCCCATGTGTCGCCGACAGCCGCGTCGGCCTCGCGCCCACCGCCGGCGAGGTGCGCCCCGATCATCCGTCAGGGGTGATCTGCGCCCGCGCGGACTCACGTAGGTTCACAGGCAGAGCGTCCCAGCGCCACCACTCCGGGGGCCCCATGAGCACCGAGCCAGCCACGGGTACCGCAGCCCAGGAGGACGCGGGCAGCCGCCGACTGAGCCTGCTGCTGGCCATGGCGATGTTCGTCCTCGTCGTCGACACGTCGCTGATGAACGTGTCGATCTCCGCGGTCATCGAGGACCTGGACACCACCGCGAGCGGGGTCCAGTCCGCCATCGCGCTCGAGGCACTGGTCTCCGCGGCCTTCATCCTCATCAGCAGCAAGCTGGGCGACCTGATGGGCCGGAAGCGGGCCTACGTGCTGGGGCTGCTCGCCTACGCCGTCGGCGCGCTCGCCATGACCCTCGCGCAAGGCCTGACCGCCATCATCGTGTTCTGGGCGGTGATCGGC
This sequence comes from Knoellia sp. p5-6-4, assembly GCF_029222705.1. Classification (NCBI taxonomy): domain Bacteria; kingdom Bacillati; phylum Actinomycetota; class Actinomycetes; order Micrococcales; family Intrasporangiaceae; genus Knoellia; species Knoellia sp. p5-6-4. The sequence continues at coordinate 1,593,698 of NZ_JARGZF010000001.1, forward strand.
GGACTCGGCGCGTCGCTGCTGCTCCCGGCCATGCAGTCCCTCATCCACGGCAACTTCAGCGGTCCGGCACAGAAGAAGGCGTATGCCCTCGTCGGTGCGTCGGCAGCGATCGCCGCCGCGTTCGGCCCGCTGCTCGGCGGCTTCGTGACGACCTACCTGTCGTGGCGGGTGGGGTTCGCGCTGGAGGTCGTCATCATCCTGCTCGTCCTGAGCCAGATCCGGTTGGTCCGCGACGTCGCCTACACCGGCCCCCGCAAGATCGACGTGGTCGGCGCCCTGCTGTCGGTCGTCGGCATGGGCGGGGTGGTGCTCGGCATCCTCGTCTGGCAGGAGGGCGGCGAGTTCGTCGGGCTGCTGATGGGCGTGGGCGCCGTGGCACTGGCCGTGCTCGCCCGCTGGCTCATCCGTCGGAAGCGCGCGCAGCAGGTGGCACTGCTCGACCCAGACCTGTTCCGGCACGCGAACTTCACCGCGGGGATCTCCGGCCAGCTGCTCCAGCAGGTCGCCCTCGGCGGCGCCATGATCGCGCTGCCGCTCTTCTTCCAGATGACGCTGGAGTACAGCGCGATGCTGGCCGGGCTCTCGCTGGCGCCCCTGTCGCTGACGATGTTCGCAGCAGCGTTGGTGGCGGGCCGGAAGGCGGGCGACAGGCGCCCGGCCGCGGTCATCCGGGCCGGCTTCCTCCTGGTGAGCGTGGGGGTGCTGCTCATCATCCCGCTGGTCCCACGGGTGGACAGCGGCTGGTGGCTGGTGATCCCGTTGATGGTCGCCGGCTGCGGCCTGGGCCTGCTGGTGTCCCAGCTCAACAACTACACGCTGGCCCCGGTGACGGAGGAGCGGGTCAGCGAGGCCGCCGGGGTGAACTCGGCCGCCGGGTCCTTCGGGCTCTCCTTCGGTCTCGCCATGGCCGGCGGGCTGATGCTCGCCGCGCTGTCGGTCAGCTTCACCGCCAGGACCGAGAGCAGCTCGGTCATCCCGCCGGCGCAGCAGGCGCAGATCGCCGCCGCGCTCGACGAGAACGCCCAGGTGATGAGCAACACCGCGCTCGACCAGCGGATCACCGGGCAGCCACCGCCGGTGGAGGAGGAGGTCCTGGCGATCAACGACGACGCGCGGAACCTCTCGCTCCAGGTCGCCCTTGCCGTGCCCCTGCTCGCCGGCCTGCTCGGGCTCGCCAACTCGTTCCGCATGATGCGCCTGCCCGACCTGAAGCCGGCGGCCCCCATCGAAGGGGTGGACCTCGGGTGAGCGCCGGCCCCGCGGGCCGCGGCACACCTCACCACCGTCCCGCGGCACCGCGCCCTGCGGCCAACGGCTGACCAGCCGACCGGCCGAGGCCGACCATCGGCAGAGTGGCCCTGTTGTCAGGCGAAAGCGGCACGCCCGCACCACCCCCGCCCCTACCCTGACGCCGCCGGCTCGACCCGGCAGGCACAACAGGGGGAAAGACGTGCAACGCCGCAGAGGGCTCCTCACCGTCGTCGTCGCGGCGGTGCTCACCGGTGCCGGTGCGCTCGGCGTGCCTGCGCCGACCCACGCCGCCTGGCAGGACAACGTCCGCACGGTCTCACCCGACCGCACCTGGCAGACCGCCCGCGGCCGGGGGGTGTGGATGTACGGCGACTCCATCACCGCCTCCGACGCCCCGGAGCTGGCGGGGCTGCTGCGCGCCCGCAGCCTGGTGCTCGCGTGGGACGCCACACCTGGCATCCCCACCGAGCCGGCCGTGGACCGGCTCGTCGAGCGGCTCCACCACTCCCGCCCGCCTGTCCGGCTCGTCCTGGCGCTGGGCACCAACGACAGCGACGCCCGGCTCGTCGGCGCCCAGGTCGCGCGGGTGATGGACGCCGTGCCCAGCAGCACCCGCGTCTACTGGGTGAACGTCTGGAAGCAGCGCTGGCTGGTGACCGGGGCCGATCGCGACCGGCGCACGGCCGCGGCGGTGAACGCCACGCTGGCGCAGGCCGACCGGCGCCACACCAACCTCGCCGTGGTCGACTGGTGGACCACCGCGGAGGCCGATCCGCGCCGCTACCTCAGCGACGGCATACACACCCTCCCGGCCGGCCGCGCGGCCCGCAACACCCTGATCGCCGCGGCGCTCTCGCGGTAGCGCGAGTCCGCTCGACGCCGCCCCCCGCGCGCGGTTGAATTCAGCCCCGACAAGTCGCCGTGGAGGCAGCAGTGGACGACTACACCCGCGAGCACGAGAGCGAGGCGGAGAAGCTCGACCGCAACTGGAACGAGCTGCTGCAGGAGCTGCGCGTGTCGCAGACGGGGGTGCAGGTGCTCACCGGCTTCCTGCTCACACTGCCGCTGCAGCCGACCTTCGCCGACATCAGCACCCTCGAGCGCAACCTCTATGTGGCGGCCATCAGCCTGAGCATCCTGGCCACCGGGCTCCTCGTCGCCCCGGTCAGCATGCACCGGGTGCTCTTCCGCAAGCGCCGCAAGGAGTCACTCGTCGAGGCGGGCAGCTGGGTCGCCAAGGCGGGTCTGGTCGCCTTGGCGCTCGCGAGCGCCACCGTCGCCGCCTTCGTCTTCAGCCTGGTCTTCACGGAGTCGGTCGGCATCTGGGTCGGCCTCGGGACCCTGACCATCTTCACCCTCGCCTGGCTCGTGCTCCCCTTGGCCATGCGGGTGCCCGACCGCGACTGACGGCGCGAGCGCCGGTCACTGGACGCGCGGTCTGCCGCGCCGTCTGTTGTGATGGAGGGAGGAGCACCAACGACAGGGAGTTGATTCGCCATGATGGGAAAGGTGTCCTTCGTCCTCGGCGCCGCCGCCGGCTACATCCTCGGCGCGAAGGCCGGGCAGAAGCGCTACGAGCAGATCAAGGGACGGGCCACCGAGCTGTGGTCCAGCGACTCGGTCCAGGCCAAGGTCGAGACAGCCAGGCAGACCGTGATGGACCAGGCCCCCGTGGTGGCCGACAAGATCGGCGGAGTGGCCAAGAGCGCCACGTCTGCGGTGAGGGAGAAGGTGAGCGGCGAGGACCTGCCCCCCACCCTGCACCGGGGCACCGACGGCCACCTGCACGCCGACACCACCGGCTTCGGCCCGGGTCCGGGCAAGCTGCCCTGACCTTCCCTGCACGACGCGAGGCACGGCATACCGCTGGGTATGCCGTGCCTCGCGTCGTGCAGGTCCGCTCAGATCCAGATGGCCGGGTCCTTGAACAGCGCCTCGTAGGGGTCTTCCTTCCCCTTCGGGAAGCGCACGACGGCCGGCACTCCGGTCGCGATGGCCCCCGCGGGGATGTCCTTGACCACCACCGAGTTCGCGCCGATCTGCACGTCGTCGCCGATGTAGACCGGGCCGAGGATGCGGGCGCCGGCTCCGATCGTCACGCGGCTGCCGACCGTGGGGTGGCGCTTCTCGCGCCGCAACGAGCGGCCGCCGAGGGTCACGCCGTGGTAGATCATCACGTCGTCGCCCACCTCGGCCGTCTCGCCGATCACGACGCCCATGCCGTGGTCGATGAAGAACCGGCGGCCGATGACCGCGCCCGGGTGGATCTCGACGCCGGTGAGCGACCGCGACAGCTGCGACATCAGCCGAGCGACGACCTTCAGGCCCGGGCGCTGCCACAGCTGGTGGGCGAGCCGGTGCGCCCAGATGGCGTGCAGGCCGGGCGAGGCCAGCGCCATCTCGAGGCGGGAGGTGGTGGCGGGGTCGCGGTCGAGGGCCGCGTCGAGGTCCTCGCGCGCGGTGGCGAGCAGGCTGCGGAGCAGCGTCACGGTGGGGTCCGTCCGGTTGTCGGTCAGTCGAGCAGGTCGGAGAAGAGGATGGTCGACAGGTAGCGCTCGCCGAACGAGGGGATCACCACGACGATCGTCTTCCCGGCGTTCTCCGGGCGCGTGGCCACCTGGTTGGCTGCGGCGAGGGCGGCGCCCGAGGAGATGCCCACGAGCAGACCCTCCTCCTTGGCCGCGCGGCGGGCCCACTCGACCGCGGTGTCGGCGTTGATGTCGATGACCTCGTCGTAGACGTCACGGTCGAGGATCTCGGGGATGAAGTTGGCGCCGATGCCCTGGATCTTGTGCGGGCCCGGCTGGCCGCCGGTGAGGATGGCCGACTCCTCGGGCTCGACGGCGACGATCTGCACGCCGGGCTTGCGCTCCTTGAGCACCTGGCCGACGCCGGTGATGGTGCCCCCGGTGCCGATGCCCGCCACGACGATGTCGACCTGGCCGTCGGTGTCCTTCCAGATCTCCTCGGCCGTCGTCTCGCGGTGGATCGCGGGGTTGGCCTCGTTGGCGAACTGGCGCGCGAGGACGCCCCCGCGCTCGGCCGCGATCTCGTTGGCCTTCTCGACGGCGCCCTTCATGCCCAGCGCACCCTCGGTGAGGACCAGCTCGGCGCCGTAGGCGCGCAGCAGCGCCCGGCGCTCCTTGGACATCGTCTCGGGCATGGTGAGCACGACCTGGTAGCCACGGGCGGCGCCGACCATGGCCAGCGCGATGCCGGTGTTGCCCGAGGTGGCCTCGACGATCGTGCCGCCCGGCTTGAGCTCGCCGGAGCGCTCCGCGGCGTCGACGATCGAGACACCGATGCGGTCCTTGACCGAGGAGGCCGGGTTGTAGAACTCCAGCTTGGCCGCCACCGTGGCGTCGCTGTCGATCAGGCGGTTGATCCGCACCAGCGGGGTGTTGCCGATGAGCTTCGTGACGTCGTCGTAGATGGGCACTGCGCAATCCGCCTTTGTCTGATGTCGGGTCCGGGCACGAACACTTTTGGGTTCAACAAACACTGTCTTATGAATGTTCCAACGAACAGTTATCTGCGCGCAACCCAGGGCTGCGGGAGATCCCACCTCTCACGCTTCCTGAGCCGTCATGCTGCGAGAGGCGGGATCTCACCCGACTTGACGCTGCTCACACGCAGGTATGCGGCCGCTTACCTGTCAGTAGACTTCCGCCCATGTCTCCCCTGCAGATCGTCGCGCTCGTCGTCTGTCTCTCCGTCACGGCGGCGGCCATCGCGCTGCTGGCGCGGACGGTGCGCCACTTCCTCGCGACCTTCCGGCTCGGCCAGCCGGACGCCACACGCCGTGACAACCCCGGCGAGCGGACCCGCACTCTGCTGCGGGAGTTCCTCGGCCACACGCGGATGTCGCGGCTGCCCGTCGTGGCGGTGGCGCACTGGATCACGATGATCAGCTTCGGGGTGCTGTTCTTCACCCTGCTGAACGCGTTCGGGCAGCTGGTGGACCCCGAGTTCGTGCTGCCGGTGATCGGGCACTTCTTCCTCTACGAGTGGGTCACCGACGTCTTCGCCTTCGGCGGGTTCTTCGCGATCCTCGCGCTGATGGCGATCCGCCAGAAGAACCACCCGCGCAGCGCCGCCGGCGTCGACGGCCGCCGGTCGCGGTTCTTCGGCTCCACGTGGTGGCAGGCCTACTACGTCGAGCTGACCATCCTCGGCGTCACGATCTGCATCGGGCTGCTCCGGGCGCTGGAGTGGACGCTGGCCCGCAAGCTCGGCACCGGCATGGACACCGCCCTGCACTTCCCGCTGACCGGGTGGATCGGGAACTTCTTCACCGGCCTGAGCGTGGGCACCATCGAGAACCTCATCGTCGTCATCGCGGCAGTCAAGATCCTCATCTCCTTCGCCTGGATGATCACCATCGCGCTGCAGCCGACCATGGGTGTGGCCTGGCACCGGTTCCTGGCGTTCCCCAACATCTGGTTCAAGCGGCACGCCGACGGCCGCACCTCGCTCGGCGAGCTGCAGCCGCTGATGGTCAAGGGCGAGCCGGTCGACTTCGAGAACATCGAGGAGCTCGACGAGGACGCTGCGCTCGGGGTCGGCAAGGTCGAGGACTTCACCTGGAAGGGCCTGCTCGACTTCACCACCTGCACCGAGTGCGGCCGCTGCCAGAGCCAGTGCCCTGCGTGGAACACCGACAAGCCGCTCTCGCCGAAGATGCTGGTCATGACGCTGCGCGACCACGCGCACGCCAAGGCCCCGTGGCTGCTGGCCACCGAGGAGGAGCGCGAGGCCCTGGGCAACGACAAGCCCGAGCTGGCCGCCCTCTCGGAGCTGTCCCTGGTCGGCGAGACGGGCTACGACCTCGACCACCCGCTGACCGCCTACAACCCGCACGGCCCCGACGCCGTCATCGACGCCGACGTGCTGTGGTCGTGCACCACCTGCGGTGCCTGCGTCGAGCAGTGCCCTGTCGACATCGAGCACGTCGACGCGATCGTCGACATGCGCCGCTACCAGAACCTCATCGAGTCGGCGTTCCCCAACGAGCTCGGCGGCCTGTTCAAGAACATGGAGAACAAGGGCAACCCGTGGGGCATGGCCGCCCGGGCCCGCCTCGACTGGGCCAAGGACCTGCCGTTCCAGGTCAAGATCCTCGGCCAGGACGTCGAGTCCGCCGACGACGTCGACTACCTGTTCTGGGTCGGCTGTGCAGGCGCCTACGAGGACCGTGCCAAGAAGACGACCCGGGCGGTCGCCGAGCTCCTCGACACCGCGGGCGTCTCCTTCGCCATCCTCGGCGACGGCGAGACCTGCACCGGCGACTCCGCCCGTCGCGCCGGCAACGAGTTCCTCTTCCAGATGCTCGCCCAGCAGAACGTCGAGGTGCTCAACGAGGTCGGCGCGACCAAGATCGTCGTCACCTGCGCGCACTGCTTCAACACGATCAAGAACGAGTACCCCCAGCTCGGCGGCAAGTACGAGGTCGTCCACCACACCCAGCTGCTCAACCGCCTGGTGCGGGACAAGAAGCTGGTGCCGGTGGCCCGTCCGGCCGAGCGGCCCGGCATGTCGAGCAACAAGGACGTCGCCTCCACCGCCGAGACGGTCACCTACCACGACCCGTGCTACCTGGGCCGCCACAACGGCGTCTACACCCCGCCACGTGAGCTCATCGGCGCCCTGCCCGGCGTCGAGCTCAAGGAGATGGAGCGCTCCGGCGAGAAGTCGTTCTGCTGCGGCGCCGGCGGCGCCCGCATGTGGATGGAGGAGAAGCTCGGCACCCGCATCAACATGAACCGCACCGAGGAGGCCCTGGCCACCGGTGCCGAGCGCATCGCCATCGGCTGCCCCTTCTGCCGCGTCATGATCTCCGACGGCCTGACCGCCAAGCAGTCCGAGGGACAGGGCGAGGACGTCGAGGTCGTCGACGTCGCCCAGATGCTGCTCGCCGCCGTCCGCCGCGGCCAGGAGGGTGGCGAGGCTGCCGTGGAGGTCCCCGAGCCGGAGCCCGCACCGACTGCCTGACCGGATCAGCCGTCAGGGCTGGGACGGAAGAGGGCCGGTGTGCCGCGTGTGCGGCATACCGGCCCTCTTGCCTTGTCGCGGGGTTGGCCACGGGTCAGGCGCGGTCGAACATGAGGGCGGCCAGCCGCGCCCGTGAGCTGATGTCGAGCTTGCGGAAGATGTGCGCGAGGTGGGCGTCGACGGTGCGCGGGGAAACGAAGAGCTGCTCGGCGATCTGGCGGTTCGTCATGCCCTGGGCGACCAGGCTGGCCACCGTGCGCTCGGTGCGGGTGAGGAGCGACAGAGGCGTGTCGGCGGCCTCCGCCCCGCCGCCCTCGGTGCCGAACAGCGCGGTCACCGCGGCGACGCCGGACTCGGTGAACCGACCGTCGACCACCCACTCGGTGGGGCAGCTGCGCTGCGGGGCACCGGTGGGCACCTGCTGCCCGGGCCGCTGCCGGGCCACGGCACGTCGCGGGGCGCGCAGCGCTCGGGCCGCGGCCGAGCACCGGCCCGCCGCCGCGGAACCGTCGGCGAGCAGCGCCCGGTCGAGGCCGTCGAGCGCGTCGGCCGCCCGCAGCGGGAAGCCACCCTCCGTGGCGCGCTGCAGCGCACCGAGGTATGCCGCGACCGCCTGCACCCCTTCGCCGCAGGCGAGGAGCGCGTCCCCGAGCAGCAGTCGGGCCTCGATGCCGTCACGGCCGAGGCGGATGCTGTCGGCGAGCACGATGATGTCGGCGGCCAGACCGGCGGCGCGCCGGCAGTCCTGGACCGCGAGGAGGTCGCGGGCGTCCTGCAGCTGCACCCCGAGCCGCACCCCCCAGGGCAGCGACTCGTGGTCGACGCTGTGGGGCCGGGGTGTCTCGGCGACGGCCCGGAACAGGGTGTCGGCCAACAGGGCGATGCGGTCCTCGGCCAGCTCGATGGCGTGGTCGCGGGCAGCCCGGGCGATGGCGGCTGCCTCGACGGTGCGCCCCTGCTCGGCGGCGACGACCCCCATGAGGATGCGCGCCGACAGGGCCATCCACTGCTCCTCGGCGGGCGCGTCGGTCATGACCACCTCCGCGAGGGCCTCCGCCTCGGCGAACTCCCCCCGGCAGACGTGGATGTCGACCAGGGTGCGGCGCAGCTGCCGGAGCACGTAGTCGTCACCGACGGCGAGGCGCAGTCCGGTCTCGACCTCCGCGTGGGCGGCGTCCAGGGCACCGGCGTCGAGGTGCATCTCCGCGCGGATGGAGGCGTTGCGGGCCCGCTGCCGCTCGGGGTGCGGGTCGGTCACGGCGTGCTGCTCGGCCCGGTCGAGCAGCGGCATCCCCTCGTAGGTGCCCCGCACCTCGGAGGCGCAGATGCCGGCGCGGCGAGCCACCTGGGCGCCGATGTCGGCCGGGCCGTCGCCGCTGGCGAGCACCGCCTCGAGGATCTCGACGGCCTCGCGCGCCCGCATCGCGGTGTAGAGCGAGGAGAAGATGTTGTTGGCCAGGCGGTAGGCGAGCGGGCGCGTGCGGGCGTCGGCCGAGGCCGCGGTGATCGCCTGGCGCATGACGCCCATCTCGCGCAGCCACGTCTCGTCGGCCGCGCCGCTCATGCCGTCGGAGGGAGTCACCCGCTCGGCCCACCGCAGGAGACCGGCCACCGCCTCCTCCCGGTCGTCGGTGCCCTCGGTGAGGACGACCCCGTGGCGACGGATCGGCACGAGCATGTCGAAGCGGCCGTCGGGGTGCACCTCCACCAGGCTGCGCCGTGCGAGCGCCGAGGCGAGCTGGGCTCCCTCGGCCCGGCTGACCCCGCTGATGTCGGCGAGGACGTCGAGGCTGACCGGGTGCTCCATGAGTGCGAGCCGGCGGAAGCAGCGCCGCTGGTCGTCGTCGAGCAGCTCGTAGGACGCGTGGACGGCCTGGTCGATCGACGCGGTGGGGGTCACGTCGGAGACCCCCACCAGGGCGATCTGCACCCCGAGGTGCTCGATGAGCAGCGGCAGGCCGCCGCTGGCCCTCAGCAGGCGGCGCACCGTCCGCTCGTCCCGGCGCAGGTCGACCGGGTGTCCCCCGGCGGCAGCGATGCGAGCGAGGAACAGCTCCACCGCGGGCCCCTCGAGCACCTCGCCGCGAGCCGGGAGCGGCAACGGCCCGAGCCGCACCACCCGCTCGTGCGGGCGTCCCGCCACGGTCGAGGCCGTGCACAGCAGCCGGAAGCTCGCGGTCGACTCGACCAGCTCGTCACAGAGGGCGCCGAGACCGTCCACGCTGTCGACGCCGTCGAGCACGAGCAGCACGTCCTGTCCGTCGAGGGCCCGCTTCAGCGCCATGAACGCCGAGTCGCCCGGTGCGACGTCGGCCCCGAGGACGTCGAGCGTGGCGGTGACGATGGCGTCGGCCTCCGGCAGGGAGCGACCCGAGACCCAGACGGCACGCGGGTTGGCTGCCGCGGCATGGCGCGCGAGCAGGGTCTTCCCGCACCCGGGGGCGCCCGTCACGGTCACCCACCGGCTGTCGACGAGGAGGCTGCGGACCCGGTCGAGGGCGTCCTCACGCCCTACACACGGAGTCAGCACCACCGCAGATTATCGGCACCTTGTCCCGGATATCCGTAGTTTCACCGATGCCCCCGGCCCCTCCCCCCGGCACCCTTGACACAGCGCGCCGGGTCCGGCAGGCGGGAGACGAGGAGGGGCGCCTCCCGCGGGCCGGACCGGGTCGCGAGGCGGTTCGGGGGATCCGCAACAGAAGCCGGATGTGGTTCGGGGGAGCCACATCCGGCTCTTCTGTGTGCTCGACCGACGTGTGTCGACCTGCGTCAGCCGCCGAGGCCGTTGGCCTTGAGCCACTCCTGCGCGACGGCGTCGGCGTCCTTCTTGTCGGTCACGACCTGGGCGAGCAGGTCGGTCAGCGTCGGGGTGTCGAGCTTGGCCGACACCGCGTTGAGGGCGCCCGAGACGGTGTCGTTGACCTTGGCCTTGGTCGCGAGCGGGACGATGTTCTGGGCGGCGAAGAGGCTCTTGGGGTCCTCGAGCACCACGAAGTCGTTGGCCGGGATGCTCGGGTCGGTGGTGAAGATGTTGGCCGCGTCGACCTGGCCGTTCTTCAGCGCCTGCACCGACAGCGGTCCGCCGGCGTCGAGCGGTCGGAAGCTCTTGAACTCGAGGTTGTAGACCTTCTTCAGGCCGGGCACGCCGGTCTCGCGGGTCTTCCACTCCGGCGGGCCACCGAGCACGAGGTCCTGCGACTTGCCCTCGAGGTCGGCGATCGACTTCAGGCCGAGCTTGTCGGCTGTCGCCTTGGTCACGACGACGGAGTCCTTGTCCTCTGCCGCCGCCTTCTCCAGGACGGTGAGGGTGTCGGGCAGCGCGGCCTGCAGCTCGGTGTAGACGCCCTCGGGGTCGGTGGCCTTGGCGTCCTTGTTGAAGTACTGCGCCAGCACCCCGGTGTACTCGGGGATCAGGTCGATCGAGCCGTCCTGGAGCGCAGGGATGTAGGCCTCGCGGCTGCCGATGTTGAGCTTCTTGGTGACGGTGACGCCCTTGGCCTCGAGCGCGCCGGCGTAGATCTCGGCGAGCAGCTGGCTCTCCGGGAAGTTGGCCGACCCGACCGTGATGCTCGAGCCGCCTCCGGCGGAGGTCGTGCCCGAGCCGGTGCCGGTGGCGAAGGGGTCGCTCTCGTCGCCGCCACCGCAGGCGGCCAGGGACATGAGGGCGATGGCGGCGCCGAGGCTGACGGCGATCCTGGGAGTTCTCACTGGCCTTCTCCTTGCGGTTCCTTGACCGGTCAACTGTTGTGCTGGAGTTCAGTCTCACCCGCCGCGCGCCGAACCGCGACCTCCATCTCCCGAGAGGGGGTGCGGTCGCGGGCGTCGCGACCGAGGCCACGGCCCGTGAGGCCGGGCGACACGGCATACCGCTGCACCGCGGCGAGGGTGAGGTCGACGAGCAGCGCGAGCACCGCGACGAGAAGGGCACCCGAGGCCATCTGGGGGAAGTCTCGGATGGCCTGGCCGTCGAAGAGGAAGCGGCCGAACCCGCCGAGCCCCGCGATCGCAGCGATGGTCGCGGTGGCCACGACCTGCAGGGCGGCCGAGCGCAGGCCCGAGAAGACCAGCGGCAGCGCGCAGGGCACCTCGACCTTGCGCAGCAGCTCCCAGCCCGTCATCCCCATGCCCTGCGCGGCGTCGCGCGCGGCGGGGTCGACCCCCTCCACCCCCGCGTAGGCGCCGGAGAGGATCGGCGGGATGGCGAGCACGATGAGCACGACGAGGCTCGGCCAGAGGAACGCGGCGTCGCCGGTCAGCTTCGGTCCGAGCAGCAGCACCATGATGAAGAGCAGCCCGAGGCTGGGGATCGCGCGGGCGGCGCCGGCGAGGTTGACCACGAAGACCCGTCCGCGGCCGGTGTGCCCGATGAGCAGGCCGGCGGGGACGGCGACAACCGAGGCGATGAGCAGCGAGAGCGCGGAGTACCAGACGTGCTGGAGGGTGCGGGCGGGCACGCCGTCGGATCCGGTCCAGTGCGCCGGGTCGAGCAGCCACGAGGCGATGTCGTCGATCACGCCGCACCTCCCGAAGCCCGCTGCCACGGGGTGAGCGCCCGGGTGACGCCGAGGATGAGCAGGTCGAACGCGAGCGCGAGCACGATGCAGGCGGCGAGGCCCACGACGATCGGGTCGTAGAAGGTGCGCGCGAAGCCGTCGGTGAAGAGCAGGCCGAGCTGCGGGATGCCGATGACCGCGGCCACGCTGACGATGCTGACATTGCTGACGGCCGCCACCCGCAGCCCGGCTGCGATGACGGGCACCGCCAGGGGCAGCTCGACGGCGAAGAACCGTCGCACCCGGGTGAAGCCCATCGCGGTCGCAGCCTGGGTGACGTCGTCGGGCACGGCTGCGAGGGCGTCGGCGACCGTGCGGACCAGCAGGGCGACGGTGTAGATCGTCATCGCCACGAGGACGTTGTTGCGGTCGAGGATCTTGGTGCCCAGGATTCCCGGCAGCAGGATGAAGAGCGCCAGGCTCGGGATCGTGTAGAGCAGGCCGAACCCGGCGGTGAACGGGGTGTAGAGCGCGCGGTAGCGCCGGGCCAGCCAGCCCAGCGGCAGCGCGATGAGCAGGCCCAGCAGCAGTGGGAGCCCGGCCAGGTAGACGTGCTCCCGGGCGAGGGCCAGCACGTCGTCGACGTGGTCGAGGAACCAGGTCATGGCGGGCCCGTCACCGCGCCGGGGCGCCGGGGTTCAGGTGGTCCTCGACCTCGGGGCGCTCGGACTCCTCGATCGCGGTGAGCACCTCGTGGGCTCGCACGGTGCCGACCAGCGAACCGGAGTCGTCGACGATGACCCCGCGCCGGCTCGGGGACGACAGGGCCGCGTCGAGGGCTCCGCGCAGCGGGCCGCTGGCCCGGGCTACCGTGCCGCCGCGGTGCAGCATCTCGGACCGGATCTCGCCGTCCACCCGTCGCGGCTCGATCCACCCCAGCGGCCGGTTCTCGTCGTCCACCACGAGCGCCCACTGCTGCTCGAGACCGTCGGCCCGCTCGCCGAGCAGCAGGGTGCGTTCGGGACGCAGCGGCAGCCGTGGCGTCGGCTGGAACGACAGGGCCCGGTAGCCGCGGTCGCGGCCGACGAAGTCGGCGACGAAGTCGTCGACCGGGTGGTTCAGCAGGTAGGCCGGGTCGGCCAGCTGGGCGAGCACCCCACCCACGCGGAGCACCGCGATCTGGTCGCCGAGCTTGATGGCCTCGTCGATGTCGTGGGTGACGAAGAGGATCGTCTTGCCGATCTCGCCCTGCAGCCGGAGGAACTCGTCCTGCAGCTGCTCGCGCACCACCGGGTCGACGGCGCTGAACGGCTCGTCCATGAGGAGCACCGGCGGGTCGGCGGCCAGCGCCCGGGCGACGCCGACCCGTTGCTGCTGGCCGCCGGAGAGCTGGGAGGGGTAGCGGTCGGCAAACCCCTCGGACAGCCCCACCCGCTCCATGAGCTCCCTGGCGCGGGCGTCGGTCCTCCTGCGGTCCCAGCCGAGCAGCCGCGGCACGGTGCCGATGTTCTCGACCACGGTGCGGTGCGGGAAGAGACCGGCGTGCTGGATGACGTAGCCCATGCCGCGGCGCAGCTCGGCCTCCTTCATGCGGGAGGTGTCGCGGCCGTCGAGGGTGATGGTGCCGGAGGTGGGGGTGATCATCCGGTTGACCATGCGCAGCGACGTCGTCTTGCCGCAGCCGGAGGGACCCACGAGCACCGTGATCCTGCCGGTCGGGGCCACCAGGCTGAGGCTGTCGACGGCCACGGTCCCGTCGGGGTACCTCTTGGTGACGCCGTCGAAGACGATCATGGGCCTGAACCTAACCGAGTCTGCTGACACCCGCATGGCTCTCGCGGACCATGGGCAGCGGGTCGACAATGGCGGGGTGAGCCTGGCCCCGGAGCAGCTCCTCAGCCGTGGCACAGCCCAGGGCAGGGGCGCCCTCGCCGCAGTGACCATTGGCTCGGGGGTCGCGATCCTCGACGGCACGGTGGTCTCGATCGCCCTGCCGACCATCGGCCGCGAGCTCGACGCGTCGCTGGCCCAGCTGCAGTGGGTCGTCAACGGCTACATGCTCAGCCTGACCGGGCTGATCCTCGTCGGCGGGGCGCTTGGCGACCGGGCCGGCCGGCGGCGGGTCTACCTCGTGGGGGTGGCCTGGTTCGCCCTGGCGTCGCTGCTGTGTGCCGCAGCGCAGTCGCCCACGCAGCTCATCTGGGCCCGCGTGCTCCAGGGCGTCGGGGCCGCCCTGCTGACGCCCGGTGGCCTCGCCCTCATCCAGGGCAGCTTCCGCGAGGAGGACCGTGCCAGCGCGATCGGCACGTGGGCCGGCCTGTCGGGCATCGCCGCCGCGGCCGGGCCGTTCGTGGGCGGCTGGCTGCTCGACCACGGCGGCTGGCGCAGCATCTTCGCCGTCAACCTGCCGCTCTGCGCCCTGGTGCTGTGGCTGTGCCGACGCTACGTGCCCGAGAGCCGCGACGAGGAGGCGGCCGGGCCGTTCGACGTCTGGGGCGCCGCCCTCGGGGCGACCGGCCTGGCCGCCCTCACCTATGCGCTGACCGCCAGCGGCGAGCAGGCCGGCGCCGCGACCTGGCTCACTGGCTTCGTGGCGGTTGCGCTGCTGGCGGCGTTCGTGGTGCGCCAGGCCCGCACCGCCTCGCCGCTCGTGCCGCTCGGCCTCTTCCGGTCGCGGGTGTTCTCCGCCGCCAACGGCATGACCTTCCTCGTCTACGGCGCCCTGGCGGCGGTGCTGTTCTTCCTCGTCATCCAGCTGCAGGTCGTCTCCGGCTTCTCGCCGCTGCTCTCCGGCCTGGCCAGCGTGCCGATCACGGTCGCGCTGCTGCTCCTGTCGTCACGGCTCGCCGACCTCTCCAGCCGCATCGGCCCGCGGCTGCCCATGACCGTCGGCCCGATCGTCTGCGCCGCCGGGGTGCTGCTGCTGGTGCCGGTCGGCGAGGGCACCGAGTTCTGGACCGGGGTCATGCCCGGGATGACGGTGTTCGCGCTCGGCCTGGCCATCCTGGTGGCTCCCCTCACCGCGACGGTGCTCGCCGCGGCACCCAACCGGTATGCCGGCGTGGCCAGTGGCGTGAACAACGCCGTCGCCCGCGCCGGCTCGCTCCTCGCGGTCGCGGCGCTGCCGCCGCTCGTCGGCCTGTCCGGCTCGGACTACACCCAGCCCGACGCGCTCACCGCGGGCTACCGGACGGCCCAGCTGGTGTGTGCCGTGCTGCTCACGGCCGGCGGCGTGGTGAGCTGGGTCGGCCTGCGTGGAACGCATGGGCGCGAGGCCGCTCCAGCCGAGGGGCCTCCGGCGGGCGTCGGCGATGGGTCCGGTGGCCAGGTGGACGGTCGGTCCTAGGGTCGCTGCAGCCCGGCCTGCAGGCTCTCGGTCAGGAACTGCGCCGACTCGCGGTGCCACGCGCTGGCCTGCCGCAGCATGCTGTGGGTCTCCCCCTCCACGGCCCGCCAGGTCACGTCGACGCCGAGCGCAGCCATCGCCTCGGCCATCGCCTTGGCGTTGCGAGGCGAGGTGATCCGGTCGCGGGTGCCGTGCATGACCAGGGCCCGCAGCCCCGGGTGGCCCCTGGCGACGTCGCTGCGCTCCACCCACGGCGCGAGCGCGACGAGGGCCGCCACCCGGCGGTCGCCGGCGAGGCGGAACGCGACACGTCCGCCCATGGAGTGGCCGAGCAGGCCGAGGGGGACCCCGGGATGACGCTCGGCGATCGTGTCGAGGGCCTCCTGGGCGTCCACCACGGGACTGGCTGCCGCCCCGTTCCAGCCGCGCACGGCATACCGGAGCATGGCCACGGACAGCTCCCCGCGGCTCTCGGCGGCCAGAGTCCACGCGAAGGGCTTCATGCGCAGCACCGGCAGGTTCCACCAGCTGGTGGGCATGTGGCTCGAGCTCTTGCCGCCGTGGAGGACCAGCACGACCCCGCGGGGCTCCCTGGCCTCGTGGGTCCACCTCAGCTCGGGTGCGCTCATGTCCCTCCCCTGCCTCCTCACGGCTCCCGGGGCGTCACCGACTCCCGCAGCCACGCGGCATACGGCGGTGCCGCCCCGGCAACCGGGACGGCCAGCACCTCAGGGTTGTCGTAGGGGTGTTCGGCGCGGACGCGGTCGCAGATGGGGTCGAACAGCTCTGCCGTCGTCTTGACCAGCAGCAGGTGCTCCTGCGCAGTCTCGACCTCGTCCTCCCACCAGTAGGTGGAGGTCATCGGGCCGAGCACCTGGGCGCACGCCGCCAGCCTGCCCTCGACGAGCGCGCGGGCCAGGGCCTGCGCCGTCTCGGCGTCGGGCGCGGCCACCCGCACCTCGATGAGCTCGCTCGGGTCGCCGCCGCCGGTCATGCCGTCTCCGCTCGCCGCGCTCGCCTAGAGCTCGGTGCGGTGAAAGCCCTGGAACGAGCGGCTGGCCGTGGGGCCCCGCTGGCCCTGGTAGTGCGAGCCGTACCTCGCGCTGCCGTAAGGGTTCTCGGCCGGCGAGGACAGCCGGAAGAAGCAGAGCTGACCGATCTTCATGCCGGGCCAGAGGATGATCGGCAGGGTCGCGACGTTGGACAGCTCGAGGGTGACGTGGCCGGAGAAGCCGGGGTCGACGAAGCCGGCGGTCGCGTGGGTCATCAGGCCGAGCCGGCCGAGCGACGACTTGCCCTCGACGCGGGCGGCGAGGTCGTCGGGCAGGGTGACCGTCTCGAGCGTGGAGCCGAGGACGAACTCGCCGGGGTGCAGCACGAAGCCGTCGTTGGGCTCGACCTCGACGAGCCGGGTGAGGTCGGGCTGGTCCTGAGAGGGGTCGATGACCGGGTACTTGTGGTTGTCGAACAGCCGGAAGAACTTGTCGAGCCGCACGTCGATCGACGACGGCTGGATCATCCCCGGGTCGTACGGCTCGAGCCGCACCCGGTCGGAGTCGATCTCGGCCTTGATGTCGCGGTCGCTCAGCAGCACGGGGGAAGGCTATCGCGCAGCCTGTGCTCCGGTCGGGGCGGCGGGCCGATGTGTGGCCCACACGTGCTGGGCCACCGAGCCTGCGGCGGCGAGGCCCATGAGGAGCACCCGCAGCCCCATGTCGACGTCGAGCAGGGCCACGACGACGGCGACGGCCGCGAGGGTCGCGGCGACGCCGACCACGGCCGGCTTGCGGTCGGCGATCGCGTGCAGGCTCGAGAGGGTCAGGGCGTAGAGCGAGAGCGCGGTGGCGAGAGCCAGGGCGACCGTTCTCGGGCTGGCCTCGGCGACACCTTGGACGACGTCAACGGCGGCGGCGAGCGCGGCACCGACTGCCGCGACCGAGGCGAAGACGACGATGTGGGCGTAGCTGAAGGCCCAGGTGAGGGCACGCCCCTGGCCGATGAGGTCGACGTGCTCGCGCTTGAAGTACAGCCACCACAGCGAGAAGACCAGGAGCAGGCCGCCCGCGATGAGCATCGCGAGCGAGCCGCTCATCCCACCGGACGCGCCGGGCTCGGCAGCAGCACCGGGCTCGACCGCGTGGCCGGCGGAGGCCGCGTCGGGCGGGGCGGCGAGCGCGCCCTGCAGGGCCTGGACGCTGGCCAGGATCACCTCGCCGAGCACGATGATGGTGAACAGGGCGAACCGCTCGGCGATGTGGTGGGGGTGGAAGGGCGTCGGGCCTCCCACCCGCTCGGCGAGGATGGGCACCGCGAGCTCGGCGAGGACGAGGAGGAAGAAGGTGCTCATCAGCACGCCCTCGCCGTCCACCAGGAGCCGGGCGATCCACAGCACCTGCACCACGGTGATGCCCACCGCGTAGGTGAGGGCCGTGCGCCGGCCCTCGGGGTGGGCCCGGGCGGCGCGCAGCCACAGCGCCACCATGCCCAGCCGCATCACGGCATACCCGGCGACGACGAGACTGGACTGGCCGTCGTCGAAGAGGTCGGGGACACCGGCGGCGAGCATCAGCGACCCGGTCATGATCGTGAACGTCAGCAGTCGGAAGACGACGTCGTCGGAGTCGTAGGCCGAGGCGAACCACGTGTAGTTCATCCACGCCCACCAGATGGCGAAGAACACCATGGTGTAGCCGACCGCCGTCTCGACGTGGCCGGCGCTCAGGCCGTGGTGCAGCTCCGCCGCGGCGCTGGCGATCGCCACCACGAACACCAGGTCGAAGAACAGCTCCAAGGGGGTGGCGACGCGGTGCGACTCGTGGGGATCGCGCGGCCCCATCCGCCGGGACCAGGGGACGACGGTCACGCTGCTCACCTCACGACTGTAAGGTCTCGGGCCGCGGTGCGGGAGGGAGTCTTCGGTATGCCGTGGGGCCCGTTCGAGGGGGTCGCCGGAGTCGCCCGTGGTTCCGTTACACTGCACGCGCACCGCCTCTCGGGGCGGTGCCTGCCGGTGTAGCTCAATGGTAGAGCGCCAGCTTCCCAAGCTGGACACGCGGGTTCGATTCCCGTCACCGGCTCCAACGCCAAAGCCGCAGGTCAGGGATTCGCTCCCCGCCTGCGGCTTTCGTCTTGCTGGGCCGACGATCCCGCCGCGTGCCTGCTACGTGCCCAATCAGGAGCAGGATTCGTGGACGCCAGGCCGTCTGCTCGCCAGCTACGACGCCGAGGACAGCAGGGAGTGGCGCATGCTTCTGCCCACCGCCCTGCCCGCGCGGCTTCTCACGTCCATGCGGTTGCCCTTCACCTCGGCATCGCAGCCGGTCAGCCACGGTGCCCGTCGGCTTCCGGTCAATGCGCAGACCCGCGTGGTCGCCCTTCAAGAGCCGGCCCGATGCTCGACATTGGGTAACCGTGGACGCAACGATGTGTGGCATGAGCGGTCGCTCGGACGGTTGTGCTCAGGCCGCCCGCCAAGGTGTTTGGAGTGCCTGCCGGTGCGCTCAGCGCGGCACCCTGCGAGGTCGACGGTCGACCAGGAAGGCAACGCCACGAGTCGCTCCGATGGCCGTCGGACTGACGCCGCTGCCGACCGGCGGCCGCCTGTCGGGGCCCGGCGAGGCACCCTGCTGGCGACGGACCGACAATGCCGCCAGAACGCGCCGTGAGCGACGTCGAGCCCGGACTGTGATTGTTGGTCTGTCCGCTCCCAGCTCCGGGAAGACCACCCCCGAACGCTTTGAGGGCAGATCACGTCGAAATTCGGGGTGTAGGGCAATCTTGTGAGTCAGGTAGTTCATGAGCTGATCTCCTCGAGGTGGACCGGCCGTGCCAGTCGTGACACCTGTGGCGCGGGGCGCGGGGGCGGGGTGACGTTCGCCGTGCGGAATCGATCTCGATACTCCGAGGGTGCGACGCCAACCAGGCGATGGAATGTCCTGCGCAGGGTCTCGGCGGTGCCGAAGCCGCAGTGTCGGGCGATGGCCTCCACCGGGTCGTCGCCTCCAGCGAGGCTCCGCTGCGCCGCCTCGACGCGGACCCGTTCGACGTACACCGCAGGCGGTAGACCGGTTTCCCGGGTGAATCGCCGCTGCAGATGTCGCGGGCTCAGCCCGGCGCGCGACGCCAGGTCGTCGATCCCGTGTGGCGCACCGGGATCGAGGTGGATGGCCTCGACGACGCGGCGCATCCGATCAGTTGCAGGCTGTGGCGACCACAGGGGGACGCTGAACTGCGACTGGCTCCCCGGCCGGCGCAAGAACAGCACCAGCTCCCTGGCGACACCGAGCGCCGTCTGCGGTCCGAGGTCTGCCTCGACCAGCGCAAGCGCCAGGTCCATGCCTGCTGCCACGCCTGCGGAGGTCCAGATCTGCCCGTCCTGGATGAAGACGGGGTCGCTGTCGACGATAACGGCGGGGTACTCGCGCGCCAGCCGGTCCGCCTCCCTCCAGTGCGTGGTCACGCGACGCCCGTCGAGCAGCCCAGCCTCGGCGAGGATGAACGCACCACAGCAGACAGACGCGATCCGGTCGGCCGTGGTGGCAGCAGCGGCCACCCAGTCGAGCAGGCTACGGTCGAAGCCTGCCGCGTCCACGCCGTCGCCGCCCACAACCATGAGCGTGCCCGGACGGCTCGGATCCAGGCTCGCCACCGAGTGTTGCGCATGAATTGTCAGCCCCATGTCCGAGCGAACGGGACCGGCCTTGGGGGCCACGAGCTTGAGCTCATACCCGGCTTCACCGAAAACCTCGAACGGACCGGCCAGATCGAGGCCGTCGAAGCCGTCGTAGATCACGAAGGTTACTGCGCGGGACTCCATGGCTCCAGCGTGAGACCCAGCCGGCTTGTCGTCTACGACAACTTGCCCACAGATCACGCCATCAGCGTTCGAGCGTGAAGCCGACGTTGAGCGTGGAGTACATGTAGGCGCGCGACTTCACGCGCTCGTCAGCCGGAAGCACGTCGATCGTAAACGCGCCGTATGCCGCGCCACCGAGCGCACCGATGACCTCCATGCCGACGGCCATCGCGATGTAGCCCTCGCAGCCGGTGATGAACGGCCACAGCGCGAACATCGCCGCCTGACCCGTCGCGCTGACGGCCCACATCTTCTTCGGCCCGAAGCGGTCGACGAGCTTGCCCATCGGCAGGGCCGCAAGAACACGGCGATGCCGGCGATGGTGAGCCCCAGGCCGACCTGGGCGGCGGACAGCCCGACGATCTGGGTGAAGAACACCGCCGAGCCAGTCATGAAGGTGCCCTCGCCCAAGGCAGGAGTGGGCCGAGCGATACGGAAATACCCTGAAGAAGCCCCCGTTGTCTGACGAGGTGTGTCAGCAGTCTCCCTTGCCCGAGTGAGCGATCTCGGAGTCGATGTCCCGTCGACCACGTTGCGGCCATGAGTCCTTGTCGGTTCGCGCGCAGCGCGCTCCGGGCGCACCGCGCCCTACGCACAACGGCCCTACGAACCGTCTTCGAACGCAGACCGGCGACCGCGGTACCTGTGCCAGGTGACGATGACCCGCAGGTCACCCGTCGACACGAGGACGGCACCAGCCAGAGCGGCCATTCGCGTGAACAGGCGGGCTTCCCGAGCGGCCTGGCGTTGCTTTCCTCGTCGGCACGGAGGATGCTCCCTGTCGCCGGCAGTGGGGCCGCCAGATGGGAGATGCTCGATGACTTCGCGCCTGGTCGCGCTCTGTTTCGACGCGAACGACCCCCATCGCCTCGCGCGCTTCTGGGCTGGTGTGCTGGATCGGGAGATCGCCGACGGCCTGACGCTGCCGCCGGGTGATGCCACCGGGTTCAGTCTCCGGTTCCAGCCGACCCAGGAACAGAAGACCGGCCCGAACCAGATGCACCTCCACCTGACGAGCACCTCCCTCGACGACCAGCGGTCGACGGTGGCTCGGGTGCTCGAGCTCGGCGGCCGTCACCTCGACATCGGCCAGGATCCGGAGGATGGACACGTGGTGCTCGCGGACCCTGAGGGCAACGAGTTCTGCGTGATCGAGCCGGGAAACGAGTTCCTCGCCGGCTGCGGGTTCCTCGGAGAGCTGGCCTGCGACGGTTCGCAGGAGGTCGGGCACTTCTGGAGCGAGGCGCTGGGCTGGCCATTGGTCTGGGACCAGGACCAGGAGACCGCGATCCAGTCTCCTGGCGGCGGTACGAAGATCGCCTGGGGCGGTCCGCCGGTGGCGCCGAAGACCGGGAAGAACCGGCTGCACTTCGACCTCGCTCCGCCGGCCCACGGAGATCAGCAGGCCGAGGTCGACCGCCTCGTCTCGTTGGGGGCGAGACGAATCGACGTCGGCCAGGGCCTTGTCGGCCGGGTGGTGATGGCCGATCCCGATGGCAACGAGTTCTGCATGCTGACCCCTCGATGACACCCACGGCCGAACGCTGCGCACCCTGGCGGCCCCGGCCGGACCTGGGCGGGAACGCCCGCCGCCGGACCGGCTCTGGGTCCTAGGAGAGCTGGCCCATACGGGGCCCTCACGGGAGGGTGGTAGTCAACCGCCGACCGCTAGGCTTCCGCGACATGGCCGCTGCTCTGGCTGACCCACGACGGCCGAGCCGGAACGCCGGTCGATGCCTGGCGCAGGCGGTGGCCTTGCTGGTGCTGTTCGCGGTCGCGCGAGGCCTCGGGCTGCTGGGCCCACCGGTGGTGTCGGCCTCCGTCCTCACGCTGGGGATGATCCTGATCGCCTGGCGTGCCGGTGCCACGCTGGACGACCTCGGTCTGGGTCGCAACCACGTGCGTGCGGGACTGCGGTACGGGGGGGCCGCTGCCCTGGTCGTCCTGGTCGTTCTGGTCCTCGCCGCCTTGATCCCGGGGACGCGCTCCTTCCTCGCTGACCAACGGGCAGACATCGACGCAGGGCGGCTCGCCTACGAGGTCGGTGTGACGATCGTGCTGCTCACGGCAGTTCCCGAGGAGCTCGCCTTTCGGGGCGTCGTTCTCGGGTCGGCGCAGAGTCTGTGGGGCTCGTGGCGCGCCACCCTGGTCAGCTCCGCGCTGTTCGGTCTCTGGCACATCGAGCCCACCTTGGAGACCATGTCCGGCAACACGGCGGTCGGGGGAGCCTCCACGAGCCTCGGCGGGCAGGTGCTGGTGGTGCTCGGCGCGATCGCCGTGACCTTCGTCTCCGGTCTTGCGTTCTGTTGGCTCAGGCTGCGATCCCGCAGCCTCGTGGCGCCCTTCATCGCGCACGTCGCCACGAACGGACTGGCACTGGTGGTCGCCTGGGTCACGCTCCAACAGACACTGCTCGACAGGTGAGCGAGCAGACCGGCTGATGCCCTCGGCCCGGCGCCTACGGCACAGCGGCGACCGTCTGCTTGACCGCCTTGAGGTTCTCTTCGGTGAGCCCTGGGGGCCGCATCGCGGCATACCACCCGTCGACGTACTCGGTCGTGTACTTGTGCCCGTGCCCACCCGGGACGTCTGTGGCGAAGGGAAGGTCCGCAGTGACCTGCCAGAAGGTCACGAACGGCATCCAGACCATGCCCTCGAGCACGTCCTTGCCGGGAGCTTCGCTGATCCAGTCGGGCTCGTTGAGGAGCAGACGGGGGCTCCACCAGACGATCGGGTCGGACGCATGCATGAGGTACAGGACGCGGGTGCCGTCCCACCCCTGGCCCTCGGGCGGGATCGAGCGGCTGGCGTCGGACGTGAAGCGCACCGTCCGACCCGCCTTGTAGACCGGTTGGATCTCCGGACTACCGGGGTCGCGGTTGTCACTGAACTCACGGAACAGCGTGTTGAAGTTGGGTGGCCCGGCGAAGACGGTCCCAGCCGTGCGGTTGCGCAGGTCATACTCGCCGCTGAAGGCGGTCTCACCACCGAAGGAGCCCAGGCTCTCACCGGCGACGAACAGCCGAGGCCGCTGGTCCAGGGGCAGCTTCGACCAGCGGTCGTAGACGGCGTCGTAGAGTGCCCGGCCCGCCTCGCGGGCCTTTTTCTGGTCGACCAGGTAGGAGAGCCACGAGGGAAGGTACGAGTACTGGATGGCCACCGAGGCTGCGTCGCCGCTGCTGAGGTACTCGAAGGTGTCGACCAGCGCCGGGTCGACCCACCCGCTTCCGGTCGTCGTGACCACAAGCAGGTTCGCCCGCTGAAAACCACCAGCCCGCTCGAGGTCGTCGACCGCCAGGGCGGCCCGGGCCTCGCTGTCATCGGCTGAGGCCAGGCCCGCGTAGGCGCGCACCGGCTCCTTGGCCGGACGAGGCACGACTGCCTGAATGTCGTTGGCGGTAGGACCCTGGCCGGTGAACGCACGTCCCTCCCGTCCGAGGGACTCCCACTCCACCAGCGAGCCCGGTGCGCCTGAGCGAAGAGCACTGGTGGGTTGGGTGGTTCCCTCTTTGGTGGCCGTGTCTCGCACCGAGAACGCCTGGTCCATGGCGGTCACCAGGCCGTCGAGCAGGACGCCGGTCACAAGCAGCCACACGGTGGTGAACGCCAGGATCCAGCCGGTCGCAGCCGCCGCCCGCTTTCCGACCCAGCGTCCCAGCAGCGAGGCCAGCCAGCGGTACAGGCGCCGGACCGCCCGGCCGATGAGGAGGAACAGGAGGAAGAAGAGCACCGCGATGACGGGCGAGGCGATGACCAGGACGAGGTTGTAGTCCGTGACTCCCATGAGCGCGCGGATCTCGTGCTGCCAGTACTGCCCCAGGCCGAAGGACACACTCAACAGGACGGCGGCGGCGATGAGGAGGATGCGCCACGCCGAGCGCTTCGGGAGCCGGGCCTCCCGATCGGCGTAAGCCCGCCAGATCCAGGCCGCGAGGACTCCGAGCCCGTAGCCGATGGCCGCGCTGATGCCACAGACGATGCCCTGGATGAGACCCCCACGCGGGAGCAGTGACGGGGTGAACGACAGGGACGCGAAGACCACCGCCCCCCAGCACCCCGGCAGGGTGAAGTGGAGCAGCCGTCGCAGCCTTCCGGGACTTGGCGGGCTCTCCTGACCGATGGCCGCCGCCGGCATGGACCTGTCGGGCGCGGCATGGGGTGCGTCGGGTTCGACGGGGAGTGCGTCGGCACTGATCTGGCGCCCCGTGGCCGCCTCGGTTCGGGGAATGTCCGATGTCGACTCAACCACCGCAGTGCCCTTCGTCCGCACCTGGGACTCGTCTCGTCCTTCGTCCATGACACCCCCGCGGCGCGGCGCTGGCATCGTCCGGCCTGAGTGAGACGGCCCGGCGCCACGGGACCGGAACGGGAGCCGGAGCGGCCGGCCGCCCCCTGCGTCAGCGGGTCGGGGGAAGGCGGCGCGCGGCCCGCGACACCGCCCGGCCCAGCAGGGCGCCGGTCGCCACCCCGACCAGGACGTCACTGGGGTAGTGCACGCCGGTGTAGACGCGGGAGAAGGTCACGACCGACGCAGCCGCCCGCAGCGGCCACCTCAGAGCCGGGAGGACATCCCCGACCGCGATGGCGAAGGCGGCAGCGGACGCGGAGTGGCCGGAGGGAAACGACGTCGACGACGGCATACTCACCCATCGGTGCGGGGGCACACCCAGACCGACCCGGTCGGGGCGGTGGCGGGCACCGGCCATCTTCATCGGCTGGTTCACCACCAGAGACGTCGTCCCGACTGCCGCGAGGCCAGTGAGCGCGGCGCGTCGGCCAGGAGGTCCGCCGAGCAGCGCGAGGACGCCGGCCACGAGGAACCACGGCTTCGAGAAGTCGGCGAAGTCGGACAGCCTTCTCAGCGGCTGGTCGAACAGCGGCGTCTGCAGCTGCGCCACGGACTGGTACAGGGCCCGGTCGCAGCGGGCGAGGCGGTGCCGCAGCGACACCGCTCCCCTGTTCGACCAGACACCCGCGCCGACGTCACCAGGTGAGCTCGATCTCGAGTTCACTCTCCTCGTCTCCGACCTCGATCTCGAGCTTGAGGTTCACCTCGTCGGGCACGTGCACCGTGATGCGCATGCCACCGCGTTCGAACTCAACCTCGTTGTTGCTGGCGAGCGCGTCGGCGAGCACCCTCAGTCGGGCTGCGGCGTCCTCCCTGCTGAGCCGTTCGCTCTCGGCAATCTCGATCAGGTCCATTCCTGCCTCCTCTGTGTTGGCCCTGCGGGTGTCTGCTCTCGGCCGAGGGCGATCCGCGCGAGCTCGGCCACGCCGGCGAGCATCCCTTCGGGGACCATCGCCGACGGTG
This sequence comes from Knoellia sp. p5-6-4, assembly GCF_029222705.1. Lineage (NCBI taxonomy): Bacteria > Bacillati > Actinomycetota > Actinomycetes > Micrococcales > Intrasporangiaceae > Knoellia > Knoellia sp. p5-6-4. The sequence goes on from NZ_JARGZF010000001.1 coordinate 1,618,948, forward strand.
ATGCGCCGGGGTGCCGGCGTGCGACGCGCACCCTCAGGACCCCGGGTCTGATGCGAAAGTGCAGCGGAGCGTCGAGGACCACCGTCTCGCCGTCGATGCCGGCGGGGAGGGGGTTGTCAGCCTGGACCTCGAAGGTCGGCGCAGACCACTCGCGCCACGGGCGTTGCGACGAGCGGTCCTCCGCCCCGCCGCCCGTGGGTGCGGCGACCACGGTGATCCCGAGCAGGCCGTCGTCGATGCGGGGCCGCGTGCCCGAGCCGACAGCGCGGCCGAGCCGGTAGCGGTTGTTGGAGACGAGCACCGCGGCGCCGCCACGGTGCTCGTGCCCGCCGGGACCACGCCACCGCATGTCCGGTTCATCACCGTCGGGGCCGAGGACGTCGGGCGCCGTGTCGAGCAGCGTACGGAGCTTGGCATCTCGGTAGCCGGCGCGCTGGACGGCCTCGGCGTAGAGGCCGAGCGAGACGTTGTTGACGAAGACACGCCCGTTGACCTCGGCGAGGTCGACTCGTCGTTCACCCCCGTCGACGAAGGCGTCGAGCGCGCCGACGACGTCGTCGCGGTCGACACCGAGGTCCAGCGCGAAATGGTTGCGCGTACCGGCGGGCACGCACGCGTACGGCAGCCCGTGCTCGGCGGCGATGGCGGCCACGACCGCCTGCGAGCCGTCCCCGCCAGCCATCGCCAGTCCGTCCGCACCGCGCTCGACCGCCTCCAGGACCAGAGCCTCGAGGTCGTCGTCCCTCTTCAGCTCGATGGGCTCGATCCCACGGTCCGCCGCCTCCTTGGCGAGCGCGAAGCGTTCGGCCTTCCCCCCGCCGGAGCGCGGGTTGAAGAAGAGCACCGGATGCCGCGGCGGCGGTGCACTCGGCAGGTCGACGTGGACGTGGAGGGCGGCACGCGCCGCGGCGACGCTCGCCACGACCCCGGCCAGGACCAGCAGGTCGACCAGGGGCGCCCCACGGGTCACGACCAGCACCACCGCGCCCCCGAGGGCGAGAGCCGCGACGACCAGTCCGGCCACCCGCGCGGCACCGCGCCGGACCACCCCGTACCAGGCCGAGACTCCGGCGAGCAGCACGAGGAGGGCCAGGACCAGGCCGCGGGGGAACTCGATCACCGCGACGACGAGGGCGAGCACGCCGGTGGCCGCGCCCAGCAGCAGTGCGAGGGCCGCCAGCCATCGCCGCCTCATGGGATCGAGTCCTCGAGGACGACGCCCCTCCCACGACGGCGCTTCTGCCGCTGCGAGAAGCCGCACGCTCTGGCTGACATCCTCGGACCGTAGAAGGCCGGCACGCGGAGGGGCATCACGCAGTGCGGATGATTCCGGGCCGCAGACAGCTCCACATGCACGCCGTTCCCCGCCCGGGCGGCATCCTGACTCCGCCTCGCTGTCGGGGGCAGCCACTAGTGTCGGCGGACATGGCCCCACACCATCTGAGCAAGGATGAGGCCCGGCGCATCGCGGTCCAGGCGCAGCTGCTCGACGCGCCGCGCCCCACTGACCTCGTCGAGGTCGTCGACCGCCTGACGGTGCTGCAGATCGACCCGACCGCGGCCATCGCCCCGAGCGCCGACCTCGTGCTCTGGAGCCGGCTCGGCTCGGCCTACGACCCGGCCGACCTGACCAGGGCCGTCGAGGTCGAGCGCACCCTCGTCGAGACCGTCGCCTACATCCGGTCGCCGCGCGACGTGCCGGCCGTCATCGCCGAGGTGCGCGACGCCGAGCCCTGGCCGTCCCTGGCTGCCTGGCTCGAGGCCAACGAGCCGTTCCGCCGCGACATCCTCGCCCTCCTGGAGAAGGAGGGCCCGCTGCTCTCCCGCGACATCCCCGACACGAGCGTCGTGCCCTGGCCGTCGTCGGGGTGGACCAACAACCGCAACGTCACCCGGATGCTCGAGGCGCTCGCCCTGCGCGGACACATCGCCATCGCGGGCCGCAGGGGGCGGCAGCGCTACTGGGACCTGCCCGAGCGGGTCTACCCGACCGACCTGCCCACGGTGGACCTCGAGGCTGCCGTGCGACACCGCAACGAGCGCCGGCTCGCCGCCCTAGGCATCGCCCGCTCCTCCGGACCGCAGCTCCCGGGCGAGACCCCCTACGTCGGCGACGCCGGCGAGGAGGCCGTCGTCGACGGCGTGCCGGGCACCTGGCGCGTCCACGCGGCATACCTCGGTATGCCGTTCAGCGGGCGCACCGCGCTCCTCTCACCTTTCGACCGGCTCATCCACGACCGGGTGCGCGCCGAGCAGCTGTTCGACTTCGAGTACTTCCTGGAGATGTACAAGCCCAAGGACAAGCGCCGGTGGGGCTACTTCGCCCTGCCGGTCCTGCACGGCGAACGGCTCGTGGGCAAGCTCGATGCGACCGCAGACCGCAAGGCCGGTGTGTTGGTCGTCAACGCGATCCACGAGGACGTCCGCTTCACCAAGGCCACGACCGCCGCCGTCCGCGAGGAGGTCGAGGACCTGGCTGCCTGGCTCGGCCTGTCGGTCACCATCGCCCAGGCATGAGAGAAGGCGCGACCAACTGCCCTGTTGCCCCTTCCCCACACCTGTGACGGTCGAGCTGGAGGCACGGTCTGGGAGGAGGACGGCGATGGCTCGCATCACGGGCGAGGTCATGATCGACGCGCCGGTCGAGGAGGTGTTCGACCTGGTCGCCGACGAGCGCAACGAGCCGAGGTACAACCCCCGCATCGTCCGCGCCGAGAAGGTCAGCGAGGGACCGGTGGGCCGGGGCGCCCGTTTCGTCGCCGAGCCCAAGGGCATGGGCAGCCGGGGCGAGATGACCCTCGAGATCCTCGACTACGACCGGCCGCACCGCCTCCACAACGTCATACGGTCTTCCTACCTGCAGGTCGACGGGACGCTGACCTTCGACGAGGTCGGCGGACGGACGAGGCTGCGGTGGGACTGGGACATGGACCTGGTCGGGGCTTCACGGATCCTGTCGCCGGTGCTGGCGCTGGTCGGCCCCCGGTGGGAGCGCCGGAACTGGGTCGACCTCAAGCACTACCTGGAGTCGCGAGCAGGCTGAGCCGGCTCAGGGGTTGCGCCCGAGGACGAACGCCTGGTCGTGCTCACCGTCGAACGAGTCGGGAACCCTGGCCCGCGCGCACCGCGCCACGACCGCGAGGCCCGCCGCCGCGAACGCGTCGGCCATCTCGTCGGCGGTCCGCAGGTGCAGCTGGCGTGCGTGGCCCTGGTCGTAGGCGTTGCTCAGCATCCGGCTGCCCACGCCGGCCTGGAAGCCGGTGAGGACGTGGCCGCCGGGCGCCAGGACCCGAGCAAGCTCGCTGAGCATCCCGACCAGCTCGTCGGGTGGGACGTGGATGAGGGAGTACCACGCGAGCACGCCGGCGAAGCTCTCGTCCGCGAAGGGAAGGCGGCCGGGGGTGACGACGTGGAAGTCCACGTCCGGGTGGTCCGCTCGGGCGATCGCGACCATTCCGTCAGACAGGTCGGCACCCGTGACGTCGAGGTCGAGCTCCTGCAGCGTCGGGACGAGTCGGCCTGTGCCACAACCGAAGTCAAGCATCGACCGCGAGGAGCCGGACGGGACGTGCTCCCCGAACGCCGTGATCATCGCCCGGTCGACGGGCTGCTCCGCACGAAGGTCGGGGATGCGCTCGCGGTAGGCCGGTGCCATGGCGTCGTAGGCGCTCCGCACGCTGTCCCAACCCGTCACGGGACCGACCCTAGCCGGAGGGTCGCTCAGGATCTCAGCGGTGCAGTCGCACTGCTGCGGTGGATCTGCTCCGCGAAGCGCCGCGCCAGCTCACGGGCGGCCTCGGCCGACCGGGGCTCGGCCACCTCGGCCGCCCGGCGCAGCTCGTCCGGGTCGATCCCGTCGTCGGCCAGGGCCGCGTCGTCCCATGAGTCCAGCCGCGAGGCAGCGGCCTCGGGGTGGAACTGCACGCCCCACGCAGCCGCGCCGACCCGGAAGGCCTGCACGCGGCATACCTCCGAGGTCGCCAGCAGCACGGCACCCCGAGGGAGATCGACGACCTGGTCGCGGTGGTTCTGGATGGCGGGGAACTCCGCGGGCAGGCCTCCGAAGAGCGGGTCGCTCACCGCGTCGGGTGTGAGGGCGACGCGGCACGAACCGCGTTCCGGCACACCGTGGTCGCGCACCACGCGGCCACCGGCGACGTGGGCGAGCAGCTGCGCACCGAGGCAGATTCCGAGCAGCGGTGTGCCGTGTGCCAGGGCCCATGCCGCGAGGGCGCGTTCGCGAGGGAGCCAAGGTGCGGTGGCGTCGTCGTCGGGCAGGTAGCCCCCGCCGAGCAGCACCAGCCCGTGGGCGCCGTCGAGGTCGTTCGCGTGCAGGTCATCCCCGTCGACCTCCGTGACGTCGAGGCCATCCTCGCCGAACCAGTCCGCGAGCCGGGCCAGGGGACTGCCGGGGCTGTTGCGGACGGCGACGACCCGCGGACGCAAGGCTCTCGCACGGGGGGCCGGCGGACGCGAGGCCGGCGGCGGGGGAAGGCTCACCGCACGGCCTCGCGCCGGCCCGGGATGGCTGCGACCAGGCGCTGGGTGTACTCCTCCCCCGGGTTGCCGAAGATCTCCTCGGGGTCGCCCTGCTCGACAACCCGGCCGTGCTGCATGACGTAGACCTCGTGGGCGACGAGCCGTACGACCGCCAGGTCGTGGCTGATGAAGAGGTAGGCGAGGTCGAGGTCGCGCTGCAGCTGCACCATGAGGTCGAGGATCTGCTCCTGCACCAGCACGTCGAGGGCGCTGACCGCCTCGTCCATGACGACCAGCTCGGGCTCGAGCGCCAGGGCCCGCGCGATGGCGACCCGCTGGCGTTGCCCACCGGAGAGCTCGTGCGGGTAGCGGTCGGCGAGGGTACCGGGCAGCGCTACCTTGTCGAGGAGCTCGGTCACCGTCGCCTGCCGGGACCGCGCGTCTCCGATCTGGTGCACCCGCAACGGTTCTGTGACGACCTCGGCCACGGTGTAGCGCGGGTCGAGCGAGGCGTAGGGGTTCTGGAAGACGGGCTGGACACTGCGCCGGAACTCCTTGAGCGCCGACCGCCGCAGCGTCGACAGGTCGGTGCCGCGGAAGGTGGCCGTGCCGGCGTCGCAGTCCTCGAGCTTGAGGGCGAGGCGGGCGGTCGTCGACTTCCCCGAGCCGGACTCGCCGACGATCGCCACGGTCTGGCCCTTGCGGACGTCGAGGTCGAGGCCGCCGACGGCGACGAGCGGCTCGCGGCGGCCGCGCAGCCGGTAGCGCCGCTCGACCCCGCGCAGGGAGAGCAGCACCTCGCGGCCGGCCGGGTCCTCGGCTGCGGTGGAGATCTTGGGCGTGGCCATGCTCGGCGCGGCCGCGAGGAGGCGCCTCGTGTACTCGTGCTGCGGCGCGTCGATGACCTCAGCCGACGGCCCGTGCTCGACCACCTCACCCCGGTACATGACGACGACCCGGTCGGCCCGCTCTGCGGCGAGCGCGAGGTCGTGGGTGATGAGCATGACGGCGGCGCCGAGCTCGTCGGCCAGCTCCTCCATCTGGTCGAGCACCAGGCGCTGCACCGTCACGTCGAGCGCCGAGGTGGGCTCGTCGGCGATGAGCAGCTCCGGCCGGCAGGCCAGCGCCATCGCGATGAGCACCCGCTGCCGCATGCCCCCGGAGAACTCGTGCGGGTACTGGTCGAAGCGCGAGGACGCGTCGGTGATTCCAGCCTTCTCGAGCAGCGCCACCCCCTGCTCGCGAGCCTGCGTGCCCGACGCCCGGCCGTGCACCTCGAGGGCCTCCACGATCTGGGCCCCGACCTTCATCACCGGATTGAGGTTGGTCATCGGGTCCTGCGGCACCGTGCCGATCCGGTTGCCGCGGATCGCGGTCATGGCCCTCTCGCCGAGACCGGTCAGCTCGGCGCCGTCGAGGCGGATGCTGCCCTCGCTGATCCGTCCGTTCGCGGCGAGGAGCCGGTTGATCGAGGCGGCCAGCGTCGACTTGCCCGAACCGGACTCGCCCACGACGGCGACCGTCTCGCCGCGGCCGATGTCGAGGCTGACGTCGCGCACGGCGGCCACGGGCCCGTGCGGGGTCTCGAAGGTGACCGTGAGGTTGCGGACCGCCAGCAGCGGGCCGTCCTGCAGGTCCTCGGTCGGCGTGACCGCGGTGGTCGTGGTCATGGTGCTCCCGTCTCCAGGCGTGGCCGGTCGGTCGTGCGAGCGGGCAGTGCGCGGCCACCGGCCTCGAAGGCGCTGGCGACGCCGGCGAGGGCCGTGGCCGCGATCTCGTCGGTAGAGACCAGCGAGGCCAGGGGCGTGAGTGGACGCTCGGGGGTGCCGGTCGTGCCGTGCAGCCGGGTGGCGGCGACGGCCACGGCAAGCTCACGGTCGAGCGCGACGGCGAGGAACGTGCCCGTGAACCCGCCGTGCACGGCGAGCGGCACGGCCTCTCCGGCCACCGCCACGCTGGCCAACCGGAATCCCAGCGCACGGTCGGGCGCGATGGCCAAGGGACGGGTGAACGCGGCGACCACCTCGGGCGGGACCACAGCCGGGTCGGCCAGCGACCGACCGAGCCGGAGCAGCTCGGGCACCGTGGCGAAGAGGCCCGCGTGCCCGGCGACACCATCGAGGGCGTGGGCGGCGTTGCCGTCGTTGACCTCCCCCACTGGCCGCCGGGTGCGCCAGCCGTCGAAGTCGCCGACCCGGGCCTCGACGGGGTAGGGGTCGCCCTGCGCGACCATGTGGTGCTCGACCACGTCGCTGTCGCCGGACGCCGCGGCCTCCTCGGCCGGGACGGGCCCGTAGCCGGTGCGGCGCAGGCCCAGTGGCCGGGCGACCAGCTCGTCGAACGCCTCGTCCTGCCGCCGACCGGTGACGCCCTCGATCACCGCTCCGAGGGTGATCATCCCGAGGTCGGAGTAGGCCCAGTGCGTGCCGGGCTCGCAGAGCAGAGACGTGGCGGCCGCCAGGGCCAACGCCTCGTCGCGCACCGTGGTGCGGCAGTAGAGCGGCAGCCACGCGGGCAGGCCGGAGGTGTGCTCGAGCAGGTGCCGCACACGCACCTGCGCGTGGTCGCCACCGACCTCCGGCAGGTATGCCGTGACCGACGCCTCGAGGTCGAGGGTCCCGTCCGCGACGAGGCGCATCGCGAGCGCCGTCGTCGAGGCGACCTTGGTGACCGAGGCTAGGTCGAGGCGGGTGTCCGCCGTCATCGGGCGGGCCGCTTCGCCCGGACCTGCCATCACGGCATACCCACCTGCCGCCACCGACACCTCCGCGCCGGCCAGCACGCCCACCACCGCGCCGGCTGGGTGCGTGCCCGGATCACCGAGCCGCAGGAGGGCCTCGACGAGGGGGTCGAGGTCGAGGGTCACGGCGTCCCGTCCTCGAGGGTGAGGCGGGTGGGTGCGGTGCCTCCGGCCACCGGCAGTGCGCCACCGTCGGGGCCGGGAGTGACCGTGCCGAGCACGCGCGCCTCCCGCGCCCCCGTGCAGGTCGGGACGTTGCCCGGTATGCCGTGCAGGGTGGCCCAGCCGATGAGGGCGAACGCGATGGCCTCCTTGGCGTCGGGGTCGAGCCCGAGCTCCACGGTCGTGGCGAAGCGCACCTCGGGGGCGGCCTTGGCGAGCGCCCGCATCAGCGTGGGGTTGCGGGCGCCCCCGCCCGAGACGAAGACCCGGTCGACGCCCGCGGCGACCAGCGCGTCGGCGACGGTGCGGGCGGTGAGTTCTACCAGCGTCGCCACGAGGTCGGGCAGTGACGCCGTGCCGCCCCACGTGGCGAGGGCCTCGTCGACGTAGCGCGCGTGGAACAGCTCCTTGCCGGTGCTCTTGGGTGCGGGGTCGCGGTAGTAGGGATCGGCGCGCAGGACCTCGAGCAGGTCGGGCAGCACCCGCCCCGCGGCGCTCACCTCCCCGTCCCGGTCGAACGCCAGCGGAGTGGAGGGGTCGGCCGCCAGGACGGCGTCCACCAGCGCGTTCGCCGGGCCGATGTCCCAGGCCACCGGGTCGGCGCCGGGGGCGCACACCGTGACGTTGGAGATGCCGCCGAGGTTGAGCGCGGCCGCGGTGACGCCGTCAGCCCGCAGCGGCTCCAGGACGAGGGTGTCGAGCAACGGCACCAGCGGGGCGCCCTGGCCGCCCGCGACGATGTCGGCGATGCGCACGTCGCTCACGACGGGCAGCCGCGTCCGCTCGGCGACCCAGGCCGGCTGGCCGAGCTGGAGCGTCCCGAGGGCACTGCCCTCCTCGACCCAGTGGTAGACGGTCTGCCCGTGCGAGCAGACCGCGTCGACCGGGCCACCGCCGGCAGCCGCGTGGGTCGCCAGCGCCCGATGGGCTGCCTCACCGAAAGCCCTGCCGATGAGCGTGTCGAGCCGGGTCACCTCGGCCAGGCTCGTGTCGGCCGGCGGCAAAGCTGCCACGAGCAGGGCCCGCAGGTCGTCGTCGTAGGGCACGGAGTCGACCAGCTCGACGCGCCCCACCAGCTCGTCGCCGCGGCGCGAGAAGTCGCAGACGGCGACGTCGATGCCGTCGTGCGACGTCCCGGAGATCATCCCCAGCAACCGCATCAGCGCGACCCCCGCGAGCGCGGGTCGAGGGCAGACCGCAGGCTGTCGCCCAACAGGTTGAGCCCGACGACGAAGACGACCAGGGCCGCACCCGGGAACGCGAGCATCCACGGCGCGACCGTGGAGAGGGTCTGCGCGTCGTAGACCATGCCCCCGAGCGAGGCCGCCGGAGGAGGCGTGCCGAAGCCGAGGAAGCTCAGAGAGGCCTCGGTGAGGATGGCCCACGACAGCGACAGCGTGGTCTGGACCACGAGGATGCCGCGCATGTTGGGGACCACGTGGGCGAACAGCGTCGACATCCGCGACCGTCCGATGGCCGTCGAGGCGGTCACGTAGTCGACCGTGCGCAGGGTGAGCACCGGTCCGCGGGCCACTCGCGCGAAGATCGGCATGTAGACCGTGGCGATCGCCAGGCTGACCGTCACCCAGCTGCGCTCCAGGGTCGCGGCCAGGGCCAGGGCGAGCAGCAGCGACGGGAACGCGAACAGCACGTTGGTGACCACTCCGACGACGCGGTCGAGCAGACCCCCGAAGTAGCCGGCCAGCACGCCGAGGAGCACGCCGACGAGTCCGGCGACGCCGACGGAGACGACCGCGATGCGCAGCGAGTTCGCCAGCCCGGCGGCCACGCGGGAGAAGACGTCGCGGCCGAACTGGTCGGTGCCGAACCAGTGCGCGCCCGACGGGCCCTGCAGCGCCACCGTGACGTCCTGACGCGCCGGGTCGTAGGGCGTCAGCCCGAGCAGACCGGCCAGTGCGAGGAGCACCACCAGCACGGTGAGCACGACGCCCACCACCGCGGACGGCTGGCGCAGCGCGGTGAGGAGCTGTGAGCGGCGGGAGGTCCGGACCACCCGGGCCGGGACCGTCGTCGTGGCGCTCACTCCGCGCGCACCTTCGGGTCGACGACCCGGTAGAGCAGGTCGGTCGCCAGGTTGACCAGCACGAACATCACCGCGATGACGAGGACGGTGCTCTGCACCACGGCATACTCCTTCTGGTTCAGGCCGAGCAGGACCTGCCGGCCGATGCCCGGGATGGAGAAGATCTGCTCGATCACGAGCGTCCCCCCGAGCAGGAAGCCGAACTGCAGCCCGCCGATCGTGACGATCGGGATGAGCGCGTTGCGCAGCACGTGGCGCCACTGCAGCCGCCGGGACGGCACGCCCTTGGCCCGGGCGGTGCGGATGTAGTCCTCGTCGCGGATCGCCAGCACCGACGCCCGTGCCGTCTGGAACACGGGTGAGGCGATGCTCACGCCGAGGACGAGCGCCGGCAGCAGCATCTGCTGGAGGTTGAGCGCCGGGTTCTCGGCGAGGGTGGCGAACTCCTCGCCGTTGGGGTTCCAGCCGAAGGCGTTGGCCAGCCAGGTCGAGACCACCGTGGCGACGAGGAAGGTCGGCAGCGACAGGGCCAGCAGGCTGGCGAGCTGCGTGCCACTGTCGCGTGTGGCGCCCGGGCGGCTGGCCGCGAGGAGGCCGCCCGGGACGCCGAGCGCCAGGCCGATGACGATCGACAGCACGGCGAGCTCGACCGTGGTCGGCAGCGCCGAGGCCGTCATGTCGAGCACGCTCTGCCGCGACGTGGTGGACACCCCGAGGTTGCCGCTCAGCACCCCGCCCAGCCAGTTGACGTACTGCCCCACCAGGGGCTGGTCGAGCCCGTAGTAGGCGCGCAGGTCGGCCAGCTGCTCCGGGCTGAGCGCGCCGGCCTCGATGCCGTAGCTCGCCGTGATCTGGTCGCCGGGCAGAACCCTGAGCAGCACGAAGGTCAGCACGGAGACACCCACGAGCGTGAGCAGCGCCTCGAGGAGGCGCCGCAGCACGGGGTGGCGGGTCAGGGCGGAGAGCAGCGACATGGCGTGGTGAACGTCCTCGTCAGGCGGCGGACTTCGTGGCCTTCCACAGGGTGCTCAGGTCGCCGTTGGTGCGCGGCTCGAAGCCCTTCACCGCGGTGTTGGCGGCGACGTAGAGGTTGCCCGTGTAGGTCCACACCCAGGCGGCGTTGTCCTCCAGCTCCTGCGAGACCTTGGCGTAGACGGCCTTGCGCTCGTTGGTGTCGGTCGTCGCCTTGCCCTCGGCGAAGAGCTTGTCGAGCGTCGCCGACCGGTAGCCGGCCACCTTGTTGAACGAGCCGGTCGAGGTGAAGTAGCGGGCGTACATCGTGTTGGGGTCGGTGCTGCCGCCGTTGAGCGCGATCGCGGTGTCGAAGTCACCGGCGAGCCAGCGCTGCACGTAGGCGTTGGAGTCGAGCGTCTCGAGCTTGACCTCGATGCCGACCTCCTTCAGCTGCGCCTGGATGTTCTGCGCCTCGTTGACGGCGGTGGAGTACAGCCCCTGGGAGGTGATCATGTTGATCGACAGGCCCCCGGACTTGCCTGCCTTGCCGAGGTGCTCGCGGGCCTGGGCCAGGTCGCGCTGCGGGCACGGCCTGCTGTCGGGGTCGGAGCGGTATGCCGGCGACGTCACCGGGCCGGTGACCTTGCCGGCGCCGAGGGCGGCGGTGTCGAGCACCTGCTTGCGGTCGATCGCGCAGGAGATGGCCAGGCGCACGTTGACGTCCTTCAGCGCCGGCGCGTCGGCCCGCAGCTGCAGGACGTGGTAGCTGAGCTGGTCGACCGTGGAGACCTTGACGTTGTCGGCGGTGGCAGTCTTGGCGGTGACCGAGTTGTCGAAGACCGCCATGTCGACCGCCCCCGAGCGCAGGGCCGAGACCATGGCCTTCTCGTCGGCGATGACGCGGAACTGCACGCCGGCCAGACCCGGCTTGCCCTGGTAGTAGTCCGGGTTGGCCTTCAGCGTGATCGACTGGTTGGGGGTGCGGCTCTCGAACAGGTAGGGCCCGGAGCCGACCGGCTTGGTGGTGAGGCTGTCGACCGGCACGTCGGAGGGGACGATCGAGGTGTTGACGTTGGACAGGGCCGAGACGAACGAGGCGTCGGGCGCCTTGAGGGTGACGACCACCGTCTGCGGGTCTGGGGCCTCGATGCCCTTGACCGAGGCGAAGTAGGACGCCGAGGTCGCCTTCGTGGCCGGGTCCATGATCGTGTCGAAGGTGTACTTGACGTCCTCGGAGTCCAGCGCGGAGCCGTTGCCGAACTTCAGGTCCTTCTTCAGCGTGAAGGTGTAGGTCAGGCCGTCGTCGGAGATCTTCGGCAGGTCGGCCAGACCCGCCACCGGCTGGAGGCTGGCGTCGGTGTTCAGCAGGGTGCTGTAGATCTGGCCGAGCACCTGGACCGACTGCGTCGAGGTCGACAGCCATGGGACGGTCTGGGTCGGGTCGGCGCTGATGCCGAACACCAGGGGGCCGTCGGCCTTGCCGCCTGAGGCGCCGCTGCTGCCACCCGAGCAGCCGGCCAGGGCGAGGGAGGTGACGACGGCCGCTCCGAGGACGACCGTCCGCACCGGCATGGCAGGGCGGAACTTCTGCATGGGCTCTCCTTGGGCTGGGCGTCGGCTCCGGGCACGTCCCTGCCGATCGCACGGGGGTTTCGCGGCCCAATATGGCACTTTGTTCCGCAGTTGGGTACCTGTGCGTGAAGTTGTTTCACATCGTTATCCGAGCCCTGACCAGCGGCTCGCGGGTACGGTGACGGCCGTGAGCGACGCCCAGACCCAGACCGGCACATCGGCCGCCTGCCAGCCCACCATCGGAGGCCTGGCCCCCTGCGACAACTGCGGGGCGCCGATGCGCTGGGAGACCTCGCACCAGCGGTGCGACTCCTGTGGCCACATCGTCCCGTGCTGCGAAGGTGCCCCGCTGGGCTGAGGCAGGGGGTCGATCTCCCTGCGGGGGCTTCCGCCACAGGCCTGCCGCGGTGAGAGCGGAAACCGCGCGAACGGGCACCGCTCTGCAGTGGGGGAACTATTCTCCAGACATGATGGAGCCGGGTCCGGCAGAGGCCCTCAGCCGAGTCCTGGACGCGGCTGAGAACGCCTCACCCCTCGACGCAGTGGAGGCGGTCACCCGAGCCCTGGCTGCCACGCTCCATGCGGGTGCGGCCTTCTTCCTCATCGAGGACCTCTCCGGGCGTGGCCTCATCCGGCTGTCCCATGCAATGGATGGCGACGCCGAGACCGTCTTCGTCGCCCGGCAGGGCGAGGAGAGTGCCACGACGCGCTTCGATGGCGCCGAGCAGGCCGTGGTGCTGCCCTTCGACGGTGGCCCCGCAGAGGTTGCCGTCCGCTCCCAGACGGTCCCGGTGGTGCCTTGCCCCACCAGCCATGGCGATGGTGGGGGCGCCTCGGTTCGACGGTGGACGGTGCTCGCACCGGTCACCGAGCGGGGCGAGGTCCTCGGACTGCTCGAGCTGACCCTTCCCGCCGAGCCGACGGCCGCCACCCTCACCGACATCAGCCGGATCGGGCACGTGCTCGCCTTTGTGATCATCGCGAACGGCCGGCACACCGACCTGTTCGAGTGGGGCCAGCGCACCACCAACTTCACCCTCCCTGCCGAGATCCAGCGGCGGCTGTTGCCGCCCGCCTTCACGTGCGAGGCCGGCGCCTTCACCCTCTCGGCCTGGCTCGAGCCGGCGGCATCCGTAGGCGGGGACTCCTTCGACTACTCCCTCGCGCGCGATGTGCTCCACCTGTCCCTCACCGATGCCATGGGGCACGGGGTGGCCAGCGCGCTCAACGCCACCCTGTGCGTCGGCAGCCTGCGCAATGCGCGCCGCTCCGGTGCGTCGCTGCTCGAGCAGGCGACACTGGCGAACGCGCGCATCCACCAACACGCCGGTGAAACCGGCTCCGAGGGCTTTGCCACCGGCCTGCTCGGTCGGCTCGACCTGCGGACCGGCACGCTGGCCCTGGTCAATGCCGGGCACGTCTTCCCCTACCTGTGCCGGGCCGGCTCCGTCAGCAAGGTCCCGCTTCCGGCGGACCTCCCCCTGGGGATGTTCCCCGACACGGACTATCGCAGCACCGACGTGGTGCTCGAGCCGGGCGACCGTCTTGTCCTGGTGACCGACGGGATGTTGGAACGCAACGCCGCCAACCTCGACCTGCGTGCCGGGATCACCGGCACCAGGAGCCTGCACCCCCGAGAGGCAACTCGCGCCCTGGCCCGCGGAGTCCTGGACGTGGCAGGGCCGGCCCTGACCGACGACGCAACCCTGATGGTGATCGACTGGCACGGCGGTCACGGGCGGGAACGCCACACCTCCGGGGGCTCCGAGCCGCACACCGCCAGTGCTCCCGTACCGTCGAGCCATGACTGAGCCAGCGGACGAGACGAGGGTCGACCACCGGGCTGAACTGCTGCCGGAGGAGCAGGCGGCCGGCAGCGCAGACCCCGAGGCGCAGGCCGAGGCGATCCTCGCCGAGTCGGCGGAGCGCACCGAGCACCCGGACGAGACCCGGCGCGCGTCGACCCAGACGCCCGACGAGGAGGACACCGCCCCGGCGACTCCGGCCGACCCCGCGACCGGTCGGCCGACTGACGCCGGCACTGGCACCACCCCCGACTGACGAGCAGCCGGACCTCGGCACGACGTCGCTATCCGGCGCAGCAGGAGCAGTCGGACACCAGCCGGTCGAGCAGCTCACCGAGCCCGTGCCGGGCCCGGCCGGGCATGCGCGCCGAGGTCAGCACGGCAGGCTCCCGCACGGCGAGCACCCGGTGGCCCCCGGCCCGCAGGCTCCGGACCAGGCCGTGGTCCTCCCCGTGGGCCACTGCCGGGAAGCCGCCGACCGCGGCATACGCGTCCATGCGCACCGCGAGGTTCGCGCCGTAGACGTGGCGGTGCCCCACCGCCGCCATCCCGTCCCGCACGATCTGCCCGTAGGCCGCGGCCGCGGCCGGGTGCGCCCGCCAGCCCTCGAGGTCGACCAGGCCCGCGACGCAGTGCGCCTCGGCTGCCCTGGCGTGGGTGAGCAGGGCGGACACCCAGTGCGTCGGGACGACCGAGTCGGCGTCGGTGCTGAACACCCAGGCCTTCGGCGACGACGCCAGCCCGAGGACGGCGCCGGCCGCCGAGACCAGCCGCCGGCGCACCTCGCCGACCGTGCCGGAGTCGGCGTCGGTGTGCCGGTAGACCTCGAGGTCGGGCATTGCCGCGAGCGCGTGCTCGACCAGGGCTGCCGTCTGGTCGGTGCTGCGGTGCACGGCGACGGCGAGGGCAGCCCGCTGGACGCCTGCGGAGCGGCGGGCATGACGCAGCGCGTCGGCGACGCTGTCGAGGCACCGGGACACCCGGTGCTCCTCGTCCCGGGCGGGGACCGCCACCAGCACGTCGGTCATGGCTGGCTGCCGAGAAACAGCGCGTCGCCGTCGGTGCCCTGCTGGCGCACGTAGAGGTCGAGGTCGTCGACCGCGCGAGTGAGGGGCCCGTCGAACGCCAGCCCGGCCGGGCCCGCGACCGCCCTGGCATGCTCGAGCAGACGTCGCACGGCCGCCCCGACCACTGACCGGGCCTCGGTGGCCAGCACCTGCGGCGACGTCACCTCGCCTCCCGCCAGCCGGGCCGCGGCAGCCTCGACCGCGCCGGCAGCGGTGACGAGCTCGGTGCGCAGGTGCCCGAGCCGCAGCTGCACGGCGGGCGAGACGGGGCCGGCTCCCACGTGCCGGCGCACCAGGTCGACGACCCGGGCCGCCCCGCCGACCCATACGGCGGCGACTCCCACCCCGCCGGGGAAGAACCCCCGCCGGCCGAGGTAGAACCCTGCCCCACCGAGCTGGCGCGCCTCCCGGTCGGGCACGTCGTGGGCGAGCTGGACGGTGTGCGAGTGCGACAACCGCATCGCCGAGGCCTGCCAGGCGGTCTCGTCGACCGGCCAGGCGTCCACGGCGACGTCGAGCAGCACACTCGTCTCGTCGTCCAGCCAGACCGGCACGAGCGCCCGGTCGAGCACCCCTGCGCCGGAGGCGAAGCGCAGGGTCCCCTCCAGGTGCCAGCCCTCGTCGGTGCGGCTGGCCCTGATCCCCGTGCCGCGGGAGCGGGAGGCCCACACCCCGTAGAGGCAACCGTCCAGCGGGCGGGTGCCGGCCTCGTCGTGGACCCGCAGCGCGTCGACGTGTCCCTCGGTGAGCCGCGAAAGCGGGATGTCGGTGCGCCCCAGGGCCTCGAGCGCCGTCACCAGACCCGGCCACGACAGCGAGGTCCAGTCGTGCTGGGCGGCCAGGTGGCGCACTGCCGCGGCGATCGCCTCCGGCCGGTCGGCGTCGCGGTCGTGACCCGGCGGGAGCTCGAGCGGTTCGGGCAGCGGCACCAGCGCGGTCAGCCCGCTCACGGCCGCACCCAGGACGCCGCGACGAAGTCGGGGTCGTGGTGCCGGCTGTGGCGCCGCCACCCCGCCTGCTGCAGGAGCATGTCGGCCTCCTCGGTCGCGTCAGCCCCCGAGAGCTGGGCGTCCTCGGGGTGGTGCCGCCAGTGCACCACCACGACCTCCGCCTCCGCCCGGGCGGCAGCCGCCACGGCCTCGAGCGCCTGTGAGCGGGCCTGCGCCGGCAGGTAGTACAGCACCTCGGCGAGCACGACGAGGTCCGGGAGGGTGGTCAGTGGGGGAATCGCGGGGAGGGCGCTGACCAGTGAGGTCGCGTTCGGGCAGGCCTGCAGGAGCCCTGCCGTGAGGGCCACCGCCGTGGGGGAGGCGTCGCTGGCGGTGACGTGCCCGCAGCGGCGCGCCAGGGCCAGGGCCAGGGCACCGGTCCCGCAGGCGGCGTCCCAGGCGTGGTCGTACCGCTCGTGGGCCAGGAGCGCCAGCAACACCGCCTCCTTGCGCCGCTCGTACCAGCTGTCCCGGACGTGCCAGGGGTCCGGGTCGGCGCCATACAGCGCCTCGAAGTCCGGCGGTCGCACCATCAGCCGACCACCAGCTGGGCGTGGTGGTGCTCGAGCAGCAGCGGTGGCACGACCGGGCCCAGGCCCGGCCGCAGCGGCTCGCGCTGCGAGACGTAGGCCGCGAGCGCGCGCAGGCGCGCCTGCTCGGCCTCGGCGCCCGTCGGCACGACCGACCAACGGTGGCCGGAGGCGGCCACGGCCTCCGGTGTCATCCAGTAGGCCATCCAGACCGGGTACTCGAGCAGCGTCGCCCCCCGGGCGCGCGCGGCGAGGGCCGCTGCGCGGCCGGCTGCCTCGTGGTCGGGGTGGGGGTCATGGCGCCACGGCGCGAGCACGACGTCACCGGGGCCCAGCTGGTCGGCGATCGCGGCGGCCATGGCGTCGGTGTGCGAGGCGACGGCGCCGTCCGGGCAGAGCCGGTGCGCACCCGCGTGGACCCCGAGGTCGGCGAGGGCCGTGTGCCACTCCTGCAGCCTCCGGTCGGCCAGCCCCGGCTCCTCGATCCCGAGGTCGTCGAGGCACGCCTCCCCCGCCGTGAGGGTGATCGCGAGCACCGGGCCGCGAGTGCGGGCCCACTGCGCGACCAGGCGACCGGCCCCGACCGCCTCGTCATCAGGGTGGGCCCCGACGACCACGAGCCGGGTGCTGCTCGGAGGCACCAGGTCGTCGATCGGACGCCTGGGGGCGGCGGCGACGGCGCCGTGCCACACCTCGACGGGCAGCCCGGCAGGCGTCACCGTCACGGTCATGGGGCGAGCCTAGGCACGGTGACGACGGGGCGCTCGACGTCGCTGTTGTCGACCACCATGTCGGCCCGTTCCCACGGTGCCCGCTCGGCGAGGTAGCGGCGCTGCGCCTGCACGTAACGGGCCATCGAGGGGTGTTCCGGGTCGGCGTGGCTGCCGTCCCGCACGGCCATCCGTGCCGCAGTCACCTCGAAGGGCACGTCGAGGTAGACCGTGAAGTCCCACAGGCCCTCGAGCTCACGGCGGTGCAGGAAGAGCCCGTCGACGACCAGCGCCGCACCCGCGGGCGCCCGCAGCAACGGCCCGTCGAGCACCTCGTCGGTGGCGAGGTCGTGACCACGGGGCCGGTAGCACCCGGAGCCTCCCGGCCCCAGCGGCCGAAGCACCTCGTCCACGAAGCGCGGGTAGTCGAACGAGTCCAGCCAGAACCCCTCGGGGGAGGTCCGCCCGAGGCGGTGGCGCACCTCTCGGACGTGGTGGAAGTCGTCGAGAGAGACCTGCACGACGTCGCGCCCGCCTTCGCGCAGGGTCTCGGCCAGCTCGGCGGCGAAGACCGTCTTGCCGGACCCGTCGGGGCCGTCCACCCCGACCCGGGTGCACGACGTGCCCGGCCCGTCGGGCACCCGGGCGGCCACGTGCGCGAGCAGGTCGCGCCGCTGGGCGCTGCCGGGACGGCCCGGACTCACCCGGGGACGATCCAGCGCAGCAGCGTCACAGCGCCGACGACGGCACAGACCACGAAGAGGATGGCGAGCACGACCGTGATGACGACGGCGGCGTCGACACCGCCCCCGGTCTGCACGGGCGCGCTCGGCACGGCGCCTGCTGCCGCGCGGTCGGCGCCCGCGCGGCGGCGCAGCGCCTCGACCCGCGGGTTACCGGGGTTGTCGCGGACGGTGCGCGGCAGGCTGCGCCACATCTGGTCGAAGTGGTCGGCGTGCCGTTCCCGCCACGCCTCGACCGCCTCGTCGACGTCCTTGCCGCGCCGGCCGGTACCGAACCAGGCCGCCCCGGCGGCAGGCATGTCACCCATGGCGTAGTGCACCTCACCGAGCAGCTCGAGGGCCTCGGGGTCGAGGTTGTCGGCGAGGTGCCCGGCAAGGCGGTCACGCGCCTTCCAGGCGCGCCCGGCGGCAAGGTCCGCCCGGGCGCGCTCGACCGCGCCACTGTGGTGCTCGAGGTCGGAGCTGGTCGTGTCGCGCTCGGCCGGGGACGGGGTCTGCTGGCTGTCGTCGCTCACAGCCGTGAGTATGCCGCGTGCGCGCCCTCGCGGCCGCTCATCCCCCTCGGGTGATGCCCCGCCAGCGACCGCCGACCGACACTGGCCGCTCAGTGCCGGCTCGGGTTGCCCCCGGGCGGCTGACGACGGGAGACACGACATGGCCAAGCAGGAGAAGGACACCCTCTACGTGATCGCCGGGGCCTACGACGACGTCGACTCCGCGGTCGCCGACTACGAGGCGGTCAAGGCGCTCTACCGCGAGGTCAAGACCTCCCACGACTTCGACGCCGCCGTCGTGGCCAAGGACGAGGACGGCAAGGTCCGCATCGTGAAGAAGCACGAACAACCCACCCGTCACGGCGCGGCAGTCGGGCTCGGCTGGGGGCTCGCGGTGGGAGTGACGGCCGCACTGTTCCCGCCTGTCGGCATCGGGCTGGCCACCGCGGGCGCGGGAGGTGCCGCCATCGGTGCGGTGGCGGGACACGCGAGCGACGGCCTGTCCCGCGGCGACCTCAAGGAGCTCGGCGAGACCCTCGACGAGGGCGAGGCCGGCCTCATCGTGGTGTACGAGACGAACCTGGCCGACCAGGTCGCCGCCAACATCAAGGCGGCGAACCGGCTCATCTCCAAGGCCACGGACATGGCGGCGGACGAGCTCGCAGCAGAGATCAAGGCCGCCGAGAAGACGTCCGCCTAGCGCTGGGGCGGCCGACTGACCATGGCGGTCTGGAACTCCCGCAGGTCGACGACCACCTCGTTGCGCCGCAGGAACCACGGCTTGAACGGTGGGTCGTAGCGCAGCCACCGTGGCGGCCCGACCGGTTCGAGACCTGCCCGGGCCACGACCTCGAGCAGGCGGTCGCGGTGCTCCTCGTAGCCCGATCCCCTCCAGCGGCCCGAGTAGCCGATGGCCGCCGTGACGGTCGATGGCACGGTGCGCAGGGTGACCCGGGGGTCGGCCGGCTCGGGGGCGGTTTCCACGGTCAGGCCGGTCGGGAGGACGAACGCGACGGCGAACGACCACTCGCCCACCTCCGGGGTGAGCTCCTCGCGCGTGGCCTCCTCCTCCGTGGCCTCCCCCCGCGTGACTTCCTCCTGCACGACGGGGGCGGTCATGGTGACCTTCTGCCCGCGCGCCCGACCCTGCCCTTGGACGACCGGCGCAGTCATGGCGACCGTGGTGCGAGGGCGGTTGTACCCGCTGATGTAGGCGAAGAGCGTCGCGAAGGCGATGTTCCCCGCACTGGTGACGGAGCCGTGGGTAGTGACCTCGGCGACGGCGTGCTCGGGGTAGCGCCGCAGCTCCACCCCGCCGTCGAGGTACCCGACGACCTGGTAGGGCAGCTGCTCGGTCACGTCTCGAGGCTACGCGTGACGGGGTGCGCCACCCCACCAGCCGGATGACCCGAAAGAGACCACGTGGCCCATCCGGGCTGTGCCAGCATCGCGCCGTGCTGATTCGCGGGGGCGTCGGCGTGGGCATCATCCTGTTCGCCGTCTGGGTGTACTGCCTGCTGGACGTGATCATGACGGACGAGCACCGGGTCAGGAGCCTGTCGAAGATCAGCTGGATCCTGATCGTGCTGTTCACCTTCGAGGTCGGTGCGATCGCGTGGCTGGTGGCGGGACGCCCTCGGTCGGCAGCGCGCGAACGGCGTGACGCCGGCGAGCGGTCCGTCGACCCCACGGACGCCGCTGCCGGGGACGACGGCCACGGCGGCGACGTCGAGAACTGACGCCCGGAGCGGCATACCCCAGGGCTGGGCCCCGAAGGTGCGCCCCGGGCCGGGCGGTGACCCACCACGCCGAGGATGGGGTTGATTTTGTTACTCGCGGGTATCACCATGGAAGTTACCGGCCGGTACGGTCGGCCGACACTGCTGTCACACCACGTGGAGGATCCGGCCATGGGCCACTACAAGAGCAACCTGCGCGACCTCGAGTTCAACCTCTTCGAGGTCCTCGGCCGGCAGGACGTGCTGGGCCACGGGCCCTACTCGGAGGTCGACGCCGACACCGCGCGAGAGATGCTCAAGGAGGTGGCCCGCCTCTCAGAGAACGAGCTCGCCGCGTCCTTCGCCGAGGCCGACCGCAACCCGCCGGTCTACGACCCGAAGACCTCCTCGGTGACCATGCCCGAGGCGTTCACGAAGTCCTACCGGGCCTACATCGACTCAGGGTTCTGGAGCGTCGACGTCCCCGGCGAGCTCGACGGCACGGTGGCCCCTCCGTCGCTGAAGTGGGCCATGAACGAGATGGTGCTCGGCGCCAACCCGGCCATCGCGATGTTCGCCGCGAGCTACTCCTTCGGGAAGCTGCTCTACATCCTCGGCAACGACGAGCAGAAGAAGATGGCCCGCTGGATCATCGAGAAGGGCTGGCACTGCACCATGGTGCTGACCGAGCCCGACGCGGGCTCCGACGTCGGCGCCGGTCGCACCAAGGCCGCGCAGAACGACGACGGCACCTGGAACATCACCGGGGTCAAGCGGTTCATCACCTCGGCCGAGTCCGACATGACCGACAACGTGGTCCACTTCGTGCTGGCCCGCCCCGAGGGCGCCGGCCCCGGCACCAAGGGCCTCTCGCTCTTCATCGTGCCGAAGTTCCACGTCGACCTCGAGACCGGTGAGCTCGGTGAGCGCAACGGCGCCTACGTCACGAACGTCGAGCACAAGATGGGCCTGAAGGTCTCGACCACCTGCGAGGTCACCTTCGGCGACAAGGAGCCGGCGGTCGGCACCTTGCTCGGCGACACGCACGACGGCATCGCGCAGATGTTCCGGGTCATCGAGCACGCGCGGATGCTGGTGGGCACCAAGGCCATCTCGACACTGTCAACGGCCTACCTCAACGCGCTCGACTACGCCAAGCAGCGAGTCCAGGGCGCCGACCTGACCCAGATGACCGACAAGTCCGCCCCGCGGGTCACGATCACCCACCACCCCGACGTGCGCCGCTCGCTCATGACGCAGAAGGCCTACGCCGAGGGCCTGCGCGCCCTGGTGCTCTACACCGCCACGCAGCAGGACATCGTCGACCAGGCCCAGCTCGAGACCGGCTCCGAGTCCCTCGAGAAGGACAGCCCGGCCGACATGGCCAATCGCGTCAACGACCTGCTCCTGCCGATCGTCAAGGGTGTCGGGTCCGAGCGCGCGTGGGTGCTGCTGGGCACCGAGTCCCTGCAGACGCTCGGCGGCTCGGGCTTCCTGCAGGAGTACCCGGTCGAGCAGTACATCCGCGACGCGAAGATCGACACGCTCTACGAGGGCACCACCGCGATCCAGGGCCAGGACTTCTTCTTCCGCAAGATCATTCGCGACAAGGCCCAGGCCCTCTCGCACGTGGCGATGCAGATCCAGGAGTTCGCCAAGAACCTCGGGGCGACCGGGGGCACCCTCGACACCGAGCGCGAACTGCTCGGCAAGGGCCTCGAGGACGTGCAGGGCATCCTGGGCTACATGGTCGGCGAGCTGATGAAGTCCGACCCCCGCCAGGAGGGGTCCGACGTCCGCAACCTCTACAAGGTCGGCCAGAACACCTCGCGCCTGCTGATGGCTGCCGGCGACCTGGTCATCGGCTGGCTCCTGCTGCGCCAGGCCGAGGTCGCCCAGGCCGCGCTCGACGCCGGCACCTCCGAGAAGGACCGCGACTTCTACGAGGGCAAGGTCGCCGCCGCGAAGTTCTTCGCCCGCAACGTCCTCCCGAAGATCGCGGCCGAGCGGCAGATCGCCGAGGCCACCGACAATGCGCTGATGGACGTGCCCGAGTCCGCGTTCTGACAGGACCTCACCACGACGTATGCCGGGTGGGCACCGATGAGGTGCCCACCCGGCATACGTGCGTCTGGGCCTTGGACCCCAAGGCTGTCAGCGCGTGAAGCGGATGAACGAGCTGAACTGGCCGGAGCCCTCGCCTCGGGTGGCCCTGCGGTGGCTGTAGGTGTCGGGGCGGGCCCAGTTGTACTCCTCCACCATGAAGCTGCCGTCCGTGTTGACCTTGGCGACGTACGCGACGTGGCCCCAGGTGCCGGAGTCACGCACCGCGATGTCGCCGACCCGCGGGGTGCTGTGCACGGGTATGCCGACGGCCCGGGCGGCGTTGTCCCAGTTCTGGGCGTTCGACCAGCGGACTCCCCTGTAGTAGTTGTGGAAGCCGATGCCGAGGTTGTGGTTGACCCGCCACGCGGCGAACGAGGTGCACTGGCCCTTGTAGAAGCTCCACCGGTCGACGCCTGAGGTGGCGCCCCGGTAGGGGTAGTCGTCCTTGACCGCGCTGGGCGGTGCCGGGTTCGTCGAGCCGCTCCTGCACAGCGGGGCGACGCGGCCGTCGGAGCCGGTGTGGACGAAGGCGTCGGAGACGTAGCGGTTCTGGCCGATCTTGTTCCACCAGCTCGACGCGCCGTACCTGCCCTGAACCGTCGCGCCCCGGGTCTGGCAGATGATGTCGATCCTGGTGCCGGACGAGATGCGACCGACCTTGGCGTAGCTCGTGCCCGGCCCCGAGCGGACGACGAGGTTGTCTCCGCCGGTGCGCACCCGGCCGGTTGCGGCGTCTGCCGCCAGGCCGAGGCCGACGACCGACCCGAGACCGAGGACGGTGGCCATGCCCGCCCGGGTGACCCGGTTGGTGGTGAGGGCTGCGAGTCGGCCCATGACATGTCTCCCCTGCTTTCGCGGCCGTTCGCTTCTCGAGCAGCCCTGTCTGGCAGGGAAACTACGAGTGTGTTGGAGGTCCGTCGATGGGGAGCACTCCCCGTCGGGCACGCGAGGGGCGGGGCCGGGACCGTGTCCCGACCCCGCCTCCGGGTCGTCTACGAGCTGCGCTGCGCGGTCAGCGGTTCGGGTCGACGTCGACCTCGTCGACCCGCGAGCCGGTGGCCGGGTCGGTGTGGCTCACGCGCCGAGCGGAGTAACCAGCGGTGTTGCGGCGGGTCACGACGAGGGACAGCAGGATGGCCAGCGCGCCCGCGGCCATGCAGATCCAGCCGATCATGCCGAGGTTGACGGCATCGACGGAGGCGTTGAGGGCGAAGGTCAGGATGGCGCCAACGACAATGAGGAAGATTCCAAGTCCGATGTACATGCTCACTCCTGTGCTCGCGGGTCCGGTCGAACCCGTTTCGGCAAAGGTAGTGCGGGACGCCCCAAATGGCGCGGACAGCGCTTGTTCCGGCGTGGCTGTCAGTGGTGGCGTGGTGGCGCAGCGCAGTGGTCGACTTCTGACAGGGTGCGGTGGAACCGATGAGAAGCGTCCCCCTTGCGGGTCCACCCTCCAGAAGAGCGAACGCGTTCTCCGACAACCTCACACAGGACAGGACACCCATGACCCGGCTGACGCCCTACCTCTCGTTCCCCGGCACGGCCCGACAGGCACTCACCTTCTACCAGGAGGTGTTCGGTGGCGAGCTCGTGCTCAACACCCTCGGCGACTTCGGACGTGAGGACGGCCCGGCCGACGCGATCGCGCACGGGATGCTGCAGGGTCCGGTGGAGCTGTTCGCCTCCGACGCTGCCGCAGGCGCGCCGAGTGTGCGCCTCGAAGGCGTGGTGTTCTCCCTGCTGGGCACCTCCGATCCGGCCACGCTCGAGACATGGTTCGCAGGCCTGAGCGACGGCGGCGTCGACATCGATCCCCTGCAGCGCAGGCCGTGGGGCGACCACGACGGGCAGGTCACGGACCGGTTCGGCGTCCGGTGGCTCATCGGATACCAGGGCTGACCCACGCCAGCAGCTGACGCGCCGGTTCTGACAGCTCGGCCCCAGTGGCCCGTTGTGCACAGGCACCAGGCAGGCCGTCACGCCGTCCACAGGCGGCGGTGGGCGGCTTGACCTGCCGGTGCGAATGTGTCGCGGATTCCGTTGCGTGCCAATGGGTTCCATCACCCATCTCGCCCCGGAGACGGTGCGCCGGTTGTGCTGCGACGGGGTCCATCATCCCGATCGTGCTGGGCTCCAACGGGGAGGTGCTGGACCAGGGCCGCGAGGAGCGGTACTTCACGGACGCGCAGACCAAGCGGATGTGGCTGCGCGACGGGGGCTGCACCTACCCCGGTTGCTCAGCGCCGCCGCAGTGGACCGACGGACATCATCTGGTCCACTGGGCAGACTTCGGCGTCTCGAACCTGGAGAACGGGGCCCTGCTCTGCGGGCGGCACCACAACACCGTGCACGGCAGGCGCCTGGCCGGGCGGGTCGTCAAGGATGCGCCCGGGGAACGGGTCGAGTGGGACCTCACCCCGGGTTCCTACGACGAGCTGCTCGCCCGTCGGGCCGCGCAGGAGCCAGCCTGACCCCGCCCCACACCCCGCCGACGCCGGCGGGGCCATCCCCATGCTCGATGCCGAACGCAGGACGCCCGAGCGCGGGACGTCCGGCCGAGATCGTGACGTCAGCGGCGGTACTCGTCGCTCTGGGGAGGCAGCCGGTGCGCCTCGGCCGGCCGGGGGGAGTCGGTGAGCCGGTCGTAGCCCTCGCTGTCGCCCGGCGTCCGGCGCCGACGGTCGACGAAGACCGCGATCGCCACGACCACCCCGACACCGGCCAGGATCGGCAGGATCACCTCGAGAATCCCCATCACCACACCCTCTCGCCCGGCCTCCGTGCGGTGGCCTCTGGCCAGAGCGTATGCCGTCCGGTCACCCCACGGGGACTCCCGGAGCAGACGACTTCTCAGAGTCCGCGGAGGTCGAGGCTGAGCTCCGCGGGCGCGCCGTCGACGAGCACGACGGGGATGCCCCAGTCCTGCTGGTAGAGGTGGCAGGCGGCGTGCTCGGGCACCTCGCCGGTCTCGGGGTCGCCGTCGCACGCTGCTGCCTGCACCGACACGTGGAGCACACCGTCGCCGACCGACGGGTCGAGCACCAGCTCGCGGGTGAGTCCCTCGGCACTCCCGTCGCCCTCGGCGAGGAGGGCCGCGGGTGTCGCTGACACGACCAGGCGGGTCGGGTCACCCCAGCGGTGGTCGAGCTTCTGGCCGGTCGGGGGCGTGAAGTTCACGCGCAGGCTGACGGCACCGGCCGCGACCTCCTGACGCGGGCGCTGGGTCTGCCGGGCGAGGCCGTCGACGCGCTGGGCCTTCTCCGGCAACGGAACTCGCACGAGGTGGTGGGCAGCCGACTCCACGACAACCAGCCGCGTCCCACCCTCGTCGGTCTCCACGACGGCGTCGCTCGGCTCGCGCAGACCCGTGGCCAGGGTCGAGACCTCACCGGCGACCGGGTCGAACCGGCGGATGGCGCCGTTGTAGGTGTCGCTCACGGCGACCGAGCCGTCGGGCAGCACGGTCACGCCCAGGGGGTGCTGCATGAGTGCCTGCTCGGCCGCACCGTCCCGGTGGCCGAAGTCGAAGAGGCCCCGCCCGACATGGGTCTGCACGAAGAAGCCCTCGTCGGTGAGGTCGAGCGAGCGCAGGGCCGACGTCTCGGAGTCAGCCACCCACAGGCGTCGGCCGTCGGCGGAGACCGCGAGCCCGGACGGCTGGGCGAACCACGCCTCGTCGGCCGCGCCGTCGCGGATGCCCTCCGAGGAGGTGCCGCCGAGGACGGCGACGGTGTTGTCGGCGGGGTCGGCCGCCAGGTGGAGCGCCCACAGCTGGTGGGTGCCGGCCATCGCGACGACGACGCGGTCGATGAACCACGCGACGTCCCACGGCGTCGACAGCTCCTGCTTCAGCGCCGGCCCGCTGCCCGACCGCTCGCGCAGCTGGCTACCGGTGCCGGCGAGCACGGTGAAGAAGCCGTCGGCGAGCCGGAGCCCCTTGACCTGGTGGTTTACCGAGTCGGCGACCACCACGTCGTAGCCGACGCGCGCGGCGGTCTCGGCCGGGAGGGCGAGCACGCCCTGCGGCTCGTTGAGCACCCCGGGCCCGCCGTACCGAGCGCGCTCGGTGACGAGGTCGGCCTCGAGGTGGACGACCTCGTGGTGGGTCGTGTCCGAGACCAGGAACGAGCCGTCCGGCAGGGCGGCGGCCTTGCCCGGGAAGCGGAGCGCTGTCTCGGGGGGCGGCGGCGCGGCGTACGGCGAGTCGCCCTGTCGCAGGGTGCCCTTCGCGGTGTGCTCGGCGATCAGCTCCTCGATGAGCACCGAGAGCCCGTGCGCGTGGCCCTCGCCCGACATCGACGCGACGATGTAGCCCTCGGGGTCGATGACCACCAGCGTCGGCCACGCCCGGGCGCTGTATGCCTGCCACGTCGCGAGCTCGGGGTCGTCGAGCACGGGGTGGTGCACGGCATACCGCTCCACGGCAGCGGCCAGGGCGTCGGCGTCGGCCTCGTGCTCGAACTTCGGTGAGTGGACGCCGATGAGCACGAGCGAGTCGGCGTACTTCTCCTCCAGCGGCCGCAGCTCGTCGAGCACGTGGAGGCAGTTGACGCAGCAGAAGGTCCAGAAGTCGAGCACCACGATGCGGCCACGCAGCTCCTCGAGGGAGAGCGCACGGCCCCCGGTGTTGAGCCACCCCCGGCCGGTCAGCTCGGGGGCGCGCAGGCGGGAGACGGAGCGGGGCGAGGCGGTCACGAGGGTGCCAACACGGCTTGGTCCCATGCTCTTCCCGTCAAGGCGGTTCTGGTCCCCGGCGGCCGGGCTCAGCCCGACTGCGTGCCGCGCAGCTTCTCGAGCCGGGTGCGCAGCGCGGCCTCGCGGTGGGCGTTGCCGTGCAGGGCGAGGTACCGGCTGCCGAAGACTGCCAGCAGGGCGTCGTCGAGCCGGCGGACGGCGCCGGCCGGGTAGCGGTAGGCCATCCGCGCGTTGATCCCCGGGGTGTCGATCGAGGACAGCAGCCCCTCGAGCTCCTCGAGCGAGGTGATGCCGAGCTCGAGCAGCAGCCCGGAGATCCACGCGTAGTGGTCGGTGCGCGACCAGCCGGCGTCCTGGAACTCGCCGGAGAGGAACGTCGCGAGGTCGGAGGCGCTGATGCGGGGGTCGTCGGCGTCGGCCACGAGCCGCTGGTGGCCCATGGTCGCCTGCAGCCGGTCGCGGATGGCGGAGAACTCGCGGTCGGCGAGCTCGAGGAGCCCGGCGGCGAGCGTGAAACGGCGGTCGAGGTCGGGCACGTGCTCCTCGGGGATCGTGCCCTTGTAGCGCACGTCGTGCTCGAACTCGGCCCAGGCGTGCTGGAGAATCGTGCGCACCTGCACCGACGCGCTGCGCCCGCGCAGGGTCTCGTATGCCGGGGGCACCCCCTTCACGGGGTCCACCGCCACGAGCAGGTGCCGGCTCGCGTAGCCGAAGCGGCCCTGCTGGGCGGTCTCCTGGCCCATGTCGCGGTCGTCGAGCACGCTGAACTGCTCGGCGAGCAGAGCGGCGACGGCCGTGACGTCCTCGTGCAGGTAGGTGACGACCCGGACGCCGATCTGGTCGGTGATCTGGGTGAGCGGGTCGCTGTAGGCCGGCAAGCCCTCGACCATGCGTTCGGCCTTGCCGGCGAAGGACGCGACGCTCTTGGCCCGGCCCGTCACGCTGACGTAGTTGATGCCCGCGTCGTCGAGCAGGGCCGTCACCAGGGTCACGAAATGGTCGGCGGCCACCCGCAGCTCCGGCTGCATCGCGGCATACCGCTGCACGGCCTCGGCCCGCTCCTGTTCGACACCCACGGGACGACAGGCTAGGCCCCCGACGGTGGTGGAGCCGGACGCACAGCCGGAGCCGGGGCTGCTCAGCCTGCCGCCGGCGTCCCCTGCCACGGCGTGACGTCCACGCGCGCACCCTCGATGACGTCGACGAGGTGGCCCGGGTCGACGAGGTCGAGGCGGGCCTCGCCACCGTCCTGCAGCGAGAGCACCGCCGTCTGCGGTGTCCACTGGTCGGCCATCTGCCGGTAGCCCTTCCACCACCACCCCAGACTGGCCTCTCCACCAGGCGGCACGGCAACTCGTCGAGGCGACAGCGGCTGGCCCGAGGCTCCACGAGCCGGGTGGCCCACGTCGAGCCGCAGGTCGTCTCCGCCCTGGAGGAGCCGCAGGTCGGGCCACCCCTCGAGCCAGCACGCCGAGGCGGCGCGGTTGGTGGCCACGAGCGCGACGGCGGAGGTGCCCATCGCGGAGTCCCAACCCGTGGCCGACAGGGTGAGGTCGGTTGCGGCGCAGGGCCGCCTCGCGGTGACGGGCACCTCAGGCGGCGTCGTGGTGGGCGGCGGAACGGTCGTCGGCTGGGGTGAGGGCGTCGGAGGGCTCGGTCGTGCCGTCGGCGCGTCGGCGGGCAGGTCGGGGCGCAGCTCGGAACCGATGGCGCGCAGGGAGTCGCGGGCGGAGTCGGAGGAGCCGCCCAGGATCAGGCAGCCGACGGCCGCGACTCCCGCCCCGGCGACGGCGAGCGCCTGCCCGTGGGACCTCCTCGAGCGCGCCACGGTCACGGTGAGGGCCACCGCGGCCAGAGGACCGAGCACAACGAGGAACCACGCCCACAGGTGGCCGACGACACCGAGCCAGACCCAGACCGCTGCAGTTCCGCCGACCACAGCCATCAGGGCTGCAGCAACACTGGTCAGCCATGCCGTCAGCGGAGCGGTACCGGGCACGGCGCGGCGGTGCAGCCGGTCGAGCGACCAGGCCAGACCGGTGAGGGTCACGGCGACGGCGGCCAGCAGCAGCGCGGTGCCGGCGAACAGCGCCAGCACCAGGATGACCGTCAGGAAGACGAGCCACCCCGTGGCGGTCGCGGCCGCTGACGCGGTGTGCCGGCCCCGCGAGAGGGCCGGCACCCGAGCCTGCCGCGCGCCCGGCGTGACCGGGCCCGGCGTGACCCGGCCCGGCGTGAACGGGCCGGACGCCAGCGCTCGGCGCACCATCGACGCGAGCGCACCGGCCAGGAGGAGACCCCAGCAGAGGAGATACCAGGTGAAGAGGCTCCGCTGGGCCGTCGCCGTGGCGCGTGCGTCACAGAGGCCCTCGCGGCTGCACGGGCCGTCGCCGAAGACGGTGACGTACCGGCCGTACTTCCAGCCGACCACCACCAGGCCGGCCAGCCCGACCAGCACGGCCGCCCGGATCGCCCAACGCACCACAGAACCCTCGGCCCCCTGCTGACCCCCCACCCGGCCACCCCAGGCGGCCCGGGCCCCCTCAGAGGCGGCGGTCGGCCAGCACGGGGAACGTCGCGCGGTAGTCCGCCACGACGGAGGGGTCGACGTCGACGCTGAGCACCTGCTCATCCGAGCCGGCCATGGCGAGGGCCTCGCCCGTGGGGAGGATGATCTGGGAGTGGCCGCCCATCTCGGTGCCGGAGTGGGTGCCGGCCGTGTTGCACGCAATGACGACGCACTGGTCCTCGATGGCGCGAGCGTGGGCCAGCAAGGTCCAGTGCCGCACCCGCGCGGCGGGCCACGCTGCGGGGATGACGAACGCCGTGGCGCCGGCGTCGAGCTGGCGCCGGTAGAGCTCGGGGAAGCGCAGGTCGTAGCAGGTGGACAGCCCCGCCCGGCCCTGGCCGCCGGGGAGGTCGACCAGCACGATGTCCTCGCCGGCGTCCATGAGCCTGGGCTCCCCGGACCCGAACCCGAACCGGTGGATCTTGCGGTAGGTCGCCACCAGCTCACCTTGTGGTGAGAAGACCAGCGAGGTGTTCCACAGCCCGCGGCCCTCGGGGCCCTTCTCGCCCGTGGCCGGCCGCTCGACGATCGACCCCGCGTGCAGCATCACCCCGGCGTCGCGGGCCGCGGCCGCCATCGCCTGGGCGATGGGCCCGTCGACGGACTCGGCCCGCTCGTCCCACTCGCGGTAGGCGAAGCCACCCGGCGCCCAGAGCTCCGGCAGCACGACGAGGTCGTGGCCGCGCTGCTCGCGCACGAGGGCGGCCACCCGTTCGACACGCTCCGCGACCGGCTCGATGTCGCCGTAGGCGACCTGGATGACGGCGACCCTCATGGCTTCTCCCTCGTCTTCTCGCGCGCCCCCTGCGAGGTGCGGCGGTGGCGCTCGGCCAGCTGGGCCAATTGTGCGTTGTAGGCCGCCAGCTCGGCATCACCGTCACGGTCGGCCTGCCGGTCACGGCGCCTGGCCTCGGCCCGGTCGGTGCGCACCCAGGCGGCGGCCACCATGAGCGCCAGGACCAGCGTCGGGGCCTCGCCCACGCCCCAGGCGATGGCGCCGGCCTGCTGCTGGTCGGCGAGGGGGTCGGGCCCCCAGGGCAGGTCGAGCCGTGGGAAGAATTCGGCGGCCAGCAGCTCGGTACCGCCCGTCATGACCACGCCGAAGAACGCGTGGAAGGCCATGGTGGCGAAGAGGATGACGATGAGGAGCAGCGGTGACCACCGCCGGGGCCCGGGGTCGATGCCCACGAGCACCCAGACGAACAGGTAACCGGAGAGCAGGAAGTGCACCATCATCGCGACGTGCCCGGTGTGCGTGCGCAGCGCGAGCTCGAAGAGCGGTGAGTAGTAGAAGATCGCCAGGCTGAAGAAGAAGAGCGCCGCCGCCACGACCGGGTTGGCCAGCAGCCCGAGGTAGCGCGAGTGCACCAGCTGGAGGATGACCTCGCGCGGACCCCAGGTCTTGTCGGGCCGCGAGGGCAGCGCCCGCAGCGCGAGGGTGATCGGCGCCGCCGGCACGAGCAGCAGCGGCACGATCATCGCGACGACCATGTGCATGACCATGTGGGCCGAGAACAGCACCCGCCCGTAGACGCCCGGGCCGCCGGAGGTGGCGAAGACGAAGAAGGCCCAGCCGAGCACCCACAGCACGACCCGGTGGACCGGCCAGGAGTCTCCTCGGCGGCGCAGCCTCAGCCAGCCGGCCACGTAGAAACCGGACATGACCAGCGCGAGGGTCAGCCAGAGCCAGTCGACCCGCCAGGTGGAGAACCAGGCTGTTGCCGTCAGCGGACCGGGCGCCGGGTAGCCGGTCAGGACCTCGGCGGGGGTGGGGTCGGCGACCGGGGTGTCCGGCACCGGCGGGGCCGTGCGGGACAGCGCGACGGCCACCCCCACCGCGACGCCCATGACCACGAGCTCACCGAAGACCAGCCGGAGGAAGGCCGCACCATCGGTGGCCTCGGCGCGCAGGCGGCGCGCCATCGCGCGGCGCTGGCGCCACCCGGCATACCCGAGGGCGGCCAGGGCTGCCACCTTGACGGCCACCAGCAGCCCGTAGGCGGAGGCCAGTCCGTCGAGGCCCCCCAGCCGCAGCCAGGCGCTCTGGACACCCGAGAGGGCCACGGCGACGAACGCCCCCAGGGCCAGCGTCGAGTAGCGCTGGACCGTGACACCGAGGTCGGAGCCGAGCTGGGGACGCATGACCGCGAGCGCCACCAGACCTCCCACCCAGACGGCGACGCCGACCAGGTGCAGGGCGAGCGCGTTGACCGCGACGTCGTGGTTGGCGGCGCCCGCCGCGTGTCCGGCGAGGGCCAGCGGCAGCAGCCCGAGCACGGCCGCCAGCGAGAGCCAGGCCATGGCGGCCCGCGAGGTGGCGACCGCCGCCCCGGCTGCCACCGCGGCGGCCACCGTGGCACTGACGACCGCCACCCGGGTCACCTCCAGGTCGAGCACGAAGGTGGTCAGCTGCGTGGCGTAGCCCTGGCCGAGGAGGGGGATGCCGGCCAGCGAGGCGAAGGTGAGGAGCACCCCGACCAGCCCCGCCAGGGCCCACACCGCTGCGCTCACCGCGGCCGCCCGCGTGGCGGTGACCCGCCGGTTGGTCTTCGTGGTCTCAGGGGCGAGGAACGCCGCCAGCAGCAGCAGGCCCACGGTGCTCGCCGCGGCCACGTCGTGCACGACCCTGACCAGCAGCGTTCCCCAGCGCACGAACGCTCCCGGATCGCCGATGGGCGGGGCAGCGGCGGCGCCCCCGATGACGGCGGCGACGAGCACGGCCGCCAGGCCGGCGCCGGCCAGCACCGCGGCGGGGACCCTCGACGGTGCGGGCATGCTGCTGCGGGAGGACATGACCACCAGCCTAAGTAGGGTGGGGCCATGCCCCTGCACCCGGCAGCACCCCAGGACCTCCCCGGGCTCGTCCAGGCCTACGGCCAGACGGTCCAGGCGGTCATCGACCTCGGACGGTCCTGCTCCGACCGCGACTTCGACAAGCCGACCCTCTACGACGGCTGGACGGTCAAGGACCAGATCTCGCACGTCGTCGGGGTGGAGCAGTGGCTGAGCGGCTCCCCCCTGCCGCGGGTGCCCGTGCCCGACTACCGCCACCTGCGCACCGAGACCGACCGGACGAGGGAGTCCATGGTCGAGCTGCGGCGTCGGATGATCGGCGCGAAGGTCGTCGACGAGCTCGAGGGGGTGCTCGCCACCCGCATGGCCCAGCTCGCCGACCCCGACCTGACCCCGGAGTCCGTCACCAAGGGGTCGGCGGGCCCGGCACCGGTGATGGACGTGCTGCGCGAGCGGATCCTCGACATCTGGACCCACGAGCAGGACATCCGCCAGGCCCTCGGCCGCCCCGGCGACCTCGACGCCCCCGGTGCGGCCGTGTTCATGGACACCCTGTGCGAGGAGCTGCCGCGCCTGGTGGCCCGGGACGCCGGCATCGAACCCGGCAACGTCGTGATCTTCGACGTCACCGGGCCGGTGGTGGGGCGCTCGGGGGTGCGCGTCGAGGTCGCAGACGACGGCTCCCCGCTCGGGACGGCCCTGTTCACCGGCACCGTGCACGAGCACCCCGAGGACATGCAGGTCACCAGCATCACGCTCTCGACCGACGCGATCACCCGGCGGGCCGCCGGCCGCGGCTCCCTCGCCGACATCCACTACACGGTGCAGGGCGACGAGGACGTCGCACGGCGGGTGCTCCAGGCCCTGCCCATCACCCACTGAGCCGGGGGCCTGCGGCCCTGCCCCTTCCGGGACACTGTTTGCACGGGACAAGCATCGCGTGATACTTGTATGCCGCAAGCAATCGTTTCCCTCGACGGAGGACCCCGTGGCGATCACCATCGATGCCGCCTCCACGTTCAGCGTGACCATGGTGCGGGTCATCAAGCTCATCAAGGCCATGCGCCAGAACGCCCCAAGCCACCACCCGGGTCTGGACGCCAGTGCCTACCCGCTGCTGTTCACCATCGCCTCCGGCCCGCGCCGGGTCTCGGAGCTCGCCGACTGCGTGCACTCCGACGTCTCCACGGTCAGCCGGCAGGCCAGCAGCCTCGTGGTCCTCGGCGTGGCCAGGAAGGTGACCGACCCCGACGACGGCCGCGCGCAGGTCATCACGATCACCCCCGAGGGCGAGGCGCTCCTCGAGGCCATCAAGGCCGAGCGGTCCCGCTGGTTCCAGTCCCTCCTCGCGGACTGGACCTCCGAGGAGGTCGCCGAGTTCACGGCATACCTCGACCGCTTCGGTGACGCCCTCGAGGCCTCCCGCACCCGCGCGTCCGTCCGTTCCCAGGGCACCGCCCCCACCACCGACCCCTCCCAGGAGAGCTGATGGCTGCCGCCGTCGACCGTCCCGCCCAGCCGCTCACCCACAAGCAGATCGTGACCATCCTCATCGGGCTGATGACGGGGATGTTCCTCGCCGCCCTCGACCAGACCATCGTCGCCACGGCGATCCGCACCATCGCCGACGACCTCAAGGGCCTCGACGAGCAGGCCTGGGCGACGACCGCCTACCTGATCACCTCGACCATCGTCACCCCGCTCTACGGCAAGCTCTCCGACATCTACGGCCGAAAGCCGTTCTTCATCACCGCCATCACGATCTTCGTCATCGGGTCGGTTCTGTGCACCCTCGCCGACTCCATGGCCCAGCTCGCCGCCTACCGCGCGGTGCAGGGCCTCGGCGCCGGCGGCCTCTTCTCGCTGGCGCTGGCGATCATCGGCGACATCGTGCCGCCGCGGGAGCGGGCGAAGTACCAGGGCTACTTCCTGGCTGTCTTCGGCACCTCCAGCGTGCTCGGCCCGGTCATCGGCGGCTTCTTCGCCGGCACCGAGACCATCATGGGCATCGACGGCTGGCGCTGGGTCTTCCTCGTCAACGTGCCGATCGGCCTCGTCGCGCTCCTGGTGGTCTCCAAGACCCTGCACCTGCACCACACCCGGCTCGACCACCGCATCGACTGGTGGGGGGCCGCCACGCTGTCGGCCGCGCTCGTGCCGCTGCTGCTCGTGCTCGAGCAGGGCCGCGAGTGGGGGTGGACCTCGCCGGCGTCGCTGACCTGCTTCGGCATCGGCTTCGCGGCTGCCGTCGCGTTCTTCCTCATCGAGCGGGCCATGGGTGAGGAGGCCATCCTCCCGCTGGCCCTCTTCCGCAACAGGACCGTGGGCGTCTCGTCGGTGGCCTCGGTGCTGATCGGCGTCGCCATGTTCGGCGGCCTCGCGTCGCTGCCGCTCTACCTGCAGATCGTCAAGGGCGCGAGCCCCACCGAGGCGGGCCTGCTCCTGCTGCCGATGACGCTCGGCATCATGGCCGGTTCGATCGGCTCCGGTGTCGCCATCTCCAGGACCGGCCACTACCGCCACTTCCCGGTGACCGGTGCCGCGCTGCTCACGGTGGCACTGTTCGTCTTCCACTACGTCGGGGCCGACACCCCGCTGTGGCAGACGATGATCGTGATGGTCTTCTTCGGCATCGGCCTCGGCTTCAACTTCCAGCCGCTGACCCTCGCCGTGCAGAACGCCGTCAAGCCCCAGCAGATCGGCGTCGCCACGTCGACGGCCACCTTCACCCGTCAGATCGGCGGCACCATCGGCACGGCCGTCTTCCTGTCGATCCTCTTCTCGACCGTGCCGGGCAACATCACCACCGCCCTCGAGGAGACCGCCCCCACACCGCAGTTCCAGGCGGCGCTGCGCGACCCGGCCAACGCCGACTTCGCCCAGCAGTTCGCCCAGGCCCAGCAGAGCGGCGAGGCGGCCTCGGCCAGCGGGGTGCTCAAGGACAGCTCGTTCCTCAACGACCTCGACGAGCGGTTGGCCCAGCCCTTCCTCGAGGGGTTCTCCGACTCCATGGACCTCGTGTTCCTCGTCGGGTCCGGGGTCATGGTGTTCGGGTTCCTCGTGCTGCTCCTGCTGCCGCACGTCGAGCTGCGGTCGGGCTCGGCCTACTCCGAGCGCGGCAGGACCGACGCGGAGGCGGCCGCGGCCGCCCCGCCGGCGGTCGGCCACTGACCCGACCCCGCACAGCACGGACGAGGGGTATGCCGCGTGGTCACCACGCGGCATACCCCTCCTGTCTCTCTCCGGGTCAGCGCGTGACGAACCGCGAACGGGCCACGAACAGCCCGCCCAGCGACAGCAGCGCGATCGCGATGTAGTACACGCTCGGCGAGAGCAGTGACCCGGTCCTGTCGATGAGCCACGTCAGCACGAGCGGGGCGAAGCCGCCGAACAGGGTGACGCCGAGGTTGTAGGAGACGGACAGCCCCGTGGTGCGGATGGCGGTCGGGAACAGCTCCGACAGCAGCGCCGGCAGCGGGCCGAAGTAGAGCGCCATGATGACGCCGAGGACGACCTCGACCACCGTCAGGCCCCACACGGTCGGGTTGGCGACGAGAAGGGCGAACATCGGCCAGGCCAGCACGACCGCCGCGATGCTGGCCGCCCGCATGATGACGACAGGGCCGACCCGGTCGGCCAGCGCGCCCACGTAGGGGACGCCGCAGAGGGTGACGAGGCCGCTGATGATGCCGCCGAGGTAGCCCGCGTAGGCCGGCAGCTCGAGGCTCTTCACCGCGAACGTCGGCATGTAGAGGATCAGGTAGACCGAGATGGTCGCCAGCCCGACACACGCGGCGCCGGTGAGCACCCGCGAGGTGTTGTGTCCGATGGTCGACCACAGCGGCGACTTCACCGTCTCGGCCTCGGTGAACTCGGGGGTCTCGCTCATGCGCGAGCGGATGTAGAGCCCCACCGGGCCGATGAGCATGCCGAAGATGAACGGCACCCGCCAGCCCCACGACTCCAGCTGCTCGGTGGTCAGCCAGGTGTTGAGGCCGTAGCCGAACAGCGACGCGAGGAACATCGAGGCGCCCTGGGTCGCGACCTGCCACGAGGCGTAGAACGCCTTGCGGTCGGGCGCGTGCTCGATGAGGAACGCCGTGGCGGTGCCGAACTCGCCGCCGGCGGAGAAGCCCTGGAGCAGACGTGAGAGCAGGATGAGCAGGCCGGCCGCGCTGCCGATGGTCGCCGCGGTCGGGGCGAAGGCCATGATCGCGGTGCCGACCATCATGATGCCGATGGTCATGGTGAGGGCCGCCTTGCGACCGGCCCGGTCGCCGTAGGAGCCGAGCACCATCGCACCGAGCGGCCGCACGAGGTAGGACACCCCGAAGGCGCCGAAGGTGTAGAGCAGCGCGGTCACGCCCGTGGTCTCGGGGAAGAACAGCTTGCTGATGACCACCGCGAAGGACGCGTAGACGATGATGTCGAACCACTCGAGCGCGTTGCCGATCGAGGCGGCCACCACCGCCTTCGTCGCGGCCCGGCGTTGCTCGTCGGTGGTGGCGGCTGGTGCCGCCTGGGTGCGGGTGGTGTCCGGGGCGCTCATCGGTTCTCCTGGTTGGTGAGGTGCTGCGTGGTGAGGTGCTTCAGCAGGGTGGTCAGGAACTGCTCGCAGGCCTCGACCTGCGCGAGCTCGACGTACTCGTCGGGCGAGTGGGCCTGCGCGATGTCGCCCGGGCCGCAGACGACCGTGGGGATGCCGACGGCGTCGAAAAGGCCCGCCTCGGTGCCGTAGGTGACCTTGTCGGTCGAGGGCACGCCGCCCAGCTCGGCGGCCAGCTCGACGGCGGGTGAGTCGGCGGGGGTGTCGAGCCCGGGCACCAGGGCGACCGGCGTCAGGTCGACGCGGGCGGCGCGGTCCTCGGCCTGCATCTCCTCCTCGAGCTCGCGGACGTGGCGCTCGATGCCGGCCAGGATCTCGGCCGGGTCGTCGGCGCCGACGGTGCGGAACTCGAACTGCACGTGGCACCGGTCGGCCACCGTGTTGCCGGCGATCCCGCCCTGCACGACGTTGACGCTGGCCGTGGTGTGCGGCACGACGTAGGCCTCGTCGAAGGGGCCCTCCGCCCGACGCTGGTCGGCGATGCCGCGGATGAAGGAGATCGCGCGGGCGGCGTACTCGACCGCGTTGACACCCTGCGGTGTCAACGAGGAGTGGGCGGCCTTGCCGTGGAAGGCGAGGTCGATGAGGTTGATCGACTTGTGGGCCGCGATGACGCGCATGCTGGTCGGCTCACCGACGATGCACGCCCGGGGCAGCACGCCGCCCTCGGCCTCGGCGCGGGCCCGAAAGTGCTCGGC
Organism: Knoellia sp. p5-6-4; assembly: GCF_029222705.1. Lineage (NCBI taxonomy): Bacteria > Bacillati > Actinomycetota > Actinomycetes > Micrococcales > Intrasporangiaceae > Knoellia > Knoellia sp. p5-6-4. The sequence goes on from NZ_JARGZF010000001.1 coordinate 1,656,422, forward strand.
GATGTCGACCGCGCCGAGGCAGCCGACCTCCTCGTCGTAGCTGAGCGCGAGGTGCACCGGCTCGCTCAGCTCCGCCTCGGTCAGCTGCGGCAGCATCGCCAGCACCACGCCGATGAAGCTCTTCATGTCGGCCGTCCCGCGGCCGTAGAGCCGGCCGTCACGCACCTCGGGCGCGAACGGCTGTGAGCTCCAGTCCTGCCCGTCTACCGGCACCACGTCGGTGTGACCCGACAGCACGATGCCGCCGGAGGTGCTCCCGTCGCGGGCGGGGATGGTGGCGACCAGGTTGGCCTTGCTGCCGTCGGCGTTCGGCAGGCGGGTCGAGCCGATGCCGAGCCGCTTCAGCTCGGCCTCGACCACCTCGATGAGGCCGAGGTTGGAGTCGCGGCTGGTGGTGTCGAGTCCGACGAGGAGGGTGGTCCACTCGAGGGACGATCGGGGCGATTCGGACATTCCCCCACGCTCGGCGCTACCGGGAGGTACCGCAACCCGGTCTCACAACGCGGTTCGGGGTGTCGCCGCGCGCAGTTGCGCGCGGCGACACCCCGAACCAGCGGAGGGAAGAGGCCTCAGCCCCAGACGAGGCCGCGGGCCGGGTCCTCCATCACCTTCGCGACGTCGGCGAGGAACTTGCTGCCGAGCTCGCCGTCGATGAGCCGGTGGTCGAAGCTCAGCGCCAGGCGGGTCACCCAGCGGGGCTCGATCGACTCGGTGCCGTCGGCTGCGGTGACCACCCACGGCTCGCGGCGGATGGCTCCGAACGCCATGATCGCCGACTCGCCCGGGTTGATGATCGGCGTGCCCAGGTCGACGCCGAAGACGCCGACGTTGGTGATGGTGATCGTCCCGCCCGACATGTCCGCCGGCTGGGTGCGACCCTCGCGCGCGGTCGAGGTCAGCGCGCCGATGGCGTCGGCGAGCTGCCGCATCGACATCTGGTCGGCGTCCTTGACGTTGGGCACGATCAGCCCGCGCGGGGTGGCCGCGGCGATGCCGAGGTTCACGTAGTTCTTCACCACGATCTCGCCAGCGGCCTCGTCCCACGTGGCGTTGATCTCGGGGTTGCGCCGGATCGCCACGCACATCGCCTTGGCCAGCACCAGCAGCGGCGTGACCTTGACGTCCTTGAACTCGCGGTCTGATCTCAGCCGCTCGACGAGCTCCATCGTCGCCGTGGCGTCGACGGTGATCCACTCGGTGACGTGCGGCGCCGTGAACGCGGAGTCGACCATGGCCTGGGCCATCATCTTGCGCACGCCCTTGATGGGGAGGCGCTGCTCGCGCTCGCCCGAGCGGGCGAAGACCGGTGCCGTGTATGCCGCGGCCTCACCGGCCGCTGCCGGGGCGCCGGCCGCTGCGGGCGCCTGCGCTGCCTGGGCACCTGCCGCACCACCGGCCGCGTGGGCCTCGACGTCGGCGCGGGTGATGATGCCTCCCTCGCCCGAGCCGCGGACGCTGGCGAGGTCGATGCCGAGGTCCTTGGCGTACTTGCGAACCGGCGGCTTGGCCAGCGCGCGGGCGCCACCCTCATGGGCGGCCGGGGCGGCCGGCTGGGCCGGGGCGGCCGGGGCGACCGTCTGCTCAGCGGGGAACGGCGACTGCGAGCGGGCAGCGACGCCACCCGCGGGGGCGCCACCTGCCGGAGCCGCGCTCTGCTTGCGGGGGCGACGCTTGGCCTCGGTCTGCTTCACGCCGTAGCCGACGAGGACGGCCGTGCGACCGGTCGACGTCGTGCCGCCGATCTTGCCCTCCTCGATCTCCTCCTCGGCCTCGGCAGCAGCAGCCGCCGCAGCCATCTTCGGGGCCGGACTGCCCTCGATGCCGGGCTCGACCGCACCGGCGGCCGGGGCCTCCTGCACCGTGGTCGGCGCGCCCGCGCCGGCGCCGCCGGCGGTGTCGACGGCGATGATCGGCGTGCCGACCTCGACCGTCTGGCCCTCGGGCACGAGCAGCTCGGTCACGGTGCCGGCGAAGGGCACCGGCAGCTCGACGAGCGACTTGGCGGTCTCGATCTCGACGACGATGTCGTTGACCTTGACGGTGTCGCCGGCCTTGACCTTCCACGTGACGATCTCGGCCTCGGTCAGGCCCTCACCCGGGTCGGGGAGGTTGAACTCCTTGACTGCCATGGGTCTTCGCGTCCCTCTCTCAGTAGGCCAGCGAGCGGTCGACGGCGTCGAGCACCCGGTCGAGGTCGGGGAGGAACTCCTCCTCGAGCTTGCTCGGCGGGTAGGGGAGGTTGTAGCCGCCGACCCGGAGCACCGGGGCCTCGAGGTGGTAGAAGCACTGCTGCGTGATCGACGCGGCGACCTCGGCGCCGAGGCCGAGGAAGGTCGACGCCTCGTGCACGACCACCATGCGACCGGTCTTCCTGACCGACGAGGTGAGCACGTCCATGTCGAGCGGGCTCAGCGAGCGCAGGTCGATCACCTCGAGGCTCTTGCCCTCGGCCTCGGCCGCCTCGGCGGCCTGCAGGCAGGTCTTGACCATGGGGCCGTAGGCGACCAGCGTCGCATCGGTGCCCTCGCGGCATACCTGCGCCTTGAACAGCTCGCGGGGAGCGGCGGTCTCGTCGACCTCACCCTTGTCCCAGTAGCGGCGCTTGGGCTCGTAGAAGAGCACCGGGTCGTCGGTCTCGATGGCCTGCTGGATCATCCAGTAGGCGTCCTCGGCGTTGGAGCAGCAGACGACCTTCAGGCCCGCGGTGTGGGCGAAGTAGGCCTCGTTGGACTCGCTGTGGTGCTCGACCGCGCCGATGCCGCCGCCGACGGGGATGCGGATGACCATCGGCAGCTTGACCTTGCCGAGCGAGCGCGCCCGCATCTTGGCGACCTGGCTGACGATGTGGTCGAACGCCGGGTAGATGAAGCCGTCGAACTGGATCTCCACGACCGGGCGGTAGCCGCGCAGCGCCATGCCGATCGCGGTGCCGACGATGCCGGCCTCTGCGAGCGGGGTGTCGATGACGCGGTCCTCGCCGAAGTCCTTCTGCAGGCCGTCGGTGACGCGGAAGACACCGCCGAGCTTGCCGATGTCCTCACCCATGAGGACGACGCGCGAGTCCTTCTCCATGGCCACGCGCAGGCCGTTGTTGATGCCCTTGGCGATCGTCATGGTGGTCATCAGTGGCCCCCCTCCGCCGCGAAGCCGGCGTGGTAGTCGACGAACTCGCGGCGCTCCTGCTCCACGAGAGGGTGCGGCTCGACGTAGACGTGCTCGAACATCGACTCGGGGGTCGGGTCGGGCATGGTCAGGCAGCCCTCGCGGACGGTGGCGGCCAGCTCGTCGGCCTCGCGGTCGATCGCGTCGAAGAAGTCCTGGTCGGCCTTCTTCTCGTGCACGAGGTAGGCCTTGAGGCGCTCGATCGGGTCACGGTGCTTCCAGACCTCGACCTCCGCCGAGACGCGGTACTTGGTCGGGTCGTCCGAGGTGGTGTGGGCGCCCATCCGGTAGGTGTAGGCCTCGATGAACGTGGGGCCGTTGCCGCTGCGGGCGGCGTTGAGCGCCTGCTGCGTCACGGCATACACCGCGAGCACGTCGTTGCCGTCGACCCGCACGCCGGGGAAGCCGAAGCCGCGCGCGCGCTGGTAGAGCGGGATGCGGGTCTGGCGCTCGTTGGGCTCGGAGATGGCCCACTGGTTGTTCTGGCAGAAGAACACGACCGGGGCGTTGTTGACCGCGGCGTAGACGAAGGCCTCGTTGACGTCACCCTGGGCCGACGCGCCGTCGCCGAAGTAGGCGATGACCGCGGCGTCCCGGGAGTCGTCGCCGGTGCCCACGTCGCCGTCGCGCTGGATGCCCATCGCGTAGCCGGTGGCGTGCAGCGTCTGGGCGCCGATCACGATCGTGTAGAGGTGGAAGTTCTTCTCGTTGGGGTCCCAGCCACCGTGGTTGACCCCGCGGAAGAGGCCGAGCAGGTTGAGCGGGTTGACCCCGCGGCACCAGGCGACGCCGTGCTCGCGGTAGGTCGGGAAGGCGTAGTCCTGCGGACGCAGCGCGCGACCGGAGCCGACCTGGGCGGCCTCCTGGCCGAGCAGGCTGGCCCAGATGCCCAGCTCACCCTGGCGCTGGAGCGCGGTGGCCTCGGCGTCGACCCGGCGGATCAGGACCAGGTCGCGGTAGAAGCCACGCAGGTCCTCGTCGGTCAGGTCCGCGACGTAGTGGTCGTACTCAGTGCTCTCGACGCGCTGCCCCTCCGGGGTCAGCAGCTGCACCATCTCGGGCCCGCCGTCTCCCACCTCGGGGACCGGCGCGGTCAGCTCGGCCAGCGCCTGGTGCTCGTGGGCACTCGGGTCGGCGGTCTCGCTCGGGCTGGCGACGGCGTTGTCGCTCACAGGCACTCCTGTTCCCTCGGGTCACCGGGGTGTCCGGCGCCCCTCGGCTCGGGCCGCGGTGGCCCCGCGGGGTCACCGCTGCTGGTCACTGCGGCAAGGGTGGATCAGGCCACCGAGGTGTGGTGGCGCTCACAAAGGCCTTGCACCGCCGAATGTACCGGCCGCCCGGAAAATCTCAGAATCCGGGATGGGCGCACGGGGCATTGCCGCTCCACCCCGGAAAGGTGCGCTTCACCTCGGGTGCCACCCGGGGTTGAGCGCCCCTTTATCGGGTCACCCGATAAAGGGACTTCAGCTGAGGTCGGACTGGGTGCGCCAGAGGTCGATGCCCGCGTCGACGGCGTGCTGGTCGATCTGCTGAAGCTCGGCGTCGGAGAAGCGCAGGTTCGAGACCGCCGCGGCGCTGTCCTCGAGCTGCTCCACGCTGGAGGCGCCGATGAGCACCGAGGTGACCCGCTCGTCGCGCAGGGCCCAGGCCAGCGCCATCTGCGCCAGCGACTGGCCGCGCTCCTGGGCGATGTCGTTGAGGCGGCGCACGTGGGTGAGCGACTCGTCGGTCAGCAGGTCGGGCGAGAGCGACTTGCCCTGGGCGGCGCGCGACCCCTCGGGGATGCCGCCGAGGTACTTGTTGGTCAGCATCCCCTGCGCGAGCGGGCTGAACGCGATGCAGCCGATGCCCCGCTCACCGAGGGTGTCGAGCAGGCCGCCCTCGACCCAGCGGTTCAGCATCGAGTAGCTCGGCTGGTGGATCAGCAGCGGCACACCCATGTCGGCCAGCAGGTCCGCCGCGCGGACGGTGAGCTCGGGGCCGTAGCTGGAGATGCCGGCATACAGCGCCTTGCCCTGGTGGACGATGCTCGCCAGCGCACCCATCGTCTCCTCGAGCGGGGTGTCGGGGTCGGGGCGGTGGCTGTAGAAGATGTCGACGTAGTCGAGCCCCGTGCGCTGAAGGGTCTGGTCGAGGCTCGCGATGAGGTACTTGCGGGAGCCGCCGTCGCCGTAAGGGCCCGGCCACATGTCCCAGCCCGCCTTGGAGCTGATGACCAGCTCGTCGCGGTAGCGCCTGAAGTCGTCCTGGAAGTGCCGGCCGAAGTTGGTCTCGGCACTGCCGTAGGGCGGGCCGTAGTTGTTGGCGAGGTCGAAGTGCGTGATGCCGATGTCGAAGGCGCGGCGCAGGATGGCGCGCTGGACGTCGAACGGCTTGTCGTCACCGAAGTTGTGCCACAGCCCGAGGGAGATCGCCGGGAGCCGCAGGCCGCTCTGGCCCACCTTGCGGTAGGGCATCGGGCCGTAGCGGTCGGGGTTGGGCTGGTATGCCGGGAGCCAGGTGTCGACCATGCTCGCCACCCTAGGGCTGGTGGCTCTGGCGGGCGAGGCCGGGAGCGATGAGGATGGGCTGGTGACCACCCACCGACTGCTCGCCGTCGTGGTCCTGGCCGCGCTGACCGGGCTCACCGCCTGCGGCAGCGCGGACGGGCCCTCCGCCCGACCCGGCAGCCCGTCCACCACGGAGAGCCCGACCTCCACCCCCGTGGAGGACCTCACCCTTCCCTCGTCCGGTTCCAGCGCGGTCATCGAGGTGCGCGGCGCCATCACCGAGGGTGTCGAGGCCGGCTGCCTGGTCTTCACCCCGGAGAGCGCCACCACGGACGGCTCCTGGGTCCTGGTCGGCAACACGGCGGGGCTCGACGCCGGCCAGACCGTCACCCTCCGGGGCACACCTGCCCCGGAGGTCGTCACCACGTGCCAGCAGGGGACTCCCTTCCGGGTGGAGTCGGTGATCGGGCGCTGACGGGGACGAAGGACCCCGCGGGCGTCGTGCCCGCGGGGTCCCTCGCCGGTCGGCCGGACCGTGTCCGGCGACCTGCCCTTCGTGTTGCTGCTACGGCGTGACCGAGCCGACCACCACCGAGCCGGTGCCGAGCACGGCGTTCTCCGACGAGACGACACGCATCTCGCCGAAGAGCTGCCGCCCGGCTGCCGGAGCCGTGTTCGCCGTGATCTCCCCACTGACGGGCGTCGAGGCGCCCGGCGCCAGCGCGACCGAGGTCGCGGGGACCGTGAGCGAGCCGAGCGCCGAGGAGAAGAACACGTCGAGGTAGGAGTACTCCGTGGTGCCCGCCGGGACGGAGTACCCGTCCACCCGGATGGTGTAGGTGCCTGCTGCCGGGTTGACCAGGGTCACCGACTCCTCGGAGTCGCCGTCGGCCGACTGCCCGACCCGCGTGCCCGCAGCGTTCAGGACGAACAGGTCGAGGTCGGCACCCGGGTCGGAGGGCGAGCCGATCGTCGCCGTCAGGCGCTCGGCACCCGCGGGAACGGTGACGGTGAAGTCCCGCACCTCGTGGTTGGCGATCGTCCTGCGCTCGGACACCGCGCTGCCCAGCGAGCCGCCCTTCGGCGTCACGCTCACGGCGCCGAAGTCGTTGGTCACCGTCCACGACACGGGGGCCGGCTGTCCGGCGGTCGCCGAGGCCACCGTCTGGCTCGCCGGGTCCACGGTCACGCCCTGGGCCGCCGCCTGGAGGGCGAAGGAGTTGACCAGCTGCGGCGACGTCCGGCGCGCCTCGACCTGGAGCTCCCAGATGCCCGGCAGCGGGTTGGCGTATGCGCGTGAGGTGCTGTTGCAGGACGCAGCGCTGAAGTTGGTGAAGCAGGCCAGCGACGAGGTCGACTCCACCGGGACGCCGTAGGGGTTGTAGGCGATCCACCGGACCTGGCTGCCCGCGCCGACCCCGCTGAGGTTCACCTGGAGCGCCTTGGCGCCCTCGGGAACCGACACGAACATCTTCTTCGTGAGGTTGCGCTCGACCGTGCCCGACTGGGTCTGGGCGAACGACGGGGCGAGAAGGTCCTTGGCCAGCACCACCGTGAGCAGCACCCGGTGGTCGACGACAGCGGTGGCCGGGTCGTCGATCTCCAGGATCGCGGAGTGGGCACCCGGCGTGCTGGTGAGGGCCTTGACAGGGACGTCCACCGTGCCACCGCGCGGCATCGGCCGGCTCTTGGCGGGCAGCGAGAAGGTGCCGTCGTTGCCGACGAGGCGCAGGTTGTGCGCCACCCGGCCATCCGCGCCCGACGTCCTGGTCACCTTCACGACGTAGGTCTTGGACTCACCGGCGACCTGGCCACCGTTCGCCGCGTCACAGCGGTTGTAGACACCCGTGCCCTGGTCCGGAGTGGCCAGGAAGTCCGAGATGGGCGTACAGACCGGGGCCGCCACGCTGTAGTCCTGTGACGCCGGGGAGGCCTTGAGGAGCTCCCAGGCGCCGGGGACGTCGACCTGGCCAGCCCCCTGGCCGATGGCCTCGACACCGTCGACGAAGTCCGCCGAGGTGTAGAGCGAGTCGCGCAGCTGGCGCGGGGTGACCTCCAGCCCGCTGGCCTTGGCCGCCGACAGCAGGAGGGCCACGCCGCCCGCGGTCTGGGGCGAGGCCATCGAGGTGCCGTTGAACATGGCGTACCCCGGCGGGAGCGAGTAGCCGGCCTCGGGGACCGGACCACCCGGCTGCCAGGTGGGGATCGAGGAGATCGCCGACCCGGGCGCCATCACGTTGGGCTTGAAGCCGCCGTCCTCGCGCGGGCCGCGCGAGGAGTAGTTGTGCAGCGTCAGCGGGGAGGTGACCTCCGCGCCGTAGTTCGACAGCCAGGTCTCCTTCGTGATGGAGGAGGCCACGCTCACGACGTCGGTGGCGACGGACGGGTCGCCGATCGTGTTGATGCCGGGGCCGCTGTTGCCCGCCGAGATGACGAGCTGGACGCCCTCGTCGTTGATGAGGCGGTCGTAGAGGCGTGCCCGGGCGTTGTTGCCGTCGTTCAGGGCGGGCAGGCCGCCGATCGACATGTTGACCACGTCGACGCCGCGGTTGACCACGAGGTCGACCATGCCGTCGGTGAGGGCCACGGCCGTGCAGCCGCCACCCCACGAGCAGGCCCGGGTGGAGACGATCTTCGCGCCGGGCGCCTGGCCGTCCATCTCGCCGCCGAACAGGCTGTGGCCGGCCGCGATGCCCGCGACGTGCGTGCCGTGGGCGGACTCGACCAGACCGATGTTGACGAAGTCGGCCGTGCCGTTGATGCCGGCAGGCTTGAGGTCGACGTCCTCGCGGTACTCGACGACGAACGGCATCGACTCTGCGATGGCGGTGTCCGGGTTGTCGGTGCCGAGGTGCCCGACGTCGAACTTCTCCTTGTAGGGCCGCATCTTCTCGTTCTCGGAGAAGACGCGGTCCTGGTTGGCGTCGACCCAGATGTCGTGGGTCGTCTCGTCGTAGAGCACGCCCCACGTGTCGGTCTTGTCGCCGTCGCGGTTGAAGTCACCGGCCGCGTCGCTGCTGGCCGAGATGCTCTCGGAGAGGCGGTTGACCTTGTAGGAGCCGTGGGGGGCCGTCCAGGTCGCGCCCGCGTATGTGAAGGTCGGGCCGCTCACCGAGGTCAGCATGGCGCGCCACGACCCGTCACTCTCGAGCAACGGGTGGGTGCCGGTGACCCAGTCGACGATCTTGCGCTCGCCGGTGGTGGTCTTCTGCAGGGCCGGGTGGTCGAGGTCGACACCCGAGTCGATGACGCCGATGGTCACGCCGCGGCCGTCCCAGGCGCTGTGGGCGTCCTTGAACGCCACCGAACCGGTGTCACGGGTGGGCATGAAGGGGTTGTCGTCGGCCGTACCCGCTCCCGGGCCGGCGACGGCTGCGGTCGACGCGGTGCCGGCGCTGTCAGCCTCGGGCTTCGGCAGCGGGATCGACTCGTTGAGGTCGACGGCGAGGATGGCGGCGGACGTGGCGAGGCTGTCGACCTTGCCGGTCGGCACACTGGCGCTGACGTAACCGAGCCGGTCGCTGGACAGCGAGATCCATCCGCCGGCGGCCTTGATGCTCTTCACGACAGAGGCCGTGGAGCCCTTCTCCGTCGCGAGGATCACGGTGACCCGCTTGGCCCCGTCGTCGATGGCGCGGGCGAGGAGCTCGCGGTCGTGCTGGCCCAGCTTGTCCTTGGGCTGCGGTTTCTTGAGCTTGCCCTTCTCCGACTGCGCCTGGGGCGCCCTGTCGATGCCTGACTGTCCTCCGGGTTCAGCCGCCGCCGTCTGGGCGGTGGCTGCTGCGACCAGGCCGGCCGCGGCGATCCCGGCAACCGTCGTGAGGCCGCGTCGCGGGGTGCGTCGAACGGTCACGTGGTGTCCTCTCCTCCATGCCGGGCCCTGCGCCCGGCCGTGGCCCGGGGTTGCCGGGCACACAGGCGGAAGTGTCACCCGTGGCAACCGCCCTGCCGCCGAGGGAAAGGTAAATTCTTGGCAAGGTGACCCGAAGCAGGGTCAACCCGCCACGCGCAGGTCAGGTGCTGACGGCCTCGAGGAACTCGCCGGCCACACGGATGAGCCCGTCGTTGGCCTCGCGCTCGCCGATCGTGGCGCGCACCCCGTCGTCGCCGTACTGGCGCAGCGTGAGGCCGGCCTCCTGGGCCGCCTGGGTGAAGGCCGTGCTGCGCTCGCCGAGGGGGAACCAGACGAAGTTGGCCTGTGTCTCGGGGATGAACCAGCCCTGCATGCGCAGCGCCTCCACCACCCGGGTGCGCTCGGCGACGATGGCGTCGACCCGCTCCTTGAGCTCGTCGAACGCGCCCAGCGACGCGACCGCTGCGGCCTGCGCCAAGGAGTTGACCCCGAACGGCACCGCCGTCTTGCGGAGTGCACCGGCGATGGGCTCGTGCGCCACGGCATACCCCACCCGCAGGCCGGCCAGTCCGTAGGCCTTGGAGAAGGTGCGCAGCACCACGACGTTGGGCCGGTCGCGGTAGAGAGCGAGGGCATCGGGCGCCTGCGGGTCCTGGACGAACTCGAGGTAGGCCTCGTCGATGACCACGAGCACCCGGGACGGCACGGCGTCGAGGAACCGCTCGAGCTCGTCGTGGTGGACGATCGGCCCGGTCGGGTTGTTGGGCGTGCAGACGAGCACGACCTTGGTGCGCTCGGTGACCGCGGCGAGCATCGCGTCGAGCCGGTGGCGGCAGTGCTCGTCGAGGCCGACCTTGACGGCCGAGGCCCCTGCGAGCGCGGTGACGATGGGGTAGGCCTCGAACGAACGCCAGGCGAAGACGACCTCGTCGCCCGGGTCGCAGGTGGCCTGTATGATCTGGCCGAGCACGCCGACGCTGCCCGTGCCCGTGGCGATGTGCTCGACCGGCACACCGAGGTGGTCGGCGAGCGCGTTGGACAGCTCGGTGACGGCCATGTCGGGGTAGCGGTTGATCTGGGTGGCGGCCTCCTGGACCACCTTGAGCACACTCGGCAGCGGCGGGTAGGGGTTCTCGTTGGACGAGACCTTGTAGGCGGTGACGCCCTCGCGGGGTGCCGCCGGCTTGCCGGGGACGTAGGCAGGCACCTGGGTGAGGGCGCTGCGCAGGCGGACGTCGCTGTGCTCGGTCATGGCGTCACTCTAAGGGGCTACGGGCGCCCGGTCCGCGACTGCCACCGAGCCCTGGCCTGCGCGCGCCGGGTGCTGCGGCGCTCGGCCAGCTCGTGCACGGTGGGGTGCTCGGCAGGACGTTCAGCTCCTGCGGCAGTCGCGCGGTCCCGCGTCGGGCGCAGGGCATACCAGCCCTGCGCCTCCGGCCGGTCGTAACGGGGGCCCGCTCCCCGGTTGGACGGCCGCAGGTCCGACGGGAGCACGTCGAGGTGGGCGGGAAACCGCAGCCGACGGCCATGCCCTGGTGCCCGCTTGGGTGCGCGCCGGGCGCCCGCCTCGTGCCCGGCAGGTCTCGCCAAGCGGCTCAGTCGCCGTCCGGAAGGACCCAGTCGAGCACCATCGAGACGACGCTGATGATGAGCGCGCCCCAGATGGCGTCCCACCAGAACTCGTCGATGACGAAGCTCAGGCCCAGCGGGTCGGCGATCCACTCGGTGACCTGCAGCATGAAGGCGTTGACCAGCACGGTGAACAGCCCGAGCGTCAGGATGATCAGCGGGAACGAGAAGAACGTCGCGATGGGCTTGAGGACCGCGTTGATCAGCCCGAACAACAGCGCGACGAGCACGACCGTGGCGAACTTGGAGCCGAACTGTCCTTCCCCGAAGCCGATGCCATCGACGATCCAGGCAGCGACCCAGAGGGCGACACCGTTGATCCCGACCTTGATGAGGAAGGACATCATGGCGCGATCGTGCCAGACCGGCAGCCGTCAGACGTGGCGACGGGCCGTCACCACCCGGAACCGGCTCGCCACGAAGGCAGCGTCGACGTAGGCCGCGTTGGCCGCCGGGTTGGCGCCGGTGCCGTGGTAGTCGGAGAACGCGGCCGTCTGGTTGACGAAGACCTGCCCGGTGAGGTTCTCGGAGAGCGCCACGCCTGCGTCGGCGGCCGCCTCGCGAGCGTGCTCCAGGACCTCCTCGGAGGTCGAGTAGACCGCGGCCGTCATGGCGCCGTGCTCGCGGACGGTGTCGCGGAACTGCGCCAGCGACTGCTCCGTCGACGCCGTGCCGATGAGGAACGTGACCGGCCCGAAGCACTCGCGGGTGTAGACGTCCTCACGGCTGGCGTCGATGGCGACGAGCCCAGGGGCGCGGACGACCGCGTCCGGGTATGCCGGGTGGCTCACCTCGCGGGAGTCCAGCACCACCGTGCCGCCCGCCTCCTCGGCGAGGTCTGCGATGCCACTGGCGTTGGCGCGCACCCCCTCGTTGACGGTGGCACCGAGCAGCTCGACGGCCTTGGCGTCGTCGCCGGTGAGCCTGCCGATCGCGGAGCCGAGCCGCTGGCCGAACTCCTCGAAGGACAGGTGGCCCTCGTCGGTGTCGATGCCGTCGCGGGGGACGTAGACGTTCTGCGGGGTGGTGCACATCTGACCGGAGTAGAGCGTCAGCGAGAAGGCGAGGTTGCCGAGCACGCCGCGCAGGTTGTCGGTCGAGTCGACGACGACCGTGTTGACGCCGGCCTTCTCGGTGTAGACCAGCTGGCCGCGGGCGGCGCCGTTCTCCTCGAGCCAGGTGCCGAACCCGGGCCCACCCGTGTAGTCGATGACCTTGACCTCGTCGCGCTCGGCCAGGACCTTGGCCAGGCCCTCGCCGTCGGCCTCGGCGGCCAGCTGGACGAGGGCGGGGTCGAAACCGGCGTCACGCAGCACGGTGCGGGCGGCCTCGACCGAGATCGCCAGCGGCAGCACGGCGCGCGGGTGCGGCTTGACGATCACCGGGTTGCCGGTGACGAGCGAGGCGAAGAGGCCGGGGTAGCCGTTCCAGGTGGGGAACGTGTTGCAGCCGATCACCAGGGCGATGCCGCGCGGCACCACCCGGTAGTCCTTCCGCATCCGGATCGAGGCGTCGCTGCCGTCCTTGGCCCGGCCGGGCTTGACCCACTCGACGGAGGCGGGCACGCGCTCCTGCTCGACCATCCCGGCGACGATGGACTCCAGCGCCCGGTCCTGGGCGTGCGGCCCGGCCGCCTGGAAGGCCATCACGAACGGCTGGCCGGTCGTGTGCATCACGGCGTTGGCCATCTCGAACGACCGCTTGTTGATGGCGTCGACGATCTCGAGGCAGACGGCCGCGCGGACCCTCGCCCCTGCGTCGCGCCAGGCGGGGAGGGCTGCCTCGGCGGCGGCGACGGCCGCGTCGACGTCGAGGTGCGGGTAGGCGACGCCGAGGGCCGGGCCGTAGGGCGACACCTCGTCGCCGACCGTGGTGCCGTCGGTGGGCTGGTCGGCCAGCGCCGCGAACGGCTTGCCGAGGTGGGCCTCGTAGGCGGCCTTCCCCTGCTCGGCGGCCCCCTCGCCGTAGACCCGGGGCGACGGGGACTCCGGGTAGCGCGAGAAGTAGGTGCGGGCGGCCAGCGCTGCTGCCGCCTCGTCGAGCTCGGCGCTGTGCCGCTCGACGAGCGGGTGGGTGGCGGGCGTCGTTGCCGTCGTCATGACCACCACTGTAGTCGGCGCGATGTGACGCCGGGACCGCCGGAACGCAGGCTGGGTGTCACACGCCGGGCGTCGACGGGTCGCGGCGCGGCGGACCTGCGGGTGCGACCATGACGCCATGACACCGCCGTCGGAGGCAGCTCCCCCACACCCTGCCCACCAACCCGTCTCGGTCGTCGGCGCAGGGGCCATGGGCGCCGGCATCGCGCAGGTGGCCGCATCGGCAGGCCACCCCGTCACCCTCGTCGACGCCGTCAGCGGCGTGGTCGAGAAGGCCGTGGCCGGCATCATCGCCAGCCTCCAGCGCCAGGAGGCCAAGGGCCGGATCAGCTCCGCCCAGCTCGAGGAGACCGTCGAGCGCATCACCCCCGTCGACTCGGTGTCGCAGCTGCCCGCCAGCACCCTCGTGATCGAGGCCGTCCGCGAGGACCTCGAGACCAAGCGCGCCCTGTTCGCGCAGCTCGCCGAGCGCCAGCGGCCCGACACCGTGCTGGCCAGCAACACCTCCAGCCTCGACATCGGCGCCATCGCCGAGGGCCTTCCCGAGCCCGGCCGGGTGATCGGCCTGCACTTCTTCAACCCGCCGCCGGCGATGCGACTCGTCGAGGTGGTGCGCGGCCGGGAGTCGGCCGCCTCGGTCGTCGAGACGGCGGCCGACCTCATGCGGGCCTGGGGCAAGACGCCGGTGGTATGCGCCTCCACGCCGGGCTTCATCGTCAACCGGGTGGCCCGGCCGTACTACGGCGAGGCGCAGCGCATGCTCATGGACGGCGTCGCCGACGCCGCGACCCTCGACGCGGCCGTGCGCTCGGCCGGCTTCCGCATGGGTCCCCTCGAGCTGACCGACCTGATCGGCCAGGACGTCAACCTCGCGGTCGGCACCAGCGTCTGGGAGCAGACCGGACGCGACCCGCGCTACGCCCCGACCGCCCTGCAGCAGGACCTCGTCGCCGCCGGCCACCTGGGCCGCAAGACGGGTCGAGGCGTCTACACCTACGGCAGTGACGGCCGCCCGCTCGAGCCCGCTGCCGACCAGGCCCGGGTCGCCGAGCTGCTCGCCGGGCCCGTGGAGACCAACCCGGTCGCGCGCACCCTGGCGATGCTGGTCAACGAGGCGGTGGACCTCGTCCACCGCGGCGAGGCGAGCCCCGAGGACGTCGACACCGCCATGACCCTCGGCACCAACTACCCCAGGGGCCCCATCGCGTGGGGCCGTGAGATCGGGTATGCCGTGGTGGCGGACCAGCTCGCGACCCTCGACCGCGCGTTCCCGGGCGGACGGTACCGACCGAGCCCCGCCCTGGCGGGAGGCGGCGCCCGATGACCGACCTCCAGCACGTCGAACGCATGTGGCAGGACGACGAGGCTTCCCGGGCACTCGGCATGGACGCCGTCGTGATCGAGGTCGACCACGCCGAGGTGCGCATGACCATCACCGACGCCATGGTCAACGGGCACGACATCGCCCACGGCGGCTACATCTTCACCCTGGCGGACTCGGCGTTCGCGCTGGCCTGCAACAGCCGCGGCCAGACCACGGTCGCTGCGGGGGCGGACATCACCTTCATCGCCGCGGCGAGGCGCGGCGACGTCCTCGTGGCCGAGGCGCGGGTGCGCACGGCATACGGCCGCAACGGCATCACCGACGTGACCGTCACCCGGGAGGACGACGGTGCGGTGATCGCCGAGTTCCGCGGTCGGTCGCGCGCCGTGCGGGCGTAGACGACGCACAGGGCTTTTCCCGAGGCGGACATTCCACGCATACTGTCCGGCGGCCGGGGGACCACCCCGGCCTGCTGTTGTCCGCATCACCTCCAGGGAGACCCATGGGACGGCACACCGCGCCCAGGACTCGCCGCCACGCTCGGCCCCCACGACGTCTCGGCACCGGCGCCTCCGCCGCGCTCGCCGCCGCCCTGACCGCCGCAGTGGCGGTGCCCACCACCCTGCTCTGGCTCGACCCCGGCGAGGCCGCGACCGGCCCGGCAGGCGCGGCGGGCTGCCCGCAGCGGCCGGTCGTCTCCGTCGCCGTCGCGCAGCAGATCGCGCCCGTGGTGCAGGCCGCCGCCAAGCGGGCGACCGCAGCCGGGGTCTGTGCGAGCTACTCGGTGCAGGCCGCCGCCCCCGCGGCCGTCGCCGCCGCCATCGCGGCCGGTGACAGCCCCGACGCCTGGGTGTCCGACTCCTCCCTGTGGGTCGAGCAGCTCGCCGCCACCGAGCCGGCGAACCCGTGGCGGGTTGCCGCGTCCGTCGCCAGCAGCCCCATCGTGCTCGCCATGCCCACCCACCTCGCCGCCAAGGTCGGCTCCGCCCGCCCGCAGTGGCGCACCCTGCTCACCGGCGCGACCCCTGTGCGGATGGCCGACCCGGAGGCCGATGCCACCGGCCGCCTCGCACTCTTCACCGTGCGCTCCGCCCTCGGCAGCTCGGAGGCGGCCCGCAGGATCTCCGGCGCGAGCATGATCCGCCTCTCGCGCACCGCGGCGGGCTCCGAGTCCGAGCTCTTCGACGCCTACGCCCAGGAGCCGGAGAGCTCCCCTGCCTTCCCGGCGTCCGAGCAGGCCGTCGCCGGCTTCAACCGCAAGCACCCCGCGGCCACGCTGGCGGCGGTGATCCCCGCCGAGGGCACCGCGACACTCGACTACCCCTGGTCGACCGCAGACGGGCTGGCCCCGGGCAAGCGGGCCCTGACCGACCGGCTCCTCGCCGAGGTCCGCTCCGAGAAGGGCGCGGCCGACGTGGCCGCGGCCGGCTTCCGAGCGGCAGGCGGCTCCGGCTCACCGCGGGTGGCCGGCATCCCGAGCGGACCGGTGAAGCTCGTCAAGGCGGCGACGCCCGAGGAACGCGCCTCGGCCCTGGAGCTGTGGACCGCCGTCCGCACCGACATGCGCATGCTCGCGGTGATGGACGTGTCCGGGTCGATGAAGGCAAGGGCAGGCGACCGCAGCCGTATCGAGCTGGCGCGCGACGCCGCGGTCACCGCGCTCAACACCTTCCCGCAGAGCTCCCAGGTCGGGCTCTGGGAGTTCTCCACCGACCGGGGAGGGCCGGGCACGGACCACCGCGAGCTGGTGCCGATCCGCACCCTCACCGACCGGGTCGCGGGTGGCACCCACAAGGACGCCCTGAGTCGCGAGCTCGCGAGGCTGCCGCGCACCCTGGCGGGCGACACCGGCCTCTACGACTCGCTGCTGGCCGCCTACCGGTCGGTGAAGAAGGGCTACGAGCCCGGCTACGTGAACTCGGTCGTGCTGCTCACCGACGGGGTCAACGAGGACGCGCAGGGCATCTCGCTGGAGCAGCTCCTGGACGCGCTCCGCAGCGAGCGCGACCCCGAGCGGCCGGTGCGTGTGATCCTCGTGGGCCTCGGCGACCAGACCGACGCCAGGACCCTGGCGTCGATCGCTCGCACCGCCGGCGGAGCGAGCTTCGTCGCCGAGGACCCGCAGGACATCACGACGGTCTTCATCCAGGCCCTGATGACGCGCGGCTGACCCGCACCCACGGCCCGGACCTGCATCGCTGCAGGCCGAGGGCCTACGGTTGTGGCCATGCGAGTTCTCGTCACCGGCGGAGCCGGCTACATCGGTTCCCACACGGTCGTCCAGCTCGTGGCGGCCGGCCACGAGGTCGTCGTCGTCGACAGCTTCGCCAACTCCAAGCCGACCGTCGTCGGCCGGTTGGAGGCGCTGACAGGGCGGCACCTCGAGGTGCACGCCTTCGACCTGACCGACCGCGACAAGACCGAGGCGCTGTTCGCCGACCGCAAGATCGACGCGGTCATCCACTTCGCCGGCCTCAAGGCCGTGGGCGAGAGCGTCGAGGTGCCGCTGGAGTACTACCAGAACAACCTCGACTCCACCTTCGCGCTGGTGCGGGCGATGAAGCGGCACGGCGTGCACAAGCTGGTGTTCTCGTCCTCGGCCACCGTGTACGGCGAGAACGCGCCGGTGCCGATGCGCGAGGACTTCCCCACGTCGGCGACCAACCCCTACGGCTGGACCAAGGTGATGATCGAGCAGGTGCTGCGCGACGTGGCGCGCACCGACGAGCAGTGGCGCATCGCCCTGCTGCGCTACTTCAACCCCGTGGGTGCGCACGCCTCGGGCACCATCGGCGAGGACCCGCAGGGCATCCCCAACAACCTCATGCCGTTCATCGCCCAGGTCGCCGTGGGCAAGCTCGACAGGCTGCGGGTCTTCGGCGGCGACTACGACACCCCCGACGGCACGGCGCTGCGCGACTACATCCACGTGGAGGACCTCGCCGCGGGCCACCTGGCGGCCCTGAACCGGCTCGCAGCCACCGACCGGACGGTGTCGACCTGGAACCTCGGCACGGGACAGCCGAGCAGCGTGCTGGAGGTGCTCCACGCGTTCGAGCGGGCCTGCGGGCACGAGCTTGCCTACGAGGTCGTGGAGCGCCGGGCCGGCGACATCGCCGCGTCGTACGCCGACCCCTCCCTGGCCGAGGCGGAGCTCGGCTGGCGGGCGACCCGGACCATCGACGACATGTGCGCCGACCAGTGGAACTGGCAGCGCAACAACCCGCTCGGGTACCCGGACTGAGGCCTTCCGCGCCCCTGCGCGGCGCCTTGAGGTGACCCTCGCCCCTGCCGGGCGGGACCAACGGCCCATGCGGACGAACTACTACATAACGTAGTATCCACTACGACCTGTAGTAGTTCATCAGCCTGCCCAGGAGCCCCTTCGCATGGACGCGCTCGACCTCGCGCGGTGGCAGTTCGCCATCACGACCGTCTACCACTTCCTGTTCGTCCCCATCACGATCGGGCTCTCCGCCCTGGTGGCGGTCTTCCACACCGCGTGGGTCCGCAAGCGCAACCCCGAGATGCTCCGGCTGGCGAAGTTCTACGGCAAGCTCTTCACGATCAACTTCGCCCTCGGGCTGGTGACCGGCATCGTGCAGGAGTTCCAGTTCGGCATGAACTGGTCGGACTACAGCCGCTTCGTGGGCGACATCTTCGGGGCCCCGCTGGCCATCGAGGCGCTCCTCGCGTTCTTCCTCGAGTCGACCTTCCTCGGCCTGTGGATCTTCGGCTGGGGGCGGATCCCCGAGAAGCTGCACGCGGGCTGCATGTGGGCCGTGCACATCGGCACCCTGCTGTCGGCCTACTTCATCCTGGCCGCGAACTCGTTCATGCAGAACCCGGTCGGCTACCGCTACAACCCCGAGAGCGGCCGCGCCGAGCTCACCGACTTCGCCGCCGTGCTGACCAACAAGGTGCAGCTCGTCACCTTCCCCCACGTCGTCTTCGCCGCCTACATGGTCGGCGGCGCCATGGTCATGGGCGTCGGCCTGTGGCACCTGCGCAGGGTCAACGCCGCGGCCGACGAGGCGGTGCGCACCGAGGTCGGCATGTGGCGCAAGGCGACCCGCCTCGGCGCCGTCGTCACCTTGGTGGCCGGCCTGGCCGTGGCCGTCACCGGTGACGTGCAGGGCAAGATCATGACCGAGGTCCAGCCCATGAAGATGGCCGCGGCCGAGGCGCTCTACGAGTCCTCCGACAGCAACGCCCCCTTCTCGATCTTCACCGTGGGCTCGCTCGACGGCTCCGAGGAGAAGTTCTCGGTCACCGTGCCCGGCCTGCTGTCCTTCCTCGCCACCGGCAGCTTCGACGGCGAGGTGCAGGGCATCAACGACCTCAAGGCCGAGTACGCCGAGAAGTACGCCGACAACCCCCTGACCCAGAGCACGACCTACGTGCCCAACATCCCGCTGTCCTACTGGTCGTTCCGCCTCATGATGGGCGTCGGCTTCGTCGCCATGGCGGCCGCCGCGGCCGTGCTGTGGGCCATCCGTCGCGACCACGTGCCCACCGCGCGCTGGTGGACCTGGCTCATCGTCGCCACACCGCTGCTCCCCGTCTTCGGCAACAGCTTCGGCTGGATCTTCACCGAGGTCGGCCGCCAGCCGTGGATCGTCTTCGGCCTGATGGCCACCCACACCGGCGTCTCCCCGTCGGTGTCGGCCTGGGAGGTCGCCTCCTCGATGGTCGTCTACACGCTGCTCTACGGGGTGCTCGCCGTGGTCGAGGTCAAGCTCTTCCTCCACTACCTGCGCGCCGGCGCCCCGCCGTACGAGGAGCCGACGGCCCCCAGCGAGAAGGACGAGGACGCCGAGCTGGCGTTCGCGTACTGAGCCGACGAGCACGACGCGACCACACGGCATACCGAAAAGGACTGAAAGTCAATGGACTTCCCCACGATCTGGTTCATCATCATCGGCGTGCTCTGGACGGGCTACTTCGTCCTCGAGGGCTTCGACTTCGGCGTCGGCATGCTGCTGCCGGTGCTCGGCCGCGGCACCGACGCCGCCGACACCGAGAAGCGGCGCCGGGTGCTCATCAACACCATCGGCCCGGTCTGGGACGGCAACGAGGTGTGGGTGCTGACCGCCGGTGGCGCCACCTTCGCGGCCTTCCCGCACTGGTACGCCACGATGTTCAGCGCGTTCTACCTGCCGCTGCTGCTCATCCTCGTGGCGCTGATCGTGCGCAACCTCGGCTTCGACTACCGCGGCAAGCGCGACGACGACCGCTGGCGGGCCAACTGGGACAAGGCGATCATCGTCGGCTCGTTCGTGCCCGCCCTGCTCTGGGGCGTGGCGCTGACCAACCTCGTGAACGGCCTGCCGATCGACGCCGACAAGGAGTTCACCGGCAACCTCTTCACGCTGCTCAACCCGGTCTCGCTGCTCGGCGGCCTCGTCACGCTCGGCCTGTTCCTCACCCACGGCGCGATCTTCACGGCCCTGAAGACCACCGGACAGATCCGCGACGACGCCCGTGGCGTGGCGACCAAGGTCGGCGTGGTCACCGCGCTGCTCGCCGTGACGCTGCTGCTCGTGCTGGGTGTCCAGTACGGCGGTGCCTGGTCGTGGCTGACGACCGTGATCGCGGCCGGGTCTCTGCTGGCGGCGCTGGCAGCCAACCTGCGCGGGCGTGAGGGCTGGGCCTTCATCGGCACGTTCGTCACGATCGCGATGGCGGTGGCGACCTACTTCCTTCTGCTCTTCCCGAACGTCATGCCGAGCACGCTCAACGAGGCCTGGTCGCTCACGGTCGACAACGCCTCCAGCACCGACTACACCCTGAAGATCATGACCGTGGTGGCGCTGGTGTTCACGCCGATCGTGCTGCTCTACCAGTCGTGGACCTACTGGGTCTTCCGCAAGCGCATCGGCACCCAGCACATCCCGGCCGCCTCCGAGCCGGTCACGCTCTCCCACTGATGCGGCCCTTCGACCGCCAGCTCCTGCGCGCAGCCCCGGCCGCGCGCAGTCCTGTGGTCGCCCTGGCCGTGGTCGGGGTGCTGCAGGGGGTGGCCACGATCGCGACCGCCTTCGCGCTCACCGCCGTCGTGGTGGCGGTGGTGGAGGGTATGCCGGTCGCTCGCCCGGGTGCGTGGCTGGCGGGTCTCTTCGTGGTGCGGGCCGCGCTGTCGTGGACCTCCGAGCGGGTGTCCGCCTGGGCGGGAGCCCGGGTGAGTGCCGCTCTGCGGGAGCAGCTGCTCGGCGCCTGGCTGCGGGCCGACGCCGACCTGCGGCCCGACCCGGCGCACGCGGTGTCGCTCGCCGCCCAAGGCGCCGGGAGCGTCGAGCCCTACGTCGCCCGCTACCTGCCGGCCCTCGTCACCGCGGCCGTGGTGCCGCCCTTGGCGATCGCCACGCTGGCGGTCGTCGACTGGCCCAGCGCCCTCATCGTGGCGGTGACCGTGCCGCTGCTGCCGGTCTTCGCGGCGCTCATCGGCGCCAGCACCCGCGACGCGACGCAGCGCCGCTGGCGCGCCCTGTCGACCCTCTCAGGCCACTTCCTCGACGTCATGCGCGGCCTGCCGACGCTGGTGAGCTACGGCCGGGCCGGACGGCAGGTCGAGACCATCTCGTCGGTCAGCCAGCGGCACCGCCGCACCACCATGGAGACGCTTCGGCTGGCGTTCCTCAGCTCGGCCGCGCTCGAGCTGCTCGCGACCATCTCGGTGGCGATGGTGGCGGTCACCGTCGGCATCCGCCTCTCGCACGGTTCGGTCGCCCTGGGCACCGGCCTCGTCGCGATCCTCTTGGCCCCCGAGGCGTACTGGCCGATCCGCCGGGTGGGGGCCGAGTTCCACGCCGCGGCCGACGGCGCCGAGGCGCTGGCCGACATCCAGGGTCACCTGGCCGGGGACGCCGGGGCGGACGGGACGGTGACCGAGCCGACGACCGCCGGCGCGTCACCCCGGCCGCCGCGGTCCGCGACCGTGGTCGCGTCCGGTCTCTCGTACACCTACCCCGGCACGACCGCTCCTGTGCTCGAGGACGTCTCCCTCACCGCCGGACCGGGCCTGACCGTGCTCACCGGCCCATCCGGCACCGGCAAGACGACGCTGCTCGAGCTGCTCGCCGGCACCCGCACCCCGCAGGCCGGGACCCTGAGCGTGCCCCGGGCCCACCTGGTCAGCCAGCGCCCCTTCCTCGCCGCCGACACCGTGCGGGCCAACCTCTCGCTCGGCACCAACGCCGGCCAGGACGCCCTGTGGCAGGCGCTGCGCGACCTCGGGCTCGAGGGCGCCGTGGCCGCGATGCCGCACGGGCTCGACACCCGGATCGGTGACGACGGCTTCGGCCTCTCCGCCGGGCAGCGGGCCCGGCTCGTGCTCGCCCGCGCCACGCTCTCCGACGCCACGGTCGTGCTGCTCGACGAGCCGACGGCCCACCTCGACCCGGAGTCGGCCGAGGTGGCGCACGAGGCCATCCGCACGCTGGCCTCCCGGCGCTGCGTCGTCGCCGTGAGCCACCGGCCCGAGCTGGTGGCCGCCGCCGACGCGCACGTGCACCTCGAGCACGGCCGGACGGTGTCGCCCAGCGACGGGGAGACCCGGCCGTGAGCCGCGCCCACCTCCTGCGCCCCACTGCCCGCACCGCCGTCGCGGGCCTGCTCGGGGCAGCCGCCCTCTCCGCTGGGGTCGCCCTCACCGCCACCTCTGGCTGGCTCATCGTGCGGGCCAGCGAGCGGCCGATCATCCTGACCCTGCTCACCGCGATCGTGGCGGTGCGCACCTTCGGCCTGGCCCGCCCGGTCTTCCGGTACTGGGAGCGGCTGCTCTCCCACGACGCCGCCCTCGACGACCTGGCCGTGCGCCGCACCGGCGTCTACGAGCGCCTCATCCCCCTGACCCCGGCCCGCCTCGGCACGCGCGGTCGGGCCGACGTGCTGACCGGGGTGGTCGACGACCTCGAGGACGTGGTCGACGCGCAGGTGCGGGTCACCGTGCCGGTGGTCGCCACGACGGTCACCGGCGCGCTCACCGCCGCGCTGACCGCGCTGGTCGACCCCCGCGTCGGGTTGGCGGTCACCGGCCTGCTCGTGGTGGCGGCCCTGACCGCCTGGCTCGCCTGGCGTCTCGAGGCCCGTTCGCAGGCCGAGCTGCTCGCCGCGCGGGCCGAGGTGTCGCGGGTCAGCGAGCTGGTCGCCCAGCACGCCGGGGACCTGCAGGCCATCGGGGCCGAGGACACCGCGCTGGGCTGGGTGCGTGAGGCCCACGCCGCGGTCGAGGCAGCCACCCGTCGCCAGAGCCGCGGCCGTGCCCTCGCCGCGGCCCTGCTGCCCCTCGCGACCGCGGTGGCCACCGTGGTCACCGCCCTCACTGTCGACCCGGCAGCCGTCGGCGCCCCCGTCGCTGCCCTGCTCGTGCTGGCGCCCTTCGCCCTCGCCGACGTGCTGTCCCCGCTTTCCGACGCGATGCGGGCCCTGGCCCGGGCGCAGGCCAGCGACGCGCGGCTCCACGACCTGCTCGACCAGGCACCTGCCACCGGCCCCACCGGCGACCGCCTGCCTTCCACGGCCCCGGGACGGGCCCCTCACCTGCGCCTCGTCGACCTCACCGCGTCGTGGGACGGGCACCGCACGGCCCTCGCCGCACTGACGCTCGACCTGCCGCCCGGCACCACCTTGGCGGTCACCGGGGCCAACGGCTGCGGCAAGTCGACCCTGCTGGCGGTGCTGGCCCGCCACCTCGACCCGGCCTCGGGCCGCTACGAGGTGGACGGCGTCGACGTGCGCGAGCTCGA
The DNA here is from genome assembly GCF_029222705.1 of Knoellia sp. p5-6-4. Lineage (NCBI taxonomy): Bacteria > Bacillati > Actinomycetota > Actinomycetes > Micrococcales > Intrasporangiaceae > Knoellia > Knoellia sp. p5-6-4. The sequence continues at coordinate 1,679,725 of NZ_JARGZF010000001.1, forward strand.
CCTCGACGGGCTGCGGGGCCTGTTCGCCGTGGTCGACGACGAGCCGCACCTGTTCGCCAGCACCGTCCGCGAGAACCTCAGGCTGGCCCGGCCCGAGGCCACGGACGTCGACGTGGCGGCCGCGCTCGACGCGGCGGGTCTGCGCGCCTGGCGCCACGCGCTGCACGACGGGCTCGACACCCGCCTCGGTGCGGGTGGCACGGGCGTGAGCGGTGGGGAGCGGGCCCGGCTGGGCATCGCACGGGCCCTGCTCTCCGGCCGTCCGGTGCTGCTGCTCGACGAGCCGGTGGCGCACCTCGACCACCCCACCGCCGAGGCCGTGCTGCACGACCTCTTCTCCGCCCGCGCCGGCCGCACCGTCGTGGTGGTCAGCCACCGTCCCGACGGCCTCGACGGGGCGGCGCGCACGCTCGACCTCGGCGCTGCGACACTGGCTGCGGAAGGCAGGTGAGCGCGGTGCCCACGAAGGCGATCAACAGGCTCGGCGACCTCGAGCGCGCGGTCATGGACCAGGTCTGGGCACTCGGCGAGGCCGGCGAGCCGTCGGTGTCGGTGCGCGAGGTGCACGACGCCCTGCTGCGCAGCCGCGACCTCGCCTACACGACGGTCATGACGGTGATGACGCGGCTGGCCGACGCCGGCCTGCTCGTCAAGGAGCGGGCCGGCCGGGCCTACCTGTATGCCGCCGCGGGCACCCGCGAGGAGCTCACCGCCAGCAGCATGCTGGGGCAGCTGCAGGGCCTGCCGTCGGCCGACCGCCGAGCCGCCATGCTGCACTTCCTCGGCGACGCCACGCCTGAGGAGATCGCCGACCTCAAGGCCGCGCTGGCCGAGGTCGAGCAGCGGCACAGCCGGACCAGCGGTGGGGGTCGGCGCTGAGCCCAGCCGTCGCGGCGGTCGCGCTGGCCGCCCTCGCCGTGGTGCTGACCGCCGTGGCCCCTCGGGTGATGGCGCGGCAGGAGGTGTTCCGCCGCGCGCCGCGGGCCGCCCTGATCGGCTGGCAGTCCGTGTCGCTCGCGGCCCTCATCGCTGCGGTGAGCGCCGCGCCGCTTGCCGTGCACGTGCTCGTCCTCGAGGGGTCCGGCTGGGCTCGGTGGGCTGCGGTGCCCGCGCTGGTCCTCAGCGGGCTCGTGCTCGGCCGGCTGCTGTGGTCCGGCCACCTCGTCGGCACCCGGCTGCGGGCTGCCCGCCGTGAGCACCGGCTCCTCGTCGACGCCCTCGGCGAGGCGGTCGACGCGGAGGTGCGCGTGCTCGCGCACCCCACGCCGACGGCATACTGCCTGCCCGGCCTGCGCCGGCGGGTGGTGCTGACCGAGGGGACACTGCGCACCCTGCCCGCCGACGAGCTCGACGCGGTGCTCGCCCACGAGCGGGCCCACCTGCGCGAGCGGCACGACCTCGTGCTGGAGTTCTTCACGGTTCTGCACCAGTCGGCACCCGCTCGCCTGCAGGCGCCCGAGGCGTTGCGCGAGGTGCGGCTGCTGGTGGAGGTGCTCGCCGACCGCGCGGCGAGGCGCGCTGCCGGGCCGGTGCCGCTGGCCCGAGCCCTGGTGGCCCTCGCCGGGGCGTCGCACCCCGACACGGCCCTGGCCGCCACCGCCGACGTGGGCGCGACCCGGACCCGGATGGCACTGCTGGCCCAGGACGACGCGCCGCGGTGGCTGGCGCCGGTCGTCTACGCGTTCGCCGCCGGGGTGCTGGCCGCCCCGCTCGCGCTGGTGGGTCTCGCGCTCGGTTCAATGGGGGCATGAGCACCGGTTCGAGCCCTGCCCACCACGAGCGTCACGTGCCCTACCGGATCATCGTGGTCTGCACCGGCAACATCTGCCGTTCGCCGATGGGCGAGTTCATCCTCCGCGAGCTGCTGGCGGAGGCCGGGCTCGGCGACCGGGTGGAGGTGGACTCGGCCGGCACCTCCGCGTGGGAGGTCGGCAACCCCGCCGATCGCCGCACGCTCGAGGTGCTGCGGCGCAACGGCCACCCCGACGTCGGCGGCGCCGACCACGTGGCACGCCAGTTCGAGCACACCTGGCTCGACGACCGCGACCTGATCCTGGCCGCGGACGCCGGGCACGTCGACGACCTGCGGCGGATGGCCCGCACGCCGGAGCAGCGCTCCCGGATCCGGCTGTTCCGCGAGTTCGACCCCGAGGCTGTGGCCGCCGGCGAGCTCGACATGGACGACCCCTGGTACGGCGACGGCGCGGCCTTCGACCAGACCTACGCCGAGGTCACCGCCGCCGCGGCCGGTGTGGTCGAGCACGTGCGCGCCGCGCTGGCCGCCCGTGACGGCGAGGTGACCACCCGCTGAGGTGACGCTGCGCGGCCGACGCGGCCAGGCGGCATACCCGCTGGTGCTCCTCAGCTGAGCGAGCAGCCGAGCTCGGCCAGCAGTTGCTCGTTCTCGTCCGACCCGTTGACGACCATCCCACTGTCCGACACCACGGCGAAGTCCAGGTCGTCGTCGCCGTCGATGCGGACGCGGTAGACCGCCGTCGGCTGCCCGTCGCGCAGGCTGTTGACGTCCGCCCCGCGCGTGACGCCCCGCTCGACCGCCTCACGGTCGATGTCGTAACCGGCTGCCTCCAGGCACTCGCCCAGCCGCTGGCTTCCGCCGGCGACGGAGACACCGAGCACGAGCGCGGCCGACCTGCGCATCTCGGGTGTCGGCGCCGGACGCACGCACGCCGTCGCACCGGCCAGCGTCGCCACGGCGGCCAGCGCGGCGGCGGTGACGCGCACCGTCTCTGCGGTGAGGACACGAACGATCGGCGAAACCCCCCGCTTCATGGGCGAAGGCTAGCGACCGTGGACGGGTTCCGGAGGGTACGACGCGGTCTGGAAGGATGAACGCCATGGCCTCGCTTGCTGACGCGACTCCCCCCTTCGCCCTCGGCGCCCTGGACGGCCGCTACCGCAGCGCCGTCGCCCCGCTCGTCGACCACCTCTCCGAGCCGGCGCTCAACCGCGAGCGCGTGCGGGTCGAGGTCGAGTGGCTGATCCATCTCACGACCCGCCAGGTCGTGCCCGGCGTGCGGGCCCTCACCGGTGACGAGCAGAAGGCGCTGCGTGCGGTCGTCGACGAGTTCGGGCCCGAGCAGGTCGCCGAGATGGGCGAGATCGAGCGGGTCACGCAGCACGACGTCAAGGCCGTCGAGTACTTCCTCAAGCGCCGGCTCACCGACATCGCCCCGGCGCCCGAGGACAAGGGCCTGGCGGAGCTGATCCACTTCTGCTGCACGTCCGAGGACATCAACAACCTCTCCTACGCGCTGATGGTCAAGGGCGCGGTCGAGCAGGTCTGGCTGCCCAAGGCGCAGGCGCTGGTCGAGGCGGTCGCCACCATGGCGTCCGACCTGCGCGAGGTGCCGCTGCTGGCGCACACCCACGGCCAGCCGGCCACCCCGACGACGATGGGCAAGGAGCTGGCGGTGCTTGCCCACCGGCTCCAGCGTCAGCTGCGGCGCATCGAGGCGGCGGAGTACCTCGGCAAGCTCAACGGCGCGACCGGCACGTTCGGTGCCCACCTGGCGGCCGTGCCCGAGGCCGACTGGCCCTCGATCAGCCAGTCCTTCGTCGAGGGCCTCGGTCTGGCCTGGAACCCGCTCACCACCCAGATCGAGAGCCACGACTGGCAGGCCGAGCTCTACGCCGACGTCGCGCGCTTCAACCGGGTGCTGCACAACCTCTGCACCGACGTGTGGACCTACATCTCGATGGGCTACTTCGCGCAGGTGCGCGGCCAAGGCACCGTCGGTTCGAGCACCATGCCGCACAAGGTCAACCCGATCCGGTTCGAGAACGCCGAGGCCAACCTCGAGGTCTCCAACGCCCTGCTCGACGTGCTGGGGTCGACGCTGGTGACCTCGCGGCTGCAGCGCGACCTCACCGACTCCTCGATGCAGCGCAACATCGGCACTGCCTTCGGCCACTCGCTGCTCGCGCTCGACAACGTCACCCGCGGCCTCGCGGGGCTCGACGCCGTGCCATCGGCGATGGAGGCCGACCTCGACGCCAACTGGGAGGTGCTCGGCGAGCCGGTGCAGTCAGCCATGCGCGCGCTCGGCGCCCAGGGTGTGCCCGGGATGGACGAGCCCTACGAGCGGCTCAAGGAGCTGACCCGCGGCCGCCGCATCACCGGCGACGACCTGCGGGCGTTCATCGCCGGCCTCGGCCTGCCCGACGAGGTCGCCAAACGGCTGTCCGCGATGACGCCGGCCACCTACATCGGGGCCGCGCCGCAGCTCGTGGACTACCTGGACTGACGCGACTCAGCACAGGTCGCTGCCGCAGGGGGATGCAGCAACGTGGGTCGTCGGCAGCAACACCTGCTAGCAGAAGTTGCTGCAGGAAAGGGGTCGAGTCGGGTCCTCACAGGGAGTGCAGCACGTGGGCCTCGACCGGCTCGGCCCTGCCCTTGAGCTCGAGCGCGCCGAGCGGCTCGGTCACCGCGCCGGGCAGGCGGGCCAGGGTCTGCGCCCCGATGGCCACCCCGCCGACCGGGGCCTTGGCCTCCAGCCTCGACGCGACGTTGACGGTGTCACCGATGACGGTGTGGGTGCGCCCACCCCCTGCACCCAGCAGGCTCAGCGACACCTCGCCGCTGTTGACCCCCACCCGGAAGCGTGGCCAGTCCGGGTGCTCTGCTGCCACGCGGGCGGTGGTGCGCTGCAGGTCGAGGGCGGCGGCCGCGGCACGGCGCGCATGGTCGGGCTGGTCGCCGCGCCGGTTGAACGTGGCCATGATCGCGTCGCCGATCAACCGGTCTATGTCGCCCCCGTGTGCCTTGACCACGGGTGGGATGGCGACCTCGAAGTAGGTGTTGAGCATCGCCGTCACCTCCTGCGGGTCATGGGCCTCCGACCAGCTCGTGAAGCCCTGGAGGTCGGCGAACAGGATGCTCATGTCGCGGCTGCCCGAGACCGTCTGGTCGAGGTAGAGGCCGGCGAACCGCTCCTCGTGCCACTGCTGCTGCGCACCCCACGCGACCAGGCCGAACGCCAGCAGCATGAGCAGGTGCCACTCCCACCAGCTGAGGTGCCAGGGACGCCCGAACACCAGGACGACCATGGCCTCGGCGAGCAGGACGAACGCCCCCGCCACGGCCACCGGCATCAGCCCCCCGCGGTGACGCCACAGCGCGACGTAGCGCCAAGCGCTCCACAGGTAGAGCCCGACCGCTGCCACGGCCATGACGACCATGGGTCCGGAGGCCTGCTCGGGCGCGGTGCGCTGGTCCATCGGCGGCAGCTCCGCGACGGAGAAGACCGCCCAGAGCCCCATGAGCCCGAGCAGCGCCCGGCGCAGCCGCCTGCCACGCCGCATCGCGCGCACCCCGGCGTCGCCGTCGAAGCGGCCGGTCGAGGCCACCGCGAAGCCGGAGCCGATCGCGATGCCGATCGGCGTCGCGACCGTGAAACCGGCGTTGGGCGACTCGAGCAGCACCTTGGGCGTGGCCAGCGCGTGCAGCCCCAGGAAGCCGGCCGCCGACAGGAAGGCGAGCGAGACGAAGAGCACCCGGGCGTCGCCGCGGCGCTCCGCCGCAACCCCAGTGCCGTAGGCGACGATGGCACTGAGCACGGCGGCACCGAGCACCAGCCAGAAGTGGGCCGGCTGGTGGCTCCACAGCAGGTCGAGGTGGGGCCACCCCAGCAGCAGGGCGAGGCCGGCCACGGGCAGCAGGAGGGCCAGGGCCGCTGCGACAACGGACACGGGGCGCGGTGGGTGGCGCTCGGCTGCCGGTGCGGGCACTGCCGCACCCGAGGCCATCAGGGCCCGCCAGCAGGGGCCTTCGCCCGCTGGGCGGCGAGGTACTGGTGCAGCTGCGAGACCACCACCGAGCCCTCCCCCACCGCTGAGGCGACCCGTTTCACCGACGAGTGCCGCACGTCGCCGACCGCGAAGAACCCCGGCAGCGACGTCTCGTAGGGGAAGGGTGCCCGCTCCAGCGGCCACCGCCCGCTGGCGACGACCTCCGAGCCGGCAAGCACGAACCCGCGCTCGTCCCGGGCGACCTCCTCGGGCAGCCACCCGGTGTGCGGCTCGGCCCCGATCATGACGAACAGCGCGTCAGCGGGCACGGTGCGCTCCTCACCGGTGGAGCGGCGCCGCAGCACCAGCTCCTGCAGCCAACCCTCGCCGCCCCCGCCGACCACCTCGGTGTCGAGCTCGACGGTGATGCCGGGGTTGGCCTCGATCTCGTCGACGAGGTACTGCGACATGCCCTCGTTCAGGGCCCGGGACCACACGACGAGGCGCACGCCCGCGGCATACCGCTGCAGGTGCAGCACCGCCTGGGCGGCCGAGTTGCCGCCGCCGAGCACGACGACCTGCAGGCCCGTGAGGGCCTGCGCCTCGGAGACGCTGGCGCCGTAGTAGACCCCTGCCCCGCTGAGCCGCTCGAGCTCGGGGATGCCGAGGCGCCGGTAGGCGACTCCCGTGGCCAGCACGACCGTGGAGGCGGTCACCTCGCCGACGTCGGAGATGTGGGCCACGAACGTGCCCTCCCGGCGGTGCGCGTGCGTCACCTCGCGGGTCAGCAGGAAGTGGGCGCCGAAGACCCAGGCCTGCTGGTAGCCGCGCTGGGCGAGCTCGGCCCCGCTGAGCCCGCGCGAGAAGCCCAGGTAGTTGCGGATCAGCGAGCTCGAGCCGGCCTGGCCGCCCAAGGCCTCGCGCTCGACGGTGAGGACGCGCAGACCCTCGGAAGAGGCGTAGACCGAGGCTGCCAGCCCCGCCGGTCCCGCCCCCACGACGAGCACGTCGAAGTCCCGTTCCTCGTCGGGCAGCTCGGTGCGGATGCCCCACGCCTCGCAGATCTCGGCGTCGGTCGGGTCGAGCAGCACCTTGCCGCCCAGGGCCGGCATCCACACCACCACCGGTCCGCTCGGGCCCTCGGGGTGGCGCATGCCGATCCGCGCCAGCGCGGCGTTCGCCGCAGCCGTGCCCCGCTCGAGGAACGCGTGCGGGATGCCGTTGCGGGTCAACAGGTTTCGTATGCCGTGGGCGCGTGCCGCGCGGCGCTCCGCCACGACGATGACCTCCCGCAGGGCGCTGACGACCGTGCGCGACCACTCGTGCACGAACTCGCCCACGGTGCGGTTGAACAGCTCGTCCTGCTCGGACCACGGCTTGAGCACGTAGTAGTTGATGTCGCCCATCGCCATGGCGCGCAGGATCGCCTCGGCGGTGGGGCGGTCGGACCAGGCCCCCCACGGCACCAGCAGGGCGCGCCTGGCGTCGGGGTGCATCGTGCGCACGCGCCCGAGCAGCTCGGCACCGGGCAGGTCCGGCAGCCACTGGTCGGCGAGCACGGTGGCCACGGGATCCCCGCGCTCTCGCGCGGCCTCGAGCTGGGCGAGCGCCGCCGCGGCCGTCTGCTCACCGCGCACGCGGAAGTCCGCGCCGAAACGGCGCTGGAGGTGGGCCTCGATCCGTGACAGCGCCTCCGGGTCGGCGTCCACGGCGAGCAGGAGGGGACGGGGCATGGCGACTCCAGCCGGGGGCAGTGGCTTCCCGCTCAGGCTAGGTCGGGACCGGCGACGACAGATCCTGCCGATGGCGTAGGCCCCCGTCCTGGTCCTACCGTGGACACGTGAGCGAGCGGCCCGCCCGGCTTGGCGACATCGACGTCTTCGCGATGCGGCTGCCCGACGTCGAGCGCAGCACCTCCGAGAGCGGCCGCCACTCCTACGCGGTCGCCGGCAAGAAGTTCGTCTTCTCCCGCGAGCCCCGGCCCGACGCGGTCGACCCCGAGACCGGTGAGCGGATGGAGGACGTGCTCGTCTTCTACGTGCCCGACCTCGGCGACAAGGAGGCCATGGTGGCCGCGGACGGCCCGTTCTTCACGACCCCGCACTGGGACGGCTACCGGGCGGTGCTCCTGCGCGAACGGGACCTCGGGCAGGTCAGCGCCCAGGAGATCGAGGAGGTCGTCGCCGACGCGTGGCTTGCGCGGGCCCCCCGGCGGTCGGTGCGGGAGATGCTGCAGGCCAGGCTCCCCTGAAACGCAGTTCAGAGAGGTCGATCAGACGGTGACCTCGCCGCTGGGCGTCTCGAAGGTGACCGAGAGCAGGCCCGGCGTGCCGTGCGGCGCCACGAAGGTGAAGTCGATGGTGGTCGGCTCGTTGGCGGGCCAGTTCAGCCAGTCGCGCACGCGCTCGGGGTCGCCGGCGATCTGCAGGCCCTTGATGGTGACGTCGGTGTGCGCGTCGACCGAAGGGTGGCACTCCGGGGTCTGCCACTCGACGAAGAACGGGAGCTGCGGGTCGGAGATCAGGCCCTTGACGCCCAGCTGGCGCCACTTCAGCTCGGTGCCGTCGGGGCGGTGGCGGTAGCCGTCGGCGGACTCGCGGCCGAGGCGCTCCTCGAAGGGCTTGATGTCGTCGACGGCGACGACCCAGCCGAGCCAGCCGCCGCCGGCCTCGGAGCGGGCGCGGACCGCCTGGCCGAACGGCGCCTTGTCGGACGCGGGGTGGTCGAGCACCTCGACGACCTCGACGTAGCGGTCGTGCGCCAGCGGGAAGATCACGTTCCGGGTGCCGAACCGCGGGTGGACTCCCCCATCGACCGGCTCGACGCCGATCAGCTTTGCCAGACGCTCAGCCGTCGCCTTCAGGCCGTCGTGCTCGGCGGCGTAGGAAACGTGGTCAACTCGCATGCAGAACATCGTGACACACGATTTGGGGTGCTCTTGACACGGGGGTGGGCCACCCCTTAACCGCCCGTCCGGATCAGCGTGACCGGCGCTGCCGGACCGCCTCGTAGATCACGATGGCGGCGGAGGTGGCGACATTGAGGGAGTTGGCCCGGCCCACCATGGGGATGCGCACCCGGTATGCCGCCGCGGCCAGGACCTCGTCGGTCAGGCCGTACTTCTCCGCCCCGACCGCGATCGCCACGGGCCCGGTGTAGTCGACGTCGGTGTAGTCGAGGTCGGTGTCGGGAGTGGTGGCGACGAGGGCGATGCCACGCTCCTCGAGCCACCCGATCGTCGCGGCGGTGCTGTCGCTGCAGACCGGCACGGAGAAGACGGTGCCCTTGCTGGCCCGCACCAGGTTGGGGTTGCCCCAGTCGGTGACGGGGTCCGCGGCGATGACCGCCTGCACACCGGCCGCGTCCGCGGTGCGCAGCATGGCGCCGAGGTTGCCGGGCTTCTCGACCCCCTGGCAGAGCAGGGTCAGCGCGTCGGCGCCGACGGCGAGGTCGGCGCAGGCCCGTGCCACCGAGGCGACGGCGGCGAGGAAACCGTCGGGGCCCTCCCGGTAGGCCACCTTCTCGAACGCGGCCCGACCGAGCTGCACGGTGTCGACACCTCTGGCCGCGAGGTCGGAGACCACCGCCAGCTGGCTCGTGGGGTCGAGCATCAGCTCGGGGCAGTAGTAGACGGCCTGCGGCAGGACGCCTGCCTCGAGGCCGAGGGTCAGCTCCTCGAAGCCCTCGATGAGGGTCAGGCCCGACTCCTCGCGCACGCGGCGCCGCCGCAAGGCCGTGAGCGACTTCAGGCGCTGGTTGGACGGCGACGTGATGATCAGGTCAGACATGGCGGCCCAAGCATGTCACTGATCGATCCGGAAGAGGCTCTGCCCGTGCGGACCGGTCCAGGCCACGGGCAGCCCGTCGAGGGCCAGGAGGAACCGGCCGGCGCCGGGGGCGTCGACGGCCGGCGGCGCCACCAGGCCCTCCAGCACGGCGGGCGCCTCGTTCGCGACCCAGTGGCCCGGGAGGTCCGCCACCACGTGGGCGAACCGCCGACGGCGCTCCGGGGCCACGTAGGCCAGCACCGCGCTGTGGAACACCACGAGGGTCGCGTCCGAGGGGGCCTGCGCCGCGAGCGCGGGCAGGTCCTCCACGAGGTCGCCGGCCACCAGCAGGGGCGGGTCGGCGCGGAGCAGGTCGGCGGCCGCGCCGAGCCGGCGTCGCCGCTCCTCGTGCTCCGGCCACACCAGCGCCTCGAGCCAGGCCGGGTCCCCATCGGAAGCGAGGTCCAGCGGGGTTGAGGTCGAGACCGGCGCGCCAGACCACCCCGGGCACCTCCGTGGGCAGGGTCACCCCGTGGTCACCACCGACGGTGGTGACCACATCGTCGTGCCGACGGTAGGCGTACCGGTAGCGGTCGGCATACAGGCACAGCCCGGCCGACGCGCCCACCTCGAGCAGGGCCAGTGGGCCCGGTATGCCGCCGAGCACCGGCAGCAGGGTGGCGCACCGTGCCGCCTCGTTGGTCTGGGTGCTCCGGGCGAGCACCTCCGGGCGCTCGTGCCAGTGCTCGACCACCCACTGCGTGAAGGCGTCGGGGTCGGTGACGGGTCCGCCGAGGAGGCGGCCCACTGCGAAGAGCAGGTTCGGCTGGCGCTTGGGCTCGGGAAGGGCAGCGAGCAGGTCGAGCACGGGCCCGCTCCGGGCGACCGCCTCGGCCAGCCGCTCGTACGCGGGAGAGCTGCCGCGTGCCTGCACCTCGGCGAACCGCTGGTAGTCCTCCGCGGTGCTGAGCCTGCCGGGGTTCATGGGAACAGAGCCTGTCATGTCCGGTTTGGGACACAATGCCCCCCATGACGCTGCCCACCACCGCCGAGCACTTCCACCTGCGCCAAAAGGTCACCCTCATGGTGAACCGCTACGAGGTGACGACCTCCGACGGCTCCGGCGGTGAGGGGCCGGTGCTCGCGGTGGCCCAGCAGAAGCGCGTCGCCCTCAAGGAGGAGGTCACGTTCTACTCCGACGAGGCGCGCACCACGCCGGTCTTCTCCTTCAAGGCCCGCAAGCGCCTCGACCTCGGTGCCACCTACGACGTGCTCGACGGCACGGGTGTGCCGATCGGCTGGTTCCGCAAGGACTTCGGCACCTCGCTGCTGCGCTCCACGTGGCACCTCGGCACCCCCGACGGCCTCGAGGCCACCGGCACCGAGCGCAACCAGAACGTCGCCCTGGCCCGCCGGGCCTGGGAGATGCTGCCCATCCTCAGCGACCTGCCAAGCCCGTTCGTCTTCCACTTCGACTTCACCGCGGACGACGGCACCCTCGTGCTCAGCTCGGAGCGCCGCCGGTCCCTGCGGGACCGCTACGACGTGCACGTGCCGGTGGCGAGCAACGGGTGGCAGCTCGACTGGCGGATGGCCGTGGCGATGGCCGTCGCCCTCGACGCCCTGCAGTCCCGCTAGAGCTGGCCGGGCAGACCCAGGCCTACTGCAGCACCGACAGGAGCACCGGCACGAGGCCGTCCTCGTCGACGTGGCCGGTGACGTCGTCGGCCACCTCCTTGACCTCCTCGGGCGCGTTCGCCATCGCGACACCCCAGGCCGCCCACCTGAGCATCTCGATGTCGTTGCGCTGGTCTCCCACGGCGACCGTGTGCATGGGCTCGACCTCGAGCGTGCGGCGCAGCAGCTCGAGAGCCGAGCCCTTGGAGACCCCTTCGGGGTTGATGTCCATCCAGGCGGTGAAGCCGACGTTGTAGTTGACCTCGTGCAGGCCGATGCGCTCGGCGAGCGCCTCGAAGTCCTCGCTCGTCCCGGTGGGGCTGCGGAACGTCACACGGGTGACCGGGTCGGCGACGAGCTCCTCCCACGGCACGACGCGCAGCTCGCCCTGCAGCTCGCCGTCGGGAAAGGGCGCGCTGAGCTTGAACCCCACACCGAGCTCCTCGACGGCGATCACCGCGTCCGGCCACGAGTCGCGCAGCAGCTCGAGGGCCGGGGCGGGGTCGAAGGTGACCGTGTCGATGATCTGGTAACCCTGCGGCTCGTCGGGGTCGAGCTTGAGCGTGACCGCGCCGTTGGAGCACACGGCATACCCGCTCGTGAGCTTGAGCATGTCGAGGATGGGGGTGGTGGCCACGATGGAGCGTCCCGTCGCCACCACGATGTGGTGCCCGGCGTCGGCGACCGCGCGTACGGCCTCGAAGACGGCCGGGCGCAGCTCGCCCGCGTGCGTGATCGTGGTGCCGTCGAGGTCGAGGGCGATGAGTCGCTGCGGCATGGCCTTCCCTGCATCGGTGATGGGACCGGTGTGAAGGGTCCGGACCGCTGAATCTACGTCAGTCGCGTGGCTCGTGCGGGCACAAGCAGGTCGATCCGCGGGGACGGCCGGCGGCCGGACTAGCCCGAAACGCAGGTGCGCAGGCAGCGCGGGCAGCAGTTCACTGGAGGTGGCCCGAGGTCCCGACCGCCCCCGAGGAGGCTCTGATGACCACCACCGCGCCCACCGCGCACATCGACACCCGCTTCAGCGAGCCGGAGGCCACCGAGACCCCCTGGGCGATGACCGAGGCGGCGCTGCAGCAGGCCGAGCTCTACTGGATCACCACGGTGCGCCAGGACGGCCGGCCCCACGTCACCCCCCTGGTCGGCGTGTGGCACGAGGGCGCCTTCGCCTTCTGCACCGGCTTCGGGGAGCAGAAGGCGCACAACCTCGCCGGGAACGCCCACGTCGCCGTGACCACGGGGCGCAACACCTGGGCCCAGGGCCTCGACGTCGTGGTCGAGGGGTCCGCCGAACGAGTGCTCGGCGCCGACCGGTTGAGGGCGGTCGCCGACGCCTTCCGCGACAAGTACGGCTCGGACTGGGACTTCGACTCCGACGACGCCGTCTTCGAGCCCGGCAACAACCCCGCCGAGGTCTTCTCCGTGCGACCGGCGAAGGTGCTCTCGTTCGCCAAGGCGCCCCACGCGCAGACCTGCTACCGGTTCCGCACCGACGTCACCGGCTGATGGACCGGCCCGGCGAGACCGGCTAGACCGGCTTGAGCACCTCGAGGCCGAGGTAGGGCTGCAGCGCCTGCGGCACCACCACCGACCCGTCGGCCTGCTGGTGGTTCTCGAGGATCGCCACCAGCCACCGGGTCGTCGCCAGCGTGCCGTTGAGGGTCGCCGCCGTATGCGTGCCCTTCTCGGTGCGGTAGCGCGTGTTCAACCGGCGCGCCTGGTAGGTCGTGCAGTTCGACGTCGAGGTCAGCTCGCGGTACTTGCCCTGGGTCGGCACCCACGCCTCGCAGTCGTACTTGCGGGCGGCCGGGCCGCCGAGGTCACCCGCCGCAGTATCGATGATGCGGTAGGGCACCTCGATCTTGGCGAGCATGTCCTTCTCCATGTCCAGCAGCCGCTGGTGCTCGGCCACGGCGTCCTCCGGACGGCAGTAGACGAACATCTCGAGCTTGTTGAACTGGTGGACGCGGATGATCCCGCGGGTGTCCTTGCCGTAGGACCCGGCCTCGCGGCGGTAGCACGTGGACCACCCGGCATACCGCTTGGCGCCGCCGGAGAAGTCGAGGATCTCGTCGGTGTGGTAGCCGGCGAGCGCCACCTCGGAGGTGCCGGTGAGGTAGAGGTCATCGGCCTCGAGGCGGTAGACCTCCTCGGCGTGGGCGTCGAGGAAGCCGGCGCCGCCCATGACCTGCGGGGTGACCAGCGTCGGGGTGATCATGGGGACGAACCCGTGCTCGACGGCCTGGGCGAGCGCGAGGTTCATCATCGCGATCTCGAGCCGGGCACCGACGCCCTTGAGGAAGTAGAACCGCGAACCGCCGACCCGGGCGCCCCGCTCCATGTCGATGGCGTCGAGGGCCTCGCCGAGCGCGAGGTGGTCACGGGGTTCGAAGTCGAACGTGCGCGGCTCGCCGACGGTCTCGAGCACGACGTAGTCGTCCTCGCCGCCGACGGGCACACCGGGCTCGATGACGTTGCCGATGCGGCGCACGAGGGTGTCGAGCAGCTCCTCGGCCTCGGACGCGGCGGCCTGCAGCTCCTTGACCTTCGCCGCCATCTCCTTGGTCTGGGCCAGCAGCGCCTGCCTGGCCTCACCCTGCGCCTGCGCGACCTGCTTGCCCATCGACTTCTGCTCGGCCCGCAGCCGCTCGAACTCGGTCAGGGACGACCGGCGTCGCTCGTCCGCCGAGAGGATCTGGTCGACGACCCCCTCGTCCTCGCCACGGGCACGCTGGGAGGCGCGGACCCGGTCGGGGTCCTCGCGCAGGAGCTTGATGTCGATCACCGGCCAAGCCTATCGGCCGCTCGAGGGGCGAAACTCATGCCGGCCGGCCCGCTCGGGTGTCATCCTGCGAGGAGCACCACCGCGCCTGCCCCCGGAGCCCCCATGCCTTCCGCGACGACCCTGCTGACCTTCTCCGCGGCTGCCGCCGCCCTCGTGCTGGTGCCGGGGCCGAACCTGCTCTACATCATCAGCCGCGGCATCTCCCAGGGCCGCCGCTCAGCCCTGGCCTCGACGCTCGGCGTCGCCACGGCCACCGCCGTCTTCGTGGTGCTCACCGCCCTCGGCCTCACCGCGGTGATCGCGTCCTCAGCGGTGGCGTTCACGGTGGTGAAGTACGCCGGGGTGGCCTACCTCGTCCTCCTCGCGGTGCGCGAGCTGCGCTCGCGCGGCCGCTTCAGCCTCGAGACGCCCCCGCCGGTCAGCGGCCGCAGGGCCTTCGGCGACGCCTTCCTGGTGGGCATCACCAACCCCAAGGTGGCGCTGTTCTTCCTCGCCTTCTTCCCGCAGTTCATCCACCCGGGGGCCGGTCCGGTGGCCGGCCAGGCCCTTGTGCTGGGCGGGGTGTTCGTCGTCATCGGCGTCACCTTCGACTCCCTGTACGCGCTCACCTCCGGGGCGATCGGCGCCTGGCTCTCGCGACGGCCGAGGGTGATGCGGCGCAGCCACTACGTCAGCGGCACGGTCTACCTGGCGCTGGGCGGCGCCGCCCTGCTCACCGGCGGGCCCCAGCGGGCCTGACGGCCCGGCGAGGTCGGCGGCACGGTCATGGACACCGGGACCCAGCTCGTCTTCCTCGCCGTCGTGGGCGGCCGGTTCCTGCTGCCGCTGCTGATCCCGCGCTTCCCGCTACCCGCGCTCATCGCCTGCCTCGTGCTCGACGGCATCGACCAGTCGATCTTCCAGGCCTTCGGCTACGACCCGCCCGGCTACCAGGGCTACGACAAGGCGATGGACGTCTTCTACCTGTGCGTCGCCTACCTGTCGATGCTGCGGAACTGGACGTCCTCCCCCGCCTTCGAGGTGGGGCGGTTCCTCTACTTCTACCGGCTCGTCGGGGTGCTGCTCTTCGAGGTCACCCAGTGGCGGCCGCTGCTGCTCGTCTTCCCCAACACTTTCGAGTACTACTTCATCGCCTACGAGGTCATCCGGCTGCGCTGGGACCCCAGGCGCCTCGGGTTGCGCGCCTGGCTGTTGACGGCCGGGCTCATCTGGGTCGTGGTCAAGCTGCCGCAGGAGTGGTGGATCCACATCGCCCAGCTCGACTTCACCGACGCGGTGGCCGAGGTCCCCTGGTTCGGCCCGCTCGTCGTCCTCGGCGTGCTCGGCCTCCTGGCCGGCTTCTGGTTCGGGGTCCGCCCGCGCCTGCGCCCGGCCGACTGGCCGTGGCGGGTGCGCGCCGAGCCGCTGCCGGCGGAGATGGACGAGCCGGCCGAGCGGGCGGCCTGGGTGGCCGCCCACTACCGCCTGCTGTCGGTGCCGACCCTGGAGAAGGTGGTGCTGGTCGGGCTCATCAGCGTCATCTACGCGCTGGTGCTGCCCAGCACCGACGTGAGCGGGTTCCGGTTGTTCCTCGGCCTGACCGCCTTCGTGGTCGTCAACGCCGCCATCGCCCTGTGGGCGGCGCGGGCCGCACGCTCGGTCGAGTCGCTGGCGGGCGCCTTCGCGGCCCGGGTGGCCGTCAACATCGGGCTGGTCGTCCTCGCCGACTGGCTGGGTGAGGGCGACCGCCTCGACGCCGGCGCCGCCGTCTTCTTCGTCGTGCTGCTGAGCCTCGTCACCACGCTGCACGACCACTTCTGGCCCGTGCACGAGGTACGTGCGGCGGGCGCGCCGGCCGCGGCGAGCGCGGCCTGAGCGCAGGGCAAACGGTGGGTATGCCGCGTGCGCGCGTCAGGCGCTCACGTCGACCAGGTGGTGGGCGAGGTCGTGCAGCATGTACTGCCCGAGGCTCTCGATGGTGAACGTCGAGCCGTTGCTCCGCCGGCCGGCGCGCTGCCACTGGTCGGGCTCGACGCTCGCGAAGGCCGCACGCACGTCCTCGGCCGCCTCGCGGAGCTCACGGGCGACGGTGGCCGGGTCCTGCAGGTGGTAGCGACCCGTCACGGCCGCGCTGTCCTGGTCCCAGTCGGGGAAGGCCGGTCCGTCCTGGCGCAGCATCCAGTCGACACGCTCGGTGAAGACCCGGCACACGTCGCGGACGTGGCACGCGTACTCGAGGGGTGACCAGGTGGCCGGCTCCGGCCGCGTGGTCGCGTCGGGCCGTTCCAGGACCTCCTGCCACGGGTCGGTCAGGGCCGCGATGCGGTCGGCGACCTCCGGACCCTCGACCTCGCTGGCCGTGAAGCCGCACTCGGGGCAGGTCTCGCGCAGCGTCCAGGTCCAGTCCTTGGTGTCCGGCTCGACGGGCACCGGCTCGGGGACGTCGACGTCACGGGTCATGTCGGCCACGCTACGCCCGGCCGACCGATGAGCGGTGCCGTTCGAGGGCCCGCATGACGGGGGTCACCGCGATGCCGTGCACCACGACACTGAGGACGATGGTGAAGGTCGCCGTCGACCAGAGCCAGCGCTGCTCGGGGAAGGTCGTCTGCCCGAAGGCGTAGGCCAGGTAGTAGACGGTGCCGACCCCCCGGACACCGAAGAACGCGGTGACGAGCCGCTCGCGACGCTCGAGCCGGTCCTTGCGACGGTCGCCCACCCCACGGGTGCCCACCGACAGCGCCAGCCACCCCGACAGCGGGCGGATGACGAACACCAGGGCGATGCCCAGCAGCGCCCCGCGCCAGTCGAGGTGGGCGAGCAGGCCGTGGGTGAGCCCGATGCCGAGGAACAGCAGGACGAGCAGCGTGAACAGCCGCTCGAGCCGCTCGATGACCTGGTGCATCAGCGCGTGGTAGTCGTGGCTCCGCTCGGCCGAGCGCATCGTCATGGCGCACGCGAACACCGCGAGGAAGCCGTAGCCCCCCATCACCTCGCTGGCGCCGTAGGCCAGCAGCACGGCCGCCAGGGCCATGAGCGGCTCACCCGTCTCCGCCACCCGCAGCGAGCGGGCCCGGGAACGGAAGGCGACGTTGCCGAGGACCCAGCCGACGCCCACACCCACGAGCACGCCCAGCAGCGTCTTCCCGACCAGCTCCCAGGCCAGCCACTGCAGCCCCCACCCGCTCACCGCGCCCTCGGCCGCGAGGAACACCGCGGCATACACGAAGGGGAAGGCGAGCCCGTCGTTGAGCCCGGCCTCCGAGGTCAGGGCGAAGCGGACCTCGTCCTCCTCGTCGACCTTGTCGGGCGACTGGTCGACGTTCGGGCCCTCGACCTGCACGTCCGAGGCCAGCACCGGGTCGGTCGGGGCGAGGGCGGCTCCGAGCAGGAGGGCGGCAGCCGGGGCGATGCCGAGGCCCCACCAGCCGAGGAGGGCGACCCCACCGATGGTCAGGGGCATCGCGATGCCGAGGAGCTTCCAGGTCGAGGACCACCGGCGCCAGCCCGCGCGGTCGCGGAACGACAGGGGGCGGTCGAGCGCCAGTCCCACCCCCATGAGGGCGATGAGGATGGTGACCTCCGTGACGTGCTCGATGACGGCGCGGTGGTCGGCCGGGTCGAAGGGCTCGCCCTCGGCGATCGGCAGCAGTCCGATGAGGGCACCCACCCCGACGAGCACCAGCGGGGCGGAGAGCGCGGCCCGCTGCAGCGCGGACGGGAGCACCACAGCCAGCAGCAGGGAGACGCCGCCCACGAGGTAGACGAGGTCTGCCGACATGCGCCCACCCTCTCACCGCGCTCCCCCCGCCGCGCGGCGCCCGAGCACAATGGCGGCATGTCCGACGCCCTGGCCTTCACCGTGCGCCCAGCCACCCCCGCCGACTACGCGGCGGTCGGCGAGATCACCGTCCGCGCCTACGTCGAGGACGGGCACCTCCCGCCGGGCCTCGCCTACGCCGAGGTCCTCGCCGATGCCGAGAGCCGGGCACGCGCGGCCGAGCTCTGGGTGGCCGCGGAGGGCGGGTCCGGGAAGGTGCTCGGCTCCGTGACCTTCGCCGGCCCCACCAGCCCCTACTCGGAGCTGGCCGGACCCGACGAGGGCGAGTTCCGGATGCTCGCCGTGGCCCACGAGGCCCGCGGCCAAGGAGTCGGCGAAGCCCTCGTGCGCCGGTGCATCGACCGGGCGCGCGAGCTCGGGCTCGGCGGCCTGGCCATGTCGACCCAGCCCTCGATGGCGCAGGCCCACCGGGTCTACGAGCGGCTCGGGTTCACCCGGGATCCCGAGCGCGACTGGGAGCCGGTGCCCGGCGTCAGCCTGCTGGCCTACCACCGGAGGGTGTGAGCGAGCGCCCAAGCCGGGCCCCGGAGCACGCGCGGGAGGCAGCAGCGAGCCGCGGCGGCGCGCACCCGGCTACCGTGGGGTAGCGTCACGCTGTGCTTCAGGAGAACGCTGGGTGGATCGCGATCGGCGCCATCGCGCTGGTGCTCGCGCTGGCCTGGCTGGTCGCGGCCGCCTCGTCCTCGGGGCCGGTACCCGGCGGTGTGCACCGTGGACGCCGCAGCTGGCGTCGCAGGCCGCACCGCAACGAGTTCCGGCCGGAGGGCCACGCCGAGGGCGACACGTCGCGCCGCCAGGCCGTGATCGTCGTCAACCCGACGAAGTTCGAGGACCTGCCGGCGGTCCGTCGCCGCATCGGCGAGGTCTGCCGCGACCTCGGTTGGGACGAGCCGCGGTTCATCGAGACCACCAAGAAGGACCCGGGGACGGGGCAGGCCAAGGAGGCCCTCGAGCATGGCGCCACGGTCGTCTGCGCCCTCGGCGGTGACGGCACCGTGCGCGCGGTGGCCGAGGCGCTGG
Source organism: Knoellia sp. p5-6-4 (assembly GCF_029222705.1). NCBI lineage: Bacteria > Bacillati > Actinomycetota > Actinomycetes > Micrococcales > Intrasporangiaceae > Knoellia > Knoellia sp. p5-6-4. The sequence continues at coordinate 1,698,548 of NZ_JARGZF010000001.1, forward strand.
TCGGCAGCGAGACGCCGATGGGGCTGCTGCCCGGCGGCACCGGCAACCTGTTGGCCCGCAACCTCGACCTGCCCGTCGACTCGCTCGAGGACGCGGTGCGGGTCGCCCTCACCGGCCAGAACAAGCGGGTCGACGTCGGCCGGCTGACCGTCGACGTGTCCGGCGAGCACGAGCGCCCCGAGTGCCACATCTTCCTCGTCATGGCCGGGCTCGGCTTCGACGCCGCGATCATGGCCGGCGCCCCCGAGAAGCTGAAGGCCAAGGTCGGCTGGCCCGCGTACGTGGTGTCCGGCTTCCGCAACCTGCGCGGCCCGCAGTTCAAGGTGCGCGTCAAGACGGCCGAAGGCGACGAGTTCAGCCGTCGCACCCGCACCGTCGTGATCGGCAACTGTGGCAAGCTGCTCGGCGGCCTCGTGCTCATGCCCGAGGCGGAGGTCGACGACGGCCGGATCGACCTCGTGGCGCTCTCGCCGCAGGGCATCGTCGGGTGGGCGGCCGTGGCCGCCCGGCTCGCCTCCCGCCGCCGCCGTGGGCACCCCCGGGTCGACCACTACACCACCACCGAGGTGCAGGTCCGTGCCGACCGGCCCCAGGAGGTCCAGCTCGACGGCGACCCGATCGGCGAGGCCCGGGCGATCAGTGCGGAGGTGCTGCCCAGCTCGCTGATCGTGCGGGTGGGAGCGGTCGAGTCGTGAGCACCTCCGGGTCGGCGTCGACCGCGAAGTCGACGCAGCCCCCGGCCGCGGGCCGGCCCTCTCGTGGCGTCCGCGCCCTCCGGGCCGTGGCCCTGGCCCTGGCGGCCGCGGTGCCGGTCACCCTGCTCGCCCTGCTGGTCCGCGAGCAGTTCAACCCGCTGATCAGCTTCGACGAGGGCGTCATCCGCCGCACCACCGACTTCACCCGCTCCAACGACCTCGTCGGCTTCTTCGTCGTGGTGCAGGAGGTGACACAGCCCAAGTGGCTGCACCTGGTCGGCACGCTCGTCTGCCTGTGGGCCTGGCTGGCCAGGGACCTGCGCAACCGCGCGCTGTGGGCGTTCTCGACGCTGATGGTCGGGTGGTTCGTCGGCTGGGCCTCGAAGCTGCTGGTGCAGCGGGCCCGCCCCGTGGTCGACGACCCGGTCTCGCACGCGGCGGGCTACTCGTTCCCGTCCGGCCACGCGCTCAACATCACCGTGTGGTGCTCGGTGCTCGTCTTCCTGCTCTGGCCCCTGCTGTCGCACACCGCCCGCCGGGTGGCCGTCGGGTTGGCTGTGGTGACGGTCGTCGTCGTCGGCTTCGACCGCATGTTCCTCGGCGCGCACTTCCCCAGTGACGTCCTGGCAGGCATTCTGCTCGGACTTGGCATTACCTTCTCCTCATGGATCGGGTTTATCGGGAAGACGGCCGTGACCTCCTCACCCGGGCCGTCGGCCCAGGCGTAGCCCTCTGGGGCGTGGTGGTCGGCCTCGGGTTGCTCGTCACCGGTCCCCTCGCCGCGTTCGACCGGTGGGAGGACAGCCTCGCTGCCGACTTCAACCGCGCGCGCACGCCGCTGTGGGACACCATCACCGACATCTGGTCGAGGCTGGGCAACACCGAGATCATCATCGCGACCTGCGTGGTGGTCACCGCGGTGCTGCTGTGGCGCACCCGTGACTGGCGGTTCAGCGCCGTCCCGGCGATCGCCATCTCGCTGCAGGCCACCATCTTCGTGCTGGCGGCGCACACGGTGGGCCGGATCCGGCCCCCGGTGCTCCCCGAGGACCCGTCGCCGCCGACCTCGAGCTTCCCCAGCGGGCACGTCGGGGCCTCCACGGCGCTCTACACCTCGTTCGCCCTCCTCGCCGCCGAGCGGATCGAGCGGCCGTGGCTGCGCCGGCTCGTCATCGGGCTGTGCCTGCTCGTGCCGCTGCTGGTGACCTACTCGCGGCTCTACCGCGGCGCCCACCACCTCAGCGACGTGCTGGTCGGCATCCTCAACGGGGTGCTCTGCGCCCTGCTCGCCTACGGCTGGTACCGGCACCGGACCCGCGAGGCGGGCACCCGCACGCCGCGGGCCGAGGCCGCCACCGTCAGCTGAAGAGCGTCTCTCCCCACCAGCCGCCGGGCCCCACGCCGGGCGGGCAGGCGAAGACTGCCGAGCCGTTGTGCTCGATGTACTCGTTCAGCGCGTCCGCGCCGGCCAGCGCCCGCTGCATCGGCACGAACTGCCTGCCGGCGTCACGGCAGAAGGCGATGAAGAACAGGCCCGCGTCGAGGTGGCCGACGCCGTCGCTGCCGTCGGTGAAGTTGTAGCCGCGGCGCAGCAGCCGGACGCCGTCGAGGGTCTCGGGCGAGGCGAGCCGGATGTGCGCCGTCTCGGGGATGGCGGGCTGACCGTCGGCGCCCTTGACCGCCAGGTCGACGGCGGCGAACTCCTGCCTCTGGCCGAGCGGTGCGCCGACGCCCTTGGTGCGCCCGATGACCTGCTCCTGCTCCTGCAGGTTGGTGCGGTCCCAGACCTCGATGTGCATCCGGATCCGCCGGGCCACGAGGTAGGAGCCCCCGACCATCCACGAGGCAGCCCCGGGCACGTCCTCCGGCTGCACCCAGACGTGCTCGGCCAGCGCCTCGGGGTCCTCGGACTTGAGGTTGTTGGTGCCGTCCTTGAAGCCGAACAGGTTGCGGGCAGTCACCTGGCTCGTGCTGGTCGAGGAGGTCCGGCCGAAGCCGAGCTGGCTCCACCGCACCGAGACGGTGCCGAACCCCATCCGCACGAGGTTGCGGATCGCGTGCACGGCCACCTGGGGGTCGTTCGCACAGGCCTGTATGCCGATGTCCCCGCCGCAGCGGGCCGGGTCGAGGTCGTCGCCGCGGAAGGCGGGTAGGTCCGCGAAGCCCTCGGGCAGGCGGTCGGTGAGCCCGAACCGGCCGTCGAAGAGGGACGGGCCGAAGCCGATGGTGACGGTCAGGCCCGAAGCCTCGAGGTCGTAGGCCTCGCCGGTGTCCGCCGGCACGCCGTAGGGCCCGCCGCCGACCACCCCGCCCGGGGCGGCCTCCGCACCCGCGGTCATCCGCTCCGCGGCCCGGGTCCAGGCCTTGAGCGTCTCGACGAGCTGCTCGCGGTCGTCGGTGGTGACGTCGAGCCCCACGAAGTGGAGGCGGTCCTGCGCCGGCGTGGTGATGCCGGCCTGGTGGGCGCCGTGGAAGGGCACCGGGGCCGACGGGTCGTGCGCGGCGCCGCCGGCCGCGGCAGGCGAGGGCACGGCGTGGGCCCGCTGCGCGGCATACGTGCCGGCCACCCCGGTGACGGCGCCGGCGAGGGCCGCCCCGGCACCGACCCCGAGCAGGCCCCTGCGGGTGACGCCGTGCTGCTCGGTCACGCAGCCACCGCGCCGGCCACCTTGGCGACCTGCTCGCTGACCGCGTCGAGCCTGACGGTCAGGTCCTTGACCTCGTCCTTCGACAGCTCGGTGTAGAGCCGGAAGCCGCGGTCGGTGCGGTGCTCGTCGAGGGCTGCGTCGAGCTCTTTGAACCGCGCGTCGATCGTCGTCAGCAGCTCGGGGTCGCGCTCCTTCAAGGCGGGGCGCAGCGCGTCGATGGCGTCCTTGCAGCCGCGGTAGTTCTCGTCGAAGTCGTAGAGGTCGGTGTGGCTGTAGCGATCCTCCTCGCCGGTGATCTTGCCGGTGGCGACCTCGTCGAGCAGGGCCTTGGAGCCGTTGGCGAGCTGCAGCGGGTTGAGCTCGACCGCCCTGGCCCTGGCCGCGACGGCCCTGACGTCAGTGAGCAGCTTGTCGGCGACAGCCCCGCTGTCGGGCTGCAGACCGTCGACCCACAGGTCCTTCTCGAGGCGGTGGTAGCCGGTGAAGGCCAGGCCCTCCTCGACGACGTCCTCGCGGCCGTCGATCATCGGGTCGAGGTCGCCGAACGACTCGGCCACCGGCTCGATGCGCTCCCACGGGCCGCGGGCCACGGGGTAGAGCCTCTTGGCCTCCTCGACCCTGCCCGCCTTGACCGCAGTGACGAACGCGGTGGTGCGCGTGAGCAGCTCGTCGGCCTGGGCGCCCACGTAGGTCTCGTAGCGCTCCACCGCCTCGGCCAGCTTCACATCGGCGTCCTGGGCGGCGGCGGTGGCACCGGTGACGGTGAACTCGCCTCGCAGTCCCTCGCCCTTCATGCCCGGCTTGCAGGCCGTCGTGTAGGTGCCCGGCTCGGCCACCTCGACGTGAAAGGTCCGGGTGAGGCCCGGCGTGATGTTCTCGACCTCACCGAGCACCTGGTCGCCCTCGCCGAGCAGGTAGAACTCGTTGGCCTTGCTGCCCATGTTGCTGACCGCGAACTCGATGGTCCCGGCGGGCGCGGTGGTCCGGCCGACGGAGCACTCGGTGTCGGTCGCCTCGACGGCGATGGGCCCCTTGCCGCCGGCCGCCTCGCCGGTCGAGTCACTGCCGCACGCGGTCGTGCCGAGCAGGAGGGCCGCGCCGAGGGCAGCGTGGAAGGCGGTGATGCGCATCTGGGCTCCTGGGAAGGTGTCAGCCGCGAGGGCGGGATCGGGGAGAAGCGGGTCAGGCGTCAGGCAGCCTGGGCAGCGGCCGGCTCCGAAGGGCGGGGCGAGGGGCGCGGACCCTGGGGCCGCAGGAAGAGGGTCAGCACGGTGCCGACGTAGAGCAGCCACGCGACCGCCTGCAGCACCGTGGTGGCCGGGGTGAAGTTGAAGATGCCCTTGAGGAGGGTGGCGTACCAGGACCCCGGGTCGATGGTGCTGGAGAGGTCGAAGGCCAGGGTGTGCAGCCCGGGCAGGAGGGCCGCCTCCTGGAGGTCGTGGAGGCCGTAGGACAGGATCCCGCCGGCGACGAGGACCAGCAGCACGCCGGTCCAGCGGAAGAACCGCGCAAGGTCGATGCGCACGGCGCCCTGGTAGATCGCCACGCCGAGGCCGATGGCCGCGCCGATCCCGACGACCCAGCCGAGGAGCGGCAGCACCGTGCCGGCGCCCGCGGCCTGGGCGGTGGCGTAGAAGAAGATCGCGGTCTCCAGGCCCTCGCGGCCCACGCCGAGGAAGCCGACCAGCGCCACGGCCCAGGGGCCGACGTCGAGCGCCCTGTCGAGCCTGCCCTTCAGCTCGCCCGAGATGGTGCGGGCGGCCGAGCGCATCCAGAACACCATTCCCGTGACGAACGCGACGGCGATGATCGAGGCACTACCGCCGACGAGCTCCTGGGCCTCGAAGGACAGCCCCCGGGTGCCGTAGGTCAGCAACGCGCCCAGCACGACGGACAGGCCGACGGCGACGCCCACCCCCGACCAGACCCACCGCAGCGCCCAGCGGCGGTCGGTCTTGACGAGGAACGCGATGAGGATGACGACGACGAGGGCGGCCTCGAGGCCTTCACGGAGGCCGATGAGGGCGTTGCTGACCAACATGGGACTAAGGTAAGCCTTACCTAAGCCACTGCGTCAAACCGGGGTGCCCTTCCGCTCGCGTCAGCCGGGGGGTGAGCCGCGCAGGCTGCGCAGCCAGGTGCGGGCGTCGGTGAACGCCTCGTCCCGCGTCGCCTCCGAGACCTGCACCGCGGCGCCGTCGGCCCGCGGGTAGGACCCCAGGAACCGCACCTCGGCGCACACGCGCTTGAGCCCCATCAGCGCCTCGCCGACCCGCTCGTCGAGGACGTGGCCCTCGATGTCGATCGAGAAGCAGTAGCGCCCCATCGACTCCTTCGTCGGCCGCGACTCCAGGCGCGACATGTTGATGCCGCGCACGGCGAACTGCTCGAGCAGCTCGAGCAGGCCGCCCGGGTGGTCGTCGCGCTGGTAGAGCACGAGGGTCGTCTTGTCGGCCCCGGTGCGGTCGGGCAGCCGCCCCGGCCTGGCGACGAGCACGAACCGGGTGACCGCCGAGGCCGTGTCGCCGATGTCCTCGGCGAGCACCTCGAGCCCGTGGTTGGCCGCCGCGACCGGCGCACAGACGGCGGCCTCGTATGCCGGGGACTCCCCGGCGCGCAGCCCGGCGGCGGCCGCCGCCGTGGACAGGGTCGGCACGTACGCCGCGTCGGGGAGGTGGGCCGCCATCCAGCCGCGCACCTGGGCCCAGGCGTGGCTGTGGGTGCCGACGCCGCGGACGTCCGCGAGCGGCACACCGGGTCGGGTCGCGAGGACGAAGGTGATGGGGACGAGCACCTCACCGATCACCACGAGCGGCTCACCGCTGGCCAGCGCGTCGAGGGTCGCGCTGACCCCGCCCTCGACCGAGTTCTCGATGGGCACCATCGCGGCGTCGATCTCGGCGCTGCGCAGGGCGCCCAGGGCCGCGTCGACCGACCCGAAGGGCAGGTGTCGCGCGCCCCCGGCGGGTGCCCAGGCGTGCAGCGCCATCTGGGTGAAGGTGCCCTCGGGCCCGAGGTAGCCGTAGCGGGTGGGCGTCTCAGCAGGCGGCACGGACGGTCAGGCCTTTCGGGAGCCGGTGCGGGCAGCGGCCAGCGCCTGCTGCTCCTCGGGGGTCAAGGTGGCGTCGCTGCCACCGCCGACCACGCCCTTGGCATAGGTGCGCGACTCGCCCCGGGCGTGGATCGAGCTGAAGACGAGGCCGTCGCCGTGGTCGTCGACCACCGCGGCGCTGAAGGACAGCCGGCCGCCCATGTCGCCGAACGCGTCGTAGCGCACGACGGCGACGTGGCGCAGCGCCTGCTCGAGGTCCGAGCGCAGCGCCGCGAGGTCGCCGGCGCCCACGGGACGGGCGTGGCTCAGCCGGCGCACCTCCTCGCCCAGCCGGCTGGTGCGGCGCAGCGCCAGGGCGAGCCCGGCCACGAGGAACACCCCCAGCACACCTGCAGCGAGTCCCAGCAGGGTCGTGGCGGTGTCCGACAGGTGCACGCGTGCAGCCTATGCAACGAGCGCTCGATAGGGTCGCGGCGCCATGGAACTCGACCTCGCAGTGGCAGCGATCGTCTTCGGCACCATCTTCGTCGTCGAGCTGCCCGACAAGACCTTCATCGCCACCCTGGTGCTCTCCACCCGGTTCCGGCCGCTGCTGGTGTGGCTCGGCGTCACGGCGGCGTTCCTCCTCCAGACCCTGGTCGCGGTCCTCGTGGGCGGCCTGCTCGCGCAGCTGCCGCGCACACCCGTGCAGGTCGTCGCGGCGCTGATGTTCCTCGTCGGCGGCATCCTCCTGCTCCGAGGGGCGGGCAGGGCCGACGAGGAGGAGGCCGAGACCGAGGAGGAGTTCTCCCACAAGGGCGCCGCCACGGCGACCGGGCTCAAGGCCGTGGCCACCAGCTTCGTCGTGCTGTTCCTCGCCGAGTGGGGCGACCTGTCGCAGCTCTTCACCGCGTCGATGGTGCTGCGCTACGAGGACCCGCTGTCGGTCTTCGTCGGCGCCTTCGGCGCGCTGGCCGCCGTCTCGGCACTGGCCGCCCTGCTCGGCCGGGCGCTGCTGGCCAAGGTGCACCTGTCGACCATCCGGCGCATCGGCGGCGCCGTCTGCCTCGTCATCGCCGCAGTCAGCATCCTCGAGGTCCTCGGCGTCATCGGCGGCTGACCGGCACCGCGTCCGGCCGCCCGTGGCCGCGGTGGCCGCGGTCGTCGCGGTGGGGGTGGTGCGGGTGGCCGTGCGCGCGCAGCGGGATGGTGCGGCTGAGCGACCAGCCGACCAGGGCGAGGGCCAGCAGGGACCCGAAGGTGTCGGCGTTCTGCAGGACGCGGCCGGGGAGCTCCGGCCAGGTCGGCTGGTTGAGCCAGCTGATGCCCCACCACGGCATCCGACAGAGGAACCAGCCGGTCAGCACCGCCGCAGCCAGCAGCCGCCTGCGGTCGCGCAGCGGGTCGGACCCGAGCACGGCGAAGATGACGACGACCATCCAGTGGAGGTGGTGGATCCACGCCACCGGTGAGAGCAGCACAGCCATCAGCCCCACGATGGCGACCTCGCTGATCGAGTCGCCGGCGAGCCAGGCGCGGCGGGCGAGGTGGAAGCCGATGACCCCGACGACAGCCACGCAGGCCAGCCAGAGCACGGTGCCGGCGGTGCCGTCGGGGCCGACCCGCAGCAGGAACCCGCGCAGGCTCTGGTTGGACGTACCCATGTTGGGCCCGAGCCGGTTGGGGTCCTGGAGTGCGCCGCCCCAGAAGGCGAACGACGCCTCGGGCAGCACCACCCAGGTGCCCAGGGTGACGGCCACGGCGGTTCCGACGGCGGTGGCGGCTTCGCGCCAGCGGCGGTTGACCAGGTAGTGCACGACGAAGACACCCGGGGTCAGCTTGATCGACATGGCGAGCCCGACGAGCACGCCCGGTGGCACGCGGCGCAGCACGCCGGGCCGCGGGCGGCGCAGGTCCATGAGGCAGGCCAGCACCATGAAGGCGTTGACCTGGCCGAACCGGATGCCGTCGGCCACAGGGTGCAGCCACAGCATCGGCGCCGCCAGCAGGGCCAGGGCGATCGGCACCCCGGTGCCGGTGCGGTGGATCAGGCGCCAGCCGGCATACCAGACGATCGCGGCGGTGGCCGCGACCTGGGCGGCGGTCCACAGCCAGCCGACGGCGCCGAAGGGCAGGAAGGCCAGGGGGATGGCGATGACGGCGGCGAACGGCGGGTAGGTGAACGGCAGCAGCTGGGGGGCCTCGGTCATCGCCGAGTAGACCGGTCGCCCGGTGAGCACCGACACCCCGGCCTCGCGGTAGACCTCGACGTCGACCTGCCACTGGTCGATGGGCCAGAAGACGAGGTAGCGCAGGACCACCGGCAGCGCGGCGAGCAGCACGAGCGCGGCGGCGAGTCCCCAGCGACCGCCGGCGGGCCAGCGGCACACGGCACGCCAGGCGGGGGCAAGGCTGCGGGGGACGGGGGTCACGCGCCCATTGTTGCGTGTGGCCGTGGTCGTAGCCTGTACCCCGTGATCCGCCGTGCCCTCCTCCTGCTCGCCGGCCTCCTCGTCCTCCTCGGTGTGGCCGCGCCGGCGTCGGCGGCACCGGTCGGCCGGGTCGCGTCGGCGCAGGTCCCGGCCGCGGCGGCGGACGCCAGCCCGGTCGTCCTCATCGGCACCGGCGGCATCACCTGGACCGACGTCTCGCCGGAGCAGACCCCGGCGCTGTGGTCGTTCCTGCGCGACGGCTCGAGCGCGGCCCTGTCGGTGCGCTCGGTCAACACCAACACCTGCCCGGTCGACGGCTGGCTGTCGCTGTCCGCAGGACAGCGCGCCGCCGCTCCGGGTCCGGGCGGCTCGCCCGAGCGCAGCAAGACCGACCCGTGCCCGCCCATCCCGGCCGTCGAGAGCGGCTTCGTCCCCGGCTGGAACGACTACGTGCGTGCGGCCGCCGCCAAGAAGTTCGACTCGCGACCGGGCCTGCTCGGCGAGCACCTGGCCAGCAACGGCACGTGCGTCCAGGCGGTCGGCCCCGGTGGCGGCGTGGGGGCGGCGCTCACCAGTGGCGCGGTCCCCCGGTATGCCGCGTTCGCGCCGGAGGTGTTGACCGGCGCCCTCGCGAGCTGCCCGGTCACGCTTGTCGACGTGGGCTCCGTCCGTGACCCGGAGGAGGTGGCCGAGGGCGAGAAGGCGCCGGCCACCAGCCGGGCCGAGCAGGTCAGGGCCGTCGACGCCCGCATCCAGCAGGTGCTCGAGGCGGCCCCCGGCGGGGCCGACATCGTCGTGGCCAGCCTCTCGGACGCCGGCGCCCAGGAGCGGCTCCGCCTGGTGGCCGCCAAGGGGCCGCACTACGGCAGCGGGACGCTGAAGTCGGCCTCCACCCGCCAGACCGGTCTCGTGCAGGCCGCGGACCTGACGGTCTCGCTGATCTCGGCAGCCGGCGTCGAGGTTCCCCGCGAGCTCGGCGGCAAGCCGCTGCACCGGGTGCCTGCCGACAGCAACGCCGAGAGCCTCGCGCAGGAGCGGCTGCGCGCCCTCGTCGACTACGACCAGGCCTCGCACGAGGTCCACTCGCTCGTGCCGCCGTTCTTCAACGCGGTCGTCTACAGCCAGCTCGCGATCTACGCCCTGGTGCTGGTGGTCTGGAAGCGCGACTTCGGCTCGGCCGAGACCCGCACGCGGCTGCTGCGCACCGTGCGCGTGGTCGGCGTGGCGGCGGCAGCGGTGCCGGCCGCGACGTTCCTGGCCAACCTGCTCCCGTGGTGGCGCTTCCCGGTGCCGATGCTGGCCGTGGTGGCGAGCGTCGCCCTCTTCGTCACGGCGATCTCGACCATCGCCCTGCTCGGGCCGTGGGGCCGCTCGCTGCTGGGGCCGATGGCCGCGGTGTCGGCCGCCACCATGGTCGTGCTCGCCCTCGACGTCATGACGGGGTCGCGCCTGCAGCTGTCGTCGCTCATGGGCCTGCAGCCGGTCGTGGGCGGGCGCTACTACGGCATGGGCAACACGACCTTCGCCCTCTTCGGCACCGCGACGATCCTGCTGTGCAGCGCCGTCTCCGACCGCTTCGTCCGGAGGGGCCAGCCGGTGCTGGCAGCCGTCGTCGTGGCGGCCGTGGGGCTCGGTGCGGTGTTCGTCGACGGTGCGCCGTTCTGGGGGGCCGACGGCGGAGGACCGCCTGCACTGCTGCCCGGACTCACCTACCTCGTGCTGGCGATCCTCGGAGTGCGCATGACCTGGCGGCGCGGGGCGATCATCGGCGGCGTCACCGCCGGGCTGTTCCTGCTCGTCGCCTTCCTCGACAGCCTGCGCGCGCCGGACAGCCAGTCGCACCTCGGACGCTTCTTCGACTCGATCATCAGCGGCGGCGCCCTCGACATCATCGTGAGGAAGGGCCAGCAGAACCTGTCGATCCTCTTCGGCAACTACAAGCTGGCCCTGCTCGTGCCGGTCGCCCTGGTGTTCGTCATCTACGTGCTGGCGCGGCCGACCTCGTGGGGCTCGCGGGCCCTGCAGCGGTCCTTCGACAGCGCGCCCACCCTGCGGCCGGGCCTGATCGCCCTGCTCGTCACGCTGACCATCGGGTTCCTCATCAACGACTCCGGCGTCGCGATCCCCGCCAACGGGGCGCTGATCGCCGTGCCGCTGATCATCACCGTGGCGGTGGGGACGCTGCTGGACGAGGCTCGGATGACCGGCGCGACGCGCGCCGCCAGGCGACGGTGAGGGCCACCCACAGCCCCAGTGCGGCATACGGCGCCACCCGCCGACGCACGGTGAGGGTCACGTCCTCGACCGTGGGGGTCATGGCCACCACACGGCCCGGGACGTAGGCGACCGCCATGACGGCCAAGCGGGCCAGCAGCACGTAGTCGAGCACCCCCGCCGCGAGCACCGGCAGGGTCGCCCACGTCAGCTGGTCGTACCAGGGCAGCGAGTACGGCGCGCTCAGCGCGTAGGCGGTGGAGAGCACGAACGCCCAGCGGGCCCCCGCCCCGGTCACCGTCGCCGGAGCCGCGTCGAGGGTGAGCCGCCACAGCAGCAGCACGAACGCGGCGAAGAGCACCGTGGCCAGCGCGAAGACCAGGCTGCGCACGGTCGACGACGGAAGTGGACCCGTGAGGAGCTCGACGAGGAGCCGCCAGGGCGTGGCCAGCGACACCGAGCGGCGAGCCCGCCCGAGCTGGTCGAAGACGTGCGGGCCAGCCCAGACATGCAGGGGCAGGGCCACGGCGAGGGCGGCCACGGCATATGCGGCCACCCGCCGCACGAGCCCGTCGCGCTGGTGCTGCACCCAGGCGAGCACCACGGCCAGGCCGACGACGCCGTAGGTGATCTTCGTGCTCACGGCGAGGCCGCTGAGGACGCCTGCCGCCCATGGGCTGCGGGCCGCCGTCACCAGCGCGGCCAGGGCCAGGGCCGCGGCGACGACGTCCAGGTGCGCCCCGAGCACCCCCACGCCGAAGACGAGCGGGTTGGCGGTCCACAGGGTGTCGGCTCGGCGGGGGTCGACTGCCGCACGGAGCAGCAACCAGCGCACGGCGAGCCACGCGGCGACGGTGACGACCTGCCAGATCCACACGGTCTGGCGCATGCTCTCGCCACCGACGAGCGAGGTCAGGAGCTGCAGCAGGGTCGCGAAGGGACCGTAGACGCTGACCGTCTCCGTCCACGGTGGCTCGACCGCGCTGGTGACCGGGTCGGCGCCACCGGCCCACGCCTCCGGCGGCACGAGGTAGGGGTCGCCGCCCTGCGCCGCGATCCGCCCGTAGGCCGCGTAGTTGGTGTGGTCCGCCGAGCCGAACGGCCCGGTCAGCAGGGCGCCGGCGGCCAGCACGAGGGGCCAGCGCCACGACCGGGCCCGAGCGGGCGGGCGCCACAGCGAGAGCGCGACGCCCGCGGCGCCGAGCAGGTATGCCGCCCACAGCAGGGCGGTGACCACGGCCGAGGACGGCGCCCAGGCCAGCTCACCGGGCGCCCAGCCGCGCGGCCCGAGAGGTGGTTTGGCGGCGCTGGGGCCGAAGAGTCCCACCGCGAGGAGGAGGGCGAACGATGTTACGAGCGCGACCCGCCCGGTCACCGTCGCCGCGTTCGAGGTGTTACCGCCCGAGCTTCGTCGGCGTGTGTACCTCGACCCGGGTGGGGTGGGAGCCCCGGCTGTCTCCATCAGCGTCCGACGCGACGGCGGAGCCTGCGCAGGGCCAGGGCCAGGGCGACGTCGCGGTACTGCCGGGCGCGGTGCAGCTGGCCACGCCAGTCGGAGCCGCTCACGCGGTGCTGCAGCTCGCAGGGCACCTCGAGCACGCGCATCCCGGCCAGGAGCACGTCGACGGTCAGGCCGACCTCCACCCCCCAGCCCCGGGCCAGCGGGCTGGCAGCGTCGAAGGCCTCCCGCGAGAGGCACCGCATGCCCGAGAGTGGCTGCACCGCCCGGAACCCGGTGAGGTGCTCGATGCCGCCCCGGGCCAGGCGCACCACGAAGCCACGGCCACCCCCGGGCGACTTCTGTGGGGGCAGCGTGGCGATGGTCATGTCCGCCCGTCCCTCGGTGACCGGCGGCACCAGCACGCCGAGGTTGGCGGCCGAGGCCTCGAGGTCGCCGTCGACGAAGAGCAGCGGCCGACGGGCACCGGGGTCGCCCACCAGGCCCTCCCGCTCCTCGCACCGGGTGACGTGGCCCGCCCCGGTGGTCATCGCCGCCGCCTTGCCGCGGTTGCGGGCGTGGCGCACGACCTCGGCCCCTGCCTCGCGGGCGAGCGCGGCGGTGTCGTCCGAGCTGCCGTCGTCGACGACCACCACGAGGTCGACACCCTCGATGCCGCGGACGGCACGGACGGTGGCGGCGATCCGGGCGGCCTCGTCCTTGGCGGGGATGACGGCGGCGACGGGAGTGACGCTCATGTCCTCAGCCTCTCGGGACGCGGGCTCGACCGGCGGCGCGACGCGCCGTCAGCGCAGCGTCACCTGCCGGCTGAGCAGCCCCGAGCGGGCCCGGCGCTCCTCGGCGGTGAGGGAGTCCTTCGAACCCACGGCCGCGGCATACCGGCCGGCGAAGGCGGCGAGCTCGTCCTCGTAGTCGGCGGCCTCCTTCTCGGGGTCGAGGTCCCAGACCGGCACGAGCAGGCCGCAGGCGCGGAAGGCACCGAGCAGGCGGGTCCCCTCGCCGAGGCCGCTCTCACCGGCCGCGTGCAGGCGGGCCAGGGCGTCGGTGGCGACGTCCTCGTCCTCCGGCAGCACGAGCCGGATGTGGGTGCGCTCCCCGATGCGCACCCAGTAGGCCGAGGGCGCCGACGACATCCGCGTCGTCGGCACGATCGACTCGTTGGCCCGCTCCAGCGAGGCCTGGCCCTCGGCGTCGAGCTCACTGTCGCCGACCCAGAACTCGAAGCCCTCGTGCACGGTCACGTCGAAGTCGGTCTCCGCGTCGAGCAGGTCCTGCAGGCGCGGCGTCTCGGCGGTGGCCTGTGGGACGGCCGTGACCGGGGTGCCCTGCTCGGCGCCGGCCGCCGCCAGCAGCGATGCGGCGAGGTCGCGGGAGGCGTCGCCGGAGGCCGAGCCCGACTGGGTGCCGATGAACACGGTGCCGTCGGCGCGGTGCAGGCCGGGCCAGGCCAGCGGCAGCACGGTCGCGACGGTCGCCTCGGCGGGAGCACCCTCGGGTGCCTTGCCCTCGGCGAAGCGGACGGTCGCGGTGGCGGCGGGCAGGATCTCGCGCATGGCAACCCAGTCGGTCTCGTTCGGCAGGCCCGCGAACGGGCGTGCCACGAACGGCGCCGGCTCGACCCGGGTCTTGCGGCTGGACTGGTCTGCGGTGACGCCGTGCTTGCGGCGGCGAGATGCCTTACCCATGGGGCAAACCCTAGTGGGCGCGTGACGTGGCGCCGGTCAACGGCTGCGGCGGCGCGACGGGCCGCCGAGAGAGGCCCACACGGTGCTGCCGTAGCGGTCCTGCGCGACACCCCACTCGTGCGCGAGGCTGCGCACGATGCGCAGGCCGCGGCCGGAGGGCGCCCACACGGTGCGCGGTGCCGGGTGGGGCACGGTGTCTCCGCCCCCGTCCGTCACCTCGACCTCGACGACCCCGGCCTTGACCTTCCAGTGGACCCGCAGGCTGCCGTCGCCCAGCGGGCGGGCGTGGCGGATCGCGTTGGAGACCAGCTCGGAGACGACGATCTCGGACTCGTCGATCGTGACGGCGGCGATGCCGCGCTCGCGCAGGTCGTCGACGACCGTGCGTCGCACGAGGGAGACCGACGAGGCGCTCCACGGGACCCGGATGGTGCGGGAGACGTCCCCGGAGGCGCCGGGCTGCGAGGCGAGAGCCGCCGGCGCCGGAGCAGAGGTCACCGACGAAGCGGTCCTCCCCTGGTTGGTCACCTCGTACCCCCTAGCGCCGTGCGGTTCTGGGCACGAGCCTACCGAGTGGTCTGCAGGGCGTCGACCACCAGATTGGGACGATTGCTGATAATTGCGTCGACACCGAGTTCCAGGCAGAGCCGCACGTCCTCGGGCTCGTCCACGGTCCACACGTAGACCTCGTGGCCCCGGGCGTGCTGGCGCTCGACCGTCTGCGGCCACCGGCGCACGATCTTGATGTCCAGCCCCGCCGTGTGGATGCCCCGGGGGAGGGACCCGTCGCGGAAGCGCAGGGGCACCACCTCGTGCATGAGGTAGACCGTGGGGACGTGCGGGCACAGCTGGCGCATCCGCTGCACGGCGAGCTGTGAGAACGACATCATCCGCACCCAGTGGTCCCCCGGCTGACGAGGCGTGTCGAGCCCGAACTCGGCCAGCATCCTGGCGAGCTGCCGCTCGACGAGCCCGGCGTACCGGGTCGGGTGCTTGGTCTCGATCGTCAGGCCGAGGGGGCGCTCGGAGGCCGTGACCGCGCTCAGCAGCCGGCGCAGGGTGAGCAGTCGGTTGCGGTGGTGGTCGGGCATCTCGCTGTCGCCGGCGTGCTGCGCCTTCCACGAGCCCCAGTCCAGGCCCTCGAGCTCGGCGAGCTCCAGCGTCGAGACGATGCCGCGCCCGTTCGAGGTCCGGTTGACCCGGCGGTCGTGGACGCAGACCAGGTGGGAGTCGGCGGTCAGGCGAACGTCGCACTCCAGGGCGTCGGCCCCCTCCTCGATCGCCCGCAGGTAGGCCGAGAGGGTGTGCTCGGGTTCGGCGCTGCTCGAACCTCTGTGGGCGATCACCAGAGGCCGGCCGCGAGTGGCTCCGTCGTGGGGCACGGCCGACATCGTGCCACCACCGCGCGCCCGCCGCCGCATCTCCTCGCGAACTTTGTCCCGATCTCCACCGGATGGCCGATGG
Source organism: Knoellia sp. p5-6-4 (assembly GCF_029222705.1). Taxonomy (NCBI): domain Bacteria; kingdom Bacillati; phylum Actinomycetota; class Actinomycetes; order Micrococcales; family Intrasporangiaceae; genus Knoellia; species Knoellia sp. p5-6-4. The sequence goes on from NZ_JARGZF010000001.1 coordinate 1,714,176, forward strand.
CGGGTCACCAGATCGTCGTGGGCAGACACCGCTGGCCTGGGACCCCTGGCGGAAGGCCCGGCTCCACGCGGTGGTGCGGTGGGGCAGAGTGGGCGCGTGCGGCATACGGCAAGCTCTCCCCGGTGCGACGACGTGCCCGGGCACTCACACCCTGGCCGGTCGGGCCGTTCCATGGGCGTGACGCTGCCCGCCTTCCAGACGCTCGTGGACGCCCACTGGCGTGACGTCGCCCGCCTCGCGCACGCGCTCGCGGGCCCGGTCGACGGCGACGACGTGGCCCAGCAGGCGTGGGCGCAGGCGCTGGCCGCCTACCCCGGACTCCGGTCGAGCCGGAACCTGCGCGGGTGGCTGCTGACCATCACCCACCGCTGCGCCATGGACGCCCACCGCTCCCGGGGCCGCCGGGCGGTGCCGAGCGACGTCGCGGACGACCTGGCCGACCGCGGCTCGCCCGAGGTGCCCGGGCCCGAGGCGAGCCTGCCCGACACCGACCTGTGGAAGCGGGTGGCCGACCTGCCGGCACGGCAGCGGGAGGCGGTGGTGCTGAAGTACGTGGCCGACCTCGACCACACCGCCATCGCGCAGGCCCTGGAGACGACGCCGACGATGAGCCGGCGGCTGGTCAGCGACGGCCTGGCCGCCCTGAGGAAGGAGCTGCTGTGAACCCCGACGCCCTCGAAGAGGCCCTGCGCGGCCTCGGCACCACCGCCACGCTGCACCCGCCGCGCCTGCCGGCCGGCGACGTCTCCTACGTCGTGGAGGACACCGCGATCGGCCGGATGCTCCTGGCCCGCAAGGCCGACGGCGCCCTGGTGGCCAGCACCTTCGTGGCCGACGACGACGCCGAGGCGCACGTCCTCGAGCGGCTCAGCCGCGCGCTCTCGCCGCGCGTGCTGCGCCAGCCCGCAGAGCTCGACGAGGCGCGCCGCGAGCTCGAGGCCTTCCTCGACGGCCGCAGCCACCGCTTCACGCTGCGCACCGACCTGGCCCTGGCCACCCCCTTCCAGCGCGTGGTGCTGCCCCGCCTGGCCGCCTCGGTCGGCTACGGGCACAGGGCCACCTACGGCGAGCTGGCCCGGGCGGTCGAACGACCGTCGGCGTCGCGCGCGGTCGGGGCGGCCCTCGGGGCGAACCCGCTCTGCGTCGTCCTCCCGTGCCACCGCGTGGTGGCCGCCTCCGGCGCCCTGACCGGGTATGCCGGTGGGCTGGCCGCCAAGCGCTACCTCCTGGACCTCGAGGCGAGGGAGAGCCACGGGGACGCCTCGATGAGCTTCGATGCAGGACGCTAGCCCTGTCTAGCGTCCTGGCGAGAACGCGCTATCGGGCGCTCGAGATGGTTCGCGCGGTCGCCGCCGTGAACGCACGCTCTCTGGCCCGGCCGAATCCCACCGGGTTATGCCATGCTGACCGGCGCCAGCAGTCGACCCCGAACGAAGGCTCTCGGGGTCAATCACTGGTTGTTTCCACCACACAGGGGTAAACGGTCACGATGCCAGGTCATGTCGACCACCGGCATGGATTTCGTCGCTCCACCCACGATCAAGACAAGGAAGTCCTATGCGAATGAGGAATGTTCTTGCTGCCACGACGCTGGCTGCAGCTCTGACCGCGGCCACGGCCGTTCCCGCTACGGCGGCCACGGGGTACGACCGGTGCCCGCAGCTCAAGATGTGTGTCTTCACCGGACCGAATGGATCCGGCACCATGGCGTACTTCTCGCTCGGGGACGCCAACCTGGGTGACAGCAACGGCCCCACCGGAATGAACAACAACATCGAGAGCTTCTTCAACAACAGCGGACACCACTGGGACTTCTTCGACTGGGCCGGTTACGACGCCGGCGGCGGCATCCGACACTCGGACCCGTACGTCGGCGGGAAGAACTTCGGCGACGCGTGGGACAACCGCGTCTCCTCCCTCCGCGACTGGTGACAGACCCTTCCAACGGCGGCGCGCTGTCCGCGGGAGCAGGGATGTCCTTGCTCCCGCGGTGCTCCTCGTAGCGTGGGCCGCGGGCTGCCACGGCTCTGGCTGGTGCGGATTCCATCTCCCGAACCGGCATCGGCGTCCAAGACGTCGTTGGTGGTGGTGGCGGCCCGGATCTCCACCGCCACCCCGACCCTGGGACACACGGCGCAGGTGGCGTGGCCAGCCGGTGGTCAGCGATGGTCAGCGGTGGTCAGCCGCTGATCGGCTCGAACCGTGAGGTGAAGTGCCGCAGGGCCTTGGGCTCCTCGACGATGCGGTATCCGGGCAGTTCCTCGGACCGGGCCGCCACCTGCTCGCAGACCTCGATGACGTAGTCGATGTGGCTCTGGGTGTACGTGCGACGCGGGATCGCCAGGCGGACCAGGTCCATGGCGGCCGGCGTCTCCGAGCCGTCGGGCTGCCGACCGAACATCACCGTGCCGATCTCGCACGATCGGATGCCGCCGACCTCGTAGAGCGCCACCGCGACGGACTGGCCCGGGTACTCGAGCGGATCGAGGTGCGAGGCGAGCGCCCTGGCGTCGAGGTAGACGGCGTGCCCGCCGAACGGGCTGAGCACCGGGATGCCGCGCTTCTGCAGCGCCTCACCGAGGTAGGCGGTCGACCTGATCCGGTAGCGGAGGTAGTCGTGCTGCACGACCTCCTTCAGCCCTTGGGCGAGGGCCTCGAGGTCACGGCCGGCCAACCCGCCGTAGGTCGGGAAGCCCTCGGTCAGGATGAGGGTGTTCCTGCACTCCTGCGCGAGGTCGTCGTCGTTCATCGCGAGCCAGCCGCCGATGTTGCCCATCGGGTCCTTCTTCGCACTCATCGTCATGCCGTCGGCGAGCGAGGCCATCTCCCGCACGATGTCAGCGACGTCACGCTCGCCCTGCCCCTCCTCGCGCTCCCGGATGAACCAGGCGTTCTCGGCGAACCGGCAGGCGTCGAGGAACAGCGGCTTCCCGTAGCGGTCGCACAGCTCACGAACACCACGCAGGTTCCCCAGCGAGACGGGTTGGCCGCCGCCGCTGTTGTTGGTGATGGTCACGAGGACACACGGCACGTCACCAGCAGACGCCGCGAGGAGCTTCTCGAGAGCCGCGAGATCCATGTTGCCCTTGAACGGGTGGTCCGAGGCGGGGTCCCTGCCCTCGGCGATGACCAGGTCGACCGCTCGTGCACCCGTGGCCTCCACGTTGGCCCGCGTGGTGTCGAAGTGGGTGTTGTTGGGCACCACCTTCCCGGGGCCGCCCAGCGCCGAGAACAGGATCTTCTCCGCCGCCCGCCCCTGGTGGACAGGGATGACGTGCCGGAAGGGGAACAGCTCGCGCACCGCGTCCACGAACAGGTAGTAGGAAGGCGAACCGGCATACGACTCGTCGCCGTGCTGCAGCGCCGCCCACTGGTCGCGGCTCATCGCCCCGGTGCCGGAGTCGGTGAGCAGGTCGACGAGCACGTGCTCGGCCCGGAGCTGGAACAGGTTCCAGGAGGCGGCGCGCAGGTGCTCGCGGCGCTCGGCCCGGGTCGTCATCCGCAGCGGCTCCACGGAGTGGATCCGGAAGGGCTCGAAGATCGTCGTGAAGCGGGGCTCATCCATGCCTTCAGGATCGCGAACGATGCGGCGCGGCGGAATGGCCGTCGGAACCCTGACGAGACACCTGGGTTCAGGTTCATACTGCGATCTGCGGACTGAGTTTTCTGACGAAAGGTGAGCGGTGGACCGGGTCGACTGGCACATCCTGGGCGAGCTCCAGGCCGACGCCCGCCTCTCCTTCAACGAGCTGTCCCGGCGGGTGCGGCTCTCGCCGCCGGCCGTCGCGGAGCGGGTACGCAGGCTGCAGGACTCGGGCGTGATGACGGGCTACCACGCTGCCGTCGACGTGGCCCTGGCTGGACGGCCGGTGCAGGCGGTCGTCGTCATGGACTGCTACGGCCCGACCTGCCTGCTGCGCGACCCCGAGGTGGCGGCCTGGCCGGAGGTCCGTCAGCTCTACCGGGTGACGGGCCAGGGGTGCTCGGTGCTCATGGTGGCCGTGCCGACGATGCCCGACTTCGAGGAGCTCATCGACCGCCTGGCGCGGTACGGCCGGCCGAGCAGCAGCATGGTGCTCTCGGACCTGCTGCCGTGGAAGCCCGTCGCGCCCCTCGATCGAGCCTGAGCTGCCGGGACACGCGCCCTGCGAGAGGGGCCGGTCGTTCAGTCCGTGGGCAGGGGTCTCAGCAGCTTGGTCATGTGCACGTCGTCCCAGCCCTCGAGCGGGAGGCCCACGGTGCGGCCGGTCTCCACGTAGCCGAGCCGCTGGTAGAACGCAGGCGCCTGGAAGGTGAACGACGACACGGCGACGCGCTGGCACCCGCGCTCGCGGGCCTCCTCCTCCGCCGTCGCGATCAGCCGGCTGCCCCAACCCTCGCCGCGCCGGTCCTCGCGCACCCACACCATCGCGATCGCGGCGCAGGTGCCCCACGTCCAGCCACTGAGGCCCGCGACCAGGCCCCCCTGCTCGTCGGTCACCTTCAGCGTCAGCTCCCGTGGCGCCTCGCTACCGGTGCGGCTGAGGTTGTAGACGTCCAGCTCCCGGCTGAGCTGGGCCTCGAGGTCGGGGTCGGCCCCACCGACGAGGATCGGCTGTTCCGCTGCACTCATGGGCCCGACCCTAGGTGCTCAGTGGCCGGCGGCCGCCTTCTGGCGGCGCGGGACGAGGTGCATCACGGCGACGACGACAGCACCGACGACGAGCCCGATGAGCGCGGACGCCAGCGTGTTGGCCAGCCACGCCAGGAAACCACCGAGGCCGGCCACCCCGTGCACGGCCTCCTCGAGGTGGTGCACCAGCTCATAGGGAGCGTGCCAGCCCAGCTCGTCCACGCCGACGAGCAGGATGTGGCCACCCACCCACAGCATGGCGACGATACCGACGGTGGACAGCACCGCCAGCAGCTTCGGCATCCCCTTGACGAGGAACCGGCCGACCGCCTGGGCGGCGCCGGAGTCGCGCTCCGCGAGGTGCAGGCCGATGTCGTCCATCTTCACGATCAGGCCGACGACGCCGTAGACGAGCAGCGTGATGCCGACGGCGACCACGGCCAGGATGATGGTGCGGGAGACGAACGGCTCGTCGGCGACCTCGTTGAGGGCGATGACCATGATCTCCGCCGAGAGGATGAAGTCGGTGCGGATGGCCCCCGAGACCATGGACTTCTCCTGCTCCGGCCCCACGGAGGCCGCCGGCTCACCCTCGTGCTCCTCGTGGTGGCCGCTGACCTTCTCCCAGATCTTCTCGGCGCCCTCGTAGCACAGGTAGGTGCCACCCACCATGAGGATGGGGGTCAGCAGCCAGGGGATGAACTGGCTGAGCAGCAGGGCCACCGGCAGGATGATGAGCAGCTTGTTCCGCAGCGAGCCGATGGCGATGCGCTTGATGATCGGCAGCTCGCGCTCGGGCTCGAAGCCGTGCACGTACCGCGGGGTCACGGCCGTGTCGTCGACGACGACACCCGCGGCCTTGGCGCTGGCTCGGCCTGCCGCGGCACCGACGTCGTCGACCGAGGCAGCCGCGAGCTTGGCCAGCGCGGCGATGTCGTCGAGCAGCGCGACGAGTCCGCCCGCCATCAGCGACCCACCCCTGTCGGGACGGTGTCGGTGGCGGGTGAGCGGCGCCCAGCGGGCACCCGGAACGGAGGCGTCAGCACACGCGGAAGGCTACCCGCGCTCCCGCGCCACTGCCCACCACGCCCGGGTCAGCCGTTCGCGCGCAGGTACCGGCCGAAGTGGGGCACCGTGAAGGCGATGCGGCCGCGCTCGCCGGAGTAGATGAGGCCCTTCTTCAGCAGGGCGTCGCGGGCGGGTGACAGCGACTGCGGCTTGCGGTCGAGCACCGCCGCCACCGACGCGGTCGGCACGGACTCGGTCTCGTCGAGCGGCTCCTCGCCCGACTCGCCGAGCTGCAGCGCGGCGTCGGCCATGGCCCGCAGGTACTCCCGCTCCGCGGGGGTGGCACGCTCGTAGCGCGAGCCGAAGAACCCGACCGCCAGCTCCGCCTCGGCCTCGGGCGCGGCCACCTTCACGTCATCTGCGGTGATCGGGCTCTGGGGGGCCACGTCCCACGCGACCTTCCCATAGGCCTGGACGAAGAACGGGTAGCCGGCGGTCGCGGCATACAGTGCCTCGAGGGCCTCCGGCGTGAACTCGGCGTCCTCCTCCTTGGCCGGCGCGGAGAGGGCCCGGTCGGCGGCCTCGCGGTCGAGGCGGTCGATGCGCTGGTACTTGAAGAGCCGCTCGCTGTAGGACTTGCTCGCCGACAGCACCGCGGGCAGGTGGGGCAGGCCGGCCCCGACGACGATCACCGGCAGGCCCGACTGGCTGATCTCGTGGCAGGCGGCGCAGATGGCCGAGACGTCCTCGGCGCCGAGGTCCTGCATCTCGTCGATGAAGATGGCGACTCCCTTGCCCACGTCCGCGGCGAGACCACCCACGTCGCTGAGCAGCTCCACGAGGTCGATCTCGATGTCGCCCGAGTCGGCGCGTCCGGTCACCGCCGGCGCGTCGATGCCGGGGTTCCACCGCTCGCGCAGCTTGGCGTTCGGCGCCGCGTCACGCTGGGCGAACGCCTTGATGACGCCGAGCACGTGGTCGACGTCGTCGCCCTGCGGGTGGCCGAGCTCGCGGACCGCGACGTGGAGCGCGGCCGACAGGGGCCGACGCAGGCGCTGCTCGGGACGCGCCTCGAGCTTGCCGGTGCCCCAGTGCGCCCGCACGGCCGACGAGCGCAGCGCGTTGAGCAGCACCGTCTTGCCGACACCGCGCAGACCGGTGAGCACGATCGAGCGCTCGGGCCGGCCGCGCGAGATGCGCTCCAGCACGACGTCGAACGCCTGCAGCTGCTCGTCGCGTCCGGCGAGCTCGGGCGGGCGCTGGCCGGCGCCGGGGGCGTAGGGGTTACGGATCGGGTCCACGATCGCAGGCTATGGGGGTCTCTAGCGGATCCCTGAGATTTCGCGATACGCCGCCATCGACGTGTCGCCCGAGGCCGCCCATCCCCTCTGGGCGACCGCCTGCACCGTTTCGTCAGCCGTTCACCGAACATGACCTGATTTGGGATGAAATGCACCATCCGCTGGGAGCAACGTCTGGAGTGTCAGCGCATTTACGGAACGGAGAACTCATGTCACCGCAGCAGCACGACCCGTCCGGGCTCCACGAGCGGCTGGTCGCCCCCCGACCCCTCAACCGACGTTCCTTCCTCACCGGCGTCGGCGGCGTCGCGGTCGTGGGTGGAGCCGCCGCCGGTGCACAGGCCGCGGCGCGACCCGACGCCGCCGTCGCCGCGCCACTGGGCGGCCGCGCGACGGCCGCGCCCGCGCCCGACCCCCTCGACCTGCTGAAGAAGATGTTGTCCTTCGACACCCAGAACTTCGGCCAGGGCGGCAAGACCCGCCCGCACGCGGAGTGGCTGAAGTCGGTGTGGGACGCCGCCGGCGTCCCGGCCGAGATCATCCCCACACCGCAGCCCGACAACGTCCACCTCATCGCCCGCGTCGAGGGCACCACCTCGGCAGCTCCCCTGCTGCTGCTCGGCCACTCCGACGTCGTCCCCGTGGAACGGGAGAACTGGACCACCGATCCCTTTGCGGGAGAGGTCAAGGGTGGCGAGGTCTACGGTCGCGGCGCCCTCGACATGAAGGGCGCCAACGCCGCGTCCATCGCCGCCCTGCTGCGCCACCTCTCGGAGGGCGCCCGCTTCGAGCGCGACATCATCGTGCTCACCGACTGCGACGAGGAGGCGGGCAGCTACGGTTCGACCTGGCTCGCCCAGAACCACTGGGACAAGCTCGACTGCGGCATGGTTCTCACCGAGGGTGGCTGGTTCCTGGCCCAGTCTGATCGGACGACGCCGATGCTCATCACGGTGACCCGGCAGGACAAGGTCTACTTCAACCTCGACCTGTATGCCGCGGGCACCGCCACCCACTCCTCCAAGCCGATGCCGGACTCAGCGATCGTCGCGCTGTCGCGCGCCGTCGCCGACCTCGGCGACGACCTTGCGCCCGTGCACCTCACCGACGTCACGCGGGAGTACTTCGAGGCGCTGGCCGAGGCCACCGAGGATCGCTGGTGGGCCAAGGCGATCCGGCTCATGCTGTCGGCGCGCAGTCAGCAGGCCCGGGAGCGCGCCGCCCAGCTCGTCGTCGCGAGGTCCGACTACCCGTACCTGCACAGTGCCCTGCTGCGGACGACGACGGCATTGGTCATCGAGGACGCCGGCTACAAGGAGAACGTCATCCCCTCAGAGGCCCACGTGCGCGTCAACTGCCGCGGCATCCCGGGAGGCCAGAAGCCGCGCGAGTTCCTGGCTGTCGTGCGGGAGAAGATGGCCCGGCGCGACGTCGAGGTGAAGCTCGCGGCACCGGCCGGGGTCTCGGAGGCTGAGTACCTCGACCAGCTCGACACTCGTTGGGCGACCGAGCCGGCCGACCTCGACACCCCCCTCTACGAGGCGATCTCGCAGGCGTCCGTGCAGACCTACCCCTCGGCTCGGTTCTCGCCGGCGCTGTTCGAGGCGGGGACCAGCCTCGGGCCCTGGCGGGCCAAGGGCATCCCGGGTTACGGCGTCTACCCCTACGTCATCAGCAACGAGCAGCTGGTCGGCATGCACGGCAACGACGAGCGCATCTACGTCGACGCCCTCGCCAAGGGCACCGACTTCATGCACCGGGTGTTTTCGAGGTTCCTCGCCTGAGTCACGTGGCCGGCTGGTGCGGCTCCGCAGTCCTGCAGTTCAGCGGGTGCGGAGCCGCACCAGGTGTCCGACGACGCCCGGCACCCAGCCCTGCTCGCGGCGGAGCCAGCGCACCGCGACGAGGTTCATCGGCACCACCACGAAGCCGCCGCGCATGCCGTCGGCCACCGCGAGGTCGGTGCCGAACGCGTCGGTCACCAGCTGCCAGCGCAGGTCGGTGTGGCGGTGCAGGTGCTCGCCGATGCCGAGGGCGAAGCGCTCGACGATGCGGTCGTGCGGCTCCCGCTCCGGCTCCGGCGCCGACTCCCAGGCGACGAAGGCCGCGTCGAGGCCCGCCCCGATCGAGCCGAGGTCGTCGACGTCGACGCCGACCGCCTCGAGCTCGACGAGTGCCGTCGCGATGCGCGCCTGCTCATGCTCGGGCACGCTCTCGACCACCGGCGTCAGGGGGACCTCGTCACCGAGACCGAGACCCGCACCCGACGACGGGCTTGCGGACCCGGCTCGTGGCTCCTCGGTCGCCGTCGAGCGTGCACCTCGTCTGAACCACGCCATCTCCTCAGCGTAGTGACGACCGGCGCGAACGGCTCGGGCTCAGATGACCTGCGGATGCCCGGAGGTGGAGACGACCGGCTTGCCCGCCGCGTGCCAGCCCTTCATGCCGCCCTCGAGGTTGGCGACGTCGAACCCCTGCTGGCTCAGCCACGCCACCGCGCGCGACGACCGGCCACCGCCGCGGCAGGTCACGGCCAGCGTGCCGTCGTCGGTGTCCGGCAGCTCGTGCAGGCGCGAGGGCAGCTCGCCGAGCGGGATGTGCACGGCGCCGGGGGCGTGGCCGGCGTCCCACTCGTCCTGCTCGCGGACGTCGAGGATGACGGCGTGGTCGGGCACCTCGGTGTGCGCAATCTGGGGGATCTCACTCATACCGGTCATCCTGACACGCACGTGACCTGCTGCGCTCAGTGCAGCTCTCCGTAGACCGCGGCGTTGAGCTCGGCCACCCGGTGCCAGCTGATTCCCTCCGCCTGCTCGCGGGCGAGCGGGTGCTCCGAGTCGTGCCCCTGCTCGACCTCGATCCGCGGCACCAGGCCGGGGGCGCGGGTGTGCACCACGGCCCGCACGTCGAGCGTCGACGGCTCGTAGGGCAGCTCGCTCGCCAGCAGCCCGTAGACGGGTGGCACCCGCTCGGCCCGGTCGGGCTCGTCCCAGTGCTCGAAGAGCACCTCGAGGCTCTCGCCGCTCACCAGCACCCACACCGACCACGAGAACGACGACCGGTCCGCGCCGTCGAGCAGGGGCAGCGCCAGCTCTGCGCGCAGGAAGTACGACGTCCCGCCCTCGGGGCCGGCCTCGGGCAGGAAGCAGAGGTCCTCGGTGAGCTCGCCGGCGGCGCGCTGGGCGGCGGTCGCGACGTCCCAGGCGTGCGGCGAACCCGACCCCATCGCCGTTGCGAGGTCGAGGTGCAACGCCCCGCAGGTCGGGCAGGGCGCGGCGGCGGGAACCGCAGCCTCGGTCACTTGAGCAGCCTCGACATCCGGCGGTCGGCCAACGGCTTGCCCCCGGTCTGGCAGGTCGCGCAGTACTGCAGCGACGAGTCGGCGAACGAGACCTCACGCACCGTGTCACCGCACTCCGGGCACGTCTCCCCGGTGCGGCCGTGCACCCTCATGCCTGCCCGCTTGGCGTCCTTGAGCTCGGCCGCCGGCTTCCCGGAGGCCGCGAGCACCGCAGCCGACAGCGTCTCCCGCAGCGCGGCATACAACCGATCCACCGACGCCTCGTCGAGCGTCGCCGCGATCGCGAACGGCGACATCTTCGCGACGTGCAGGACCTCGTCCGAGTAGGCGTTGCCGACGCCGGCGATGACCGACTGGTCGCGCAGCACGCCCTTGACCTGTGCGCGGCGGCTGTGCAGCAGCCCGCCGAAGACCTCCCGGGTGAACTCCGGCGCCAGGGGGTCGGGGCCGAGCGTGGCGATGCCGGGCACCTCGGCGGGCTCGTTCACGATGTAGGCCGCGAGCCGCTTCTTCGTGCCGGCTTCCGTCAGGTCGAACCCGGAGCCGTCGGAGAAGCGCACCCGCAGGGCGATCGGCGACTTGCCGGGCCGCAGCGTCGTGGGCGAGATCGAGTCGCTCCACCGCAGCCAGCCCGCCCGCGCGAGGTGGAAGACCAGGTGCGTGCCGGAGCAGTCGAGGTCGATGAACTTCCCGTGCCGGGCGACCGCGTCGACGGGCAGCCCCACGAGCGCCTGCGGCGGTGGGTTGAACGTCTTGAGCACCGAGATCGACCCCAGCTCGACGCCGGTCACCGCCAGGCCGTCCGTGCGCGCGGACAGGAAGTCGACCAGCGCCTGCACCTCGGGTAGCTCGGGCATGGGCCCATCATGCCCGCAGCCGCGGCGGTGTGCGGGCTCAGCGGGCCAGGGCCACCCGCAGCAGCCGCAGCAGCCCCCACCCGTCACCGGCGCGGCACACCGGGACATCCCTGTGGTGCCTGTGGCGGGGGGCCAGCTCCTCGTTGGAGACCGGTATGCCGTGGGACAGCACCTGTTCGGTGGGCGTCAGCTCGCGGATCGCGATGGCCTGCACCCGGTCGGGGCGCTCCTCGGCGAAGTCGCCGTAGATCTTGGGGTCGTGCTGGCCGTCGTCGCCGACGAGCACCCACCGGATGTGGGGCAGCTCGTTGGCGAGGCGGTGCAGGCACGAGCGCTTGTGCTCCTGACCCGAGCGGAACCAGCCGGTGTTGGTGGGACCCCAGTCGGTGAGCAGCAAGGGGCCGAGGGGGTAGCCGTGCCTCTTGAGGAACCGGTTGAGGTGCGGCGAGGTGTTCCACGCCCCGGTGGAGACGTAGACGATCGGGGCGTCGGGGTGCTCGGCCAGCAGCTCCCGGTAGAGCGACGCCATGCCGGGTACGACGTGGCGGGCGCTCTCGGTGCGCACGAAGGTGTTCCAGGCGGCGATCAACGGACGGGGCAGGGAGGTGCTGATCACGGTGTCATCGATGTCGCTGATGATCCCGAAGGTGGCCTCGGGCGAGACAACGCAGACCGCGGCCCGCACGCTCTCGGCATCGTGCGCCTCGATCTCGACCTCGTGCCAGCCGGGGTCGAGCCCGTGGTCCTTGACCGTGACGTCGATGTAGCCGCTGCGGTCGGAGCGGGCGCGGACGGTGCGCCGGCCGACGGTGATGGTCACCGGCACGTTCATCGAGGGCGCGGTGATGAAGGCGCGCCACCCCCGCTGCTCCTCCTCGGCGGCACGCAGCTCCGACACCGAGGCCTCGGCGTCGGCGCCGGGGTGCTCCTCCGGTCGACGGGTCAGCAGCACTCGGCCCAGCACGCGGACGAAGTCCTCCGAGCCGTACCCGGTGTGGCTGACGACCCGGTTCTTCCACCCCCGTCCCCGCAGCAGGGCGTTGACCTGACGGTGCCAGGCGTCCTCGACGATCGCGGCGGCGTGGGGGCGGGCCATGGCCAGAACCCTAGGGCCTGGCGAGCACGCTCCTGAACTGCTCGACGAGCTGGTCGCCGCTGGTTCCTGGGCCCTCGAGCTCGCTCAGGCGCCTCCCGTGGCTGAGCAGCAACGTGGGGCCTCGGCGGGCCTCGAGGTCGTGGGCGAGGAGGAAGTCCTCCTCGGCGAGCTCCGCGGCTCGGCTCGACCCCGCGAACAGGGCCACGGCGTCGCCGTCCAGCCCGAGGCCGTCGGCGACGTCCTTGACCGTGGCGGGGTCTGCGAGGCTCCGGCCTTCCCAGAAGAACGCCCGCTGTGCAGCCCACAGGCCCTCCAGTACCCGGGCCGGGGCGGCTGCGGTGAGACTGATCACCGCAGCCGCGGCCGCCCGGGAGTCGAGCGGCATGACGCCGTCGGCGAGCGCCAGCTCGTACCCGGGGCCGAAGCGTGCGCCGGTGGCCCGCCGCACCGCCTGCAGCGGCGAGGTCGTGGCGGCGATGGGCTCCCCGTGGAAGAGGCCGATGCTGACGACCTCGAGGTCAGCCTCGCCGTCGATCTCGTGGAGCAGCTGGCTGAGGGCGGGCAGGTAGCCGTAGGACCATGGGCAGTAGGGGTCGTGCAGGTAGACCAGCAGCGGGCGCTCGACGTCGCGGGGCGCCGGGCCGGTGGCCCGGAAGGCCGAGCCGAGGCGGACCCGCCACTGTTCGGTGGATCCCGGCCTGTGGTCGAGCGAGCGGCTCGCGTGGGCGCACCACGAGCTCAGGCCGAGGGCGGCGGAGCCCCGGTGTCGGTCGGAGACGTGTCGGGACGGGTGTAGGGGGGAAACGGTTCGGTGGGATGGGTGTCGGCAGGATGCGGGCACGCGCACCTCCTCCAGGAGACAGAAAAGCAACCGGCCAGCCCTTGCGGCTGCACCCGGTTGCTTCAGGTGGTGTCGACACTAACCCATGGCCCCCGCCGCGCGGGGGCTCCGTCCACCAGCTGTCAGGCCGGCAGCTCGTCTCCCGTGACGCGCTCCACCCGGCCGACGACCTCGCCGACGATCTCGGCGGCCAGGGCGCGAAGCTTGACGTTGCGGTTCTGGGAGTGGCGTCGGAGCGCCTCGAAGGCCTGCGTCTCGTCGATGGCGTGACGACCCATGAGCACCCCCTTGGCCTGCTCGATCACAGCCCGGCTGGCCATCGCCTGCTCCATCTGCGCGGCCAGCTCGCGGGCCCCCTCGAGCTCGAGGACGGCGCCGACCGCGTCGGCCGCGCGAGAGGCGGCCATCCGCACGAGCGCACGGTCGGTGTCGTCGAAGGCGTGCCGCGTCCTGCCGTAGAGGTTGAGGGCGCCGAAGCAGCGCCCACCCGAGAGCAGCGGCATGGCCAGCAGCGACTGCACGTCGGCGGTGTCGACCGCAGAGGTGAACATCGGCCACCTTTCGTGCGCGCCGGCCAGGTCGACGAGGTTCTCCCGGCGGTTGCGGTAGGCGTCCAGGCACGGGCCGTCGTCGACGGCGTACTGCACCGCGTCGATCTCCAGGGTGCGCGCCGTCGTGTAGGACGCCGTGCGCGGACGGTCCTCGAGGACGATCGTGACCCCGACGGCGTCGCAGTGCTCGACGTTGTCGCGCACCGCGAAGACGAGGCCGTCGAGGTAGGACCCCAGCTCTTCCATCGACCCCAGCACCCCGGACAGGGCGGCCATCAGACGCTCGGTGGGCGTCGTCGGGACCGCGCTCGACTGGTGGCTCATGGGGCACTCCTCTCGGGGGTTGGGTGGTCCAACCGTAATCCGGAACCTCCCGCGATGAGGAGCCCCAGGCCCTGCCCGCGAACGAGCGCCAGCGTGCCACCGCCGTGGAGGAATCGACGGTGGCACGCTGGGTCCATGCGGCCGGTCAGGCGGTGGCGCCTACGGCCAGATCGGGGCGACCCACTCCGGGTGCGCGACGACCGTGCCGGCCGCCACCAGGAGGACGGCAGCCGGCACGGTCGGTCTCGGGCGCGCACGCACGGTGAGCTGCATGGCAGGCAACCTCCCAGCCGCACGGCATACGGCAGGAGAAGACCCGGTCAGGGATTGACAAAGATCCGGTATGCCGTGGGGCAGGATGGCCGCATGGGTGCCCTGGGCGCGTCGCGCCGGCCGAGCGCGGCGGTGGTCGGCGGCGTGAGCTGGAACCAGGTCATCGACGTGCCCCGGCTGCCGCAGGGTCGCACGGAGACCCTCTTCGCCACCGCGGCACGGGAAGGCATCGGTGCGACCGGCTCGGGCAAGGCCCTGAACCTGGCCCGGCTGGGATTCGCCACCCGGCTGCACGCCCTGGTCGGCGACGACCCCGAGGGGGACCGTGCTGCTGCGGAGCTGGCCGACGCAGGGGTGGACCTGACCCGGGTGACCGACCCCGCCGGCACCGAGCGGCACGTCAACCTCATGGACCCCGCGGGCCGTCGGGCGAGCGTCTACGTCAACGGCGGCACGCACGACCCGGACGACTCCATGGTCTCGGCCGAGGAGCTGGCGGCCTTCACGGTCGGGGCCGACTACGTGTGGGTCAACCTGGCCAACTACGCCCGGAGGGTGCTGCCCGCCCTGGCCGCCGCCGACACCCCCGTCTGGGTGGACGTGCACGACTGGGACGGGGAGCAGGAGTTCCACCGCGACTTCGTCGCCGCGGCCCGCTACCTCTTCCTCTCCGACGAGGCGCTGGACGACGCCGTGGGCTTCGCCGGCCACCTGGCGCGCAGCCGGGAACTCGTGGTGGTGACCCACGGGAGCCGGGGTGCGACGGCGCTGCTGCCGGGCCACGAGCCGCTGTTCGTGCCACCGGTCGAGGTGGACGCGGTCGACCCGAACGGTGCCGGTGACGCGTTCTGCGCCGGGGTCGCCTACGGGCACAGCCGCGGCTGGGACTGGCCGCGGAGCCTGCGTGCCGGGGCCGCCGTCGCGGCGGGGTGCGTCGCGAGCCCGCACCTGGCCGACCCCACCCTCGACGAGCAGTGGCTCGAGCGCCAGGTGGGTGTCCGTGCCTGAGTCGAGGCCGGAGGAGGTCTTCCGCAAGGGCAGCGCCAGTGCGCCCGAGGGCTACTTCCGGTGGGAGGCGGCCGGTCTCGCGTGGCTGGGGTCCGCGTCGGCTGGGGCGGCCGTCGCCGAGGTGCTCGAGGTCGCAGACCACCACCTCGACCTGCGGCGTCTGACCTTCGTCAACCCCGACCCCGTGGCGGCGGAGGCCTTCGGCGCGGCCCTGGCCCGCACCCACGACGCCGGTGCACCGGCCTTCGGCTCGCCACCGGACGGCTGGGTCGGCGACGGTTTCCTCGGGCCGCTCTCGGAGCCGCTGCCGCTGACCCTGCGGGCGAGCGACTCCTGGGGCGAGTTCCACGCGGCCCAGCTCCTGCGCACCCTGGCGCTTGCCGTCGACAGAGGTGTCTACCGCAGATCCGATATCGCACTAGTCGAGGCAATCGCGGCTCGGGTGGCGCGGGGCGAGTTCGACGACGGGGCGCCGCCCGCCCGCATCCACGGCGACCTCTGGTCCGGCAACCTGCTGTGGACCCGAGACGGCGCCGTGCTCATCGACCCAGCGGCGCACGGAGGCCACCGCGAGAGCGACCTGGCCATGCTGGCCCTCTTCGGCTGCCCGCACCTGGAGTTCGTCCTCCCCGGGTACCTCGCCCAGCACCGGCTCGACGCCCAGTGGCCCGAGCGCGTCGCCCTGCACCAGCTGCACCCGCTGATGGTGCACGCCGTGCTGTTCGGGGGAGGGTACGTGCGGCAGAGCCTGGAGCACGCCCGCCGCTACCGCTGACGCGGCCGTGCGGCTCAGCCCACCAGCTCGGCGCGACCCGCCTCCATGAGCCCGCGCACGTAGGCGGCCTGCCCGACGTGCTGCTGGTCGTCGTTGATGACGCTGACCAGCCGCACCCCGAGGCTGACGGGCGGGTCCCAGCGCTCGTCGACGATGCGGTCGAGGTCCTCCAGGCCCAGGCCCGAGACGAAGGCGACGCTCTGCTCGTGCACCGCGTCCAGGTAGCCGGTGAGCAGCTCCGGGGCGACCCGCACGGCGTCCACCTCGGTCGGCGAGTGGCCGTAGCCGGTGTCGGCGTCGTCGAACGGCAGGCCGAACCGCCTCGCCCACCCCTGGGTGGTCCAGACCTGCTCAACCCCGGCGAGGTCGGCCACGTGGTCGTCCTGGATGCGAGCCAGGTGCCAGACCAGCCAGGCGATCGAGTTCGCCTCGGGGCCGGGCCGCTCGGCCAGCTCCTCGGCGGCGAGTCCCTCGACGGCCTCGTGCACCCCCTCCCTGATGCGGTTGAAGGAGTCGACCAGCAGCTCACCCAGCGTCATGCCCTCGATGCTAGGCAGGGAGTGCGCCCGCGGCACCCGACGATCGGGGGAGAATGCTGCCGAGCCCGTCGACCCATGCAGGGAGGCCCGTGGACGCGCACGACGTCCTGACCGTCGCCGAGGTCGCTCGCCGCAGCGGCTTCGCCCCCTCGGCGCTGCGCTACTACGAGCGGGAGGGACTCATCCAGGCCTCCCGCACGGCCGGTGGGCAGCGCCGTTACACCCGGTCGGTGCTGCGCCGGCTCGCGTTCATCCGGGCCGCGACCAACGTCGGGCTCTCGCTGGAGGAGGTGCGGGCCGAGCTCGCCCGTCTCCCCGAGAACCGGACCCCCACCAAGGCCGACTGGACCCGCATCTCGGCCCACTGGCGGCACCGGCTCGACGAGCAGGTGGCCGCCCTCGAGGCGCTGCGCGACCGGCTCGACTCGTGCATCGGCTGCGGCTGCCTGAGCCTGAAGCAGTGCGGCATCTCCAACCCCCGGGACGAGGCGGCCACCTCCCCCGAGGCACCGGGAGCCACGAAGCTCCCGCCGCTGCTGCGGCGCCCTCGCCCTGTCGACGGCCTCGAGGCTGACGCATGAGCGTTGAGGGGGAGGTCGCCGCGGGGTTCGAGGAGGTGCGCCACGCCTTCACCGAGGTCATCGACGCCCAGCCGGGCACCGGGGCGGCGGTCGCCGCCTGGCACGACGGCCGGTGGGTGGTGGACCTCTGGGGTGGCCACGCCGACGCAGACCGCACCCGACCCTGGCAGCGCGACACCATCGCCATGCCCTACTCGGTCACGAAGCCGTTCGCGGCGCTCACGGCCCTCGTGCTCGTCGACCGCGGTCGGCTCGACCTCGACGCCCCCGCCCAGCGGTACTGGCCCGAGCTGCACGCCCCGGCCACGGTGCGTCAGGTGCTCTCGCACCAGACCGGGCTCGTCGCGCTGGCCGAGCCGGCACCCGAGTCGCTGTGGCACGACTGGGACGCGATGTGCGCCCGGCTGGCGTCCGAGCAGCCGCTGTGGGAGTCGGGCACCGCGATCGGTGAGAGTGCCCTCTTCTACGGCCACCTCGTGGGCGAGCTCGTGCGTCGGGTCGACGGCAGGACCCCCGGCGCCTTCCTCCGCGACGAGGTCTGCGGTCCGCTCGGCCTCGACTTCGCCATCGGGCTGCGCGACGCCGAGCTCACCCGGGCCGCCGACCTGACCGGCCTGGATGCACCGCAGTGGTCGCGCGACGCCCCGGGACGGTTCGAGCTGTTGCGCCGAGCACTCTTCAACCCGCCGGGCGCCTTCACCACTGACGTGGTCAACAGCGAGCGCTTCCGACGGGCCGAGGTGCCGGCCATCAACGGGCACGGCACCGCCCGCGCCGTGGCCGGCCTGTATGCCGCGCTGCTGCAGGGACAGCTCCTGTCGCCGGCACTGCGGGACGAGGCGGCGCGCGCCCAGGCGTCGGGTGTGGACCGCGTGATGGGCGGGGAGCCGCGGTCATGGGGCCTCGGCTTCGCGGTCGACGACGACGGCTGGGGCATGGGCGGCACCGGTGGCAGCGTGGGCTGGGCGTGCACCCGCGGGGCCTACGCCTACGGCTTCGTGACCGGCAGCATGGGCAGCCACGACCGCTCCGACGCCGTCGAGAACGCCCTGCGCTCCGTCATCGGCGTCCCACCCCTGTGACACACCGCGGAAGGGCTCAGTCGGAGGCCGCCTCGCGCTGGTCGTCGGTGTAGTCCAGCATCAGCGACGCCTCGCGGCCTGCCATCCCCTGGGACCGGGCGGTGCGGTAGCGGCTGACGTTGGCCGAGGTCGCGCCCATCACGGCGTGCACGCTGTCGCGGCTGTAGGTCACGGCATGCGCGGCGTCGACGCCGATGCTGGCGCCCACCTCGATGGCGTCCTGGTCGGCTCCCATGTAGAGGAACTGCCAGTCGTGGTCGCGGGTCTGACGCTCGATCAGCGCCTTGACCTGAGCGTGGGTGTACTCGCTGGAGGCGTTCTCGTGGCCGTCGGTCATGATGCCGATGACGACGCTGCCGGGACGCTCGGCGCCCGGCAGCCGCGAGATGCGCTCGCCGGCGCTGGTGACCAGGCGGCCGATGGAGTCGAGCAGGGCGGTGGTGCCCCGCGGCTCGAGCCGCAGCGGCGGCACGTCCGCGATCGGGCGGTCCGCGAAGACCTGCTCGTACTCGTTGTCGAACTGCGCCAGGGTGACGCGGCACTCGCCCGGCTGGCGGCGCTGCTCCTCAATGAAGGCGTCGAACCCGCCCTGGGTGTCCTGCTTGATCGACTGCATCGATCCCGAGCGGTCGAGCAGGAAGTACAGGTGGGTGAGGTTGGTGTTGGTCATGCGTCCCCCTTCGAGGTGGTCCTGCGGCGCCCGGGTGGCGTCGGTCAGGTCGTGCGTCGCGCCCGGAAGCGCATGGGTCTGTTCGCGGGGGCACCCTCGGCGGGGTCCGCGGTCCGGTGCCGGCCCTGCTCGAGGTCGTAGCGGGCACGCTCGACGCCCGAGGCCGTCACCCGCCCGCTCTCACTGCCGTAGGCCGCGAGGAGACTCGTGCGCGCCAGGCGCGGCCCGACGGCGTTCTCGGACAGTCCGGCGAGCATTCCCGCGCTGCGGATGCTGCTGCCCGACTCGACGATGACCGCGGCCATGGCCTCGTCGACCGCCGCGGTGAGGTGCTCCTGCGCTGCCCGCAGGTGGGGCAGCGCAGCGTCGGGCTGCTCGGGGTCGACCTGGGCCAGCTCCGCCTCGGCGGCAGCGACGGCCTCGGCGACGGCGTTGGTCTCCTTGCGCTTCATGGCACCGACTGTACCGCACTAACTGCGGATACTCAACACGTGCGACTCAGAACCTTGTGCGGGGTGGTGTCCACAGGCCGTGGGCCGGGCAGGCAACCGGGGCTACCGCTGGGCCGGCGCGCCGACCTCCCTCGGGACCTGGACGCGGATCTCCTCGCCGAGGCGGGCGCCGTCGAGCAGCTGCAGGCCGTCGCCGGACCAGAACATGCCGGGGTCGTAGAAGTTCGTCGGCCGCTGGCCGTCGAGCAGCCCCATCGCCTGGTAGGTCGCCGCCACCACCTCCGCGCAGTACGTCGTCTCGAGGGCCGCGTGGCGGCGCAGTCGACCCCGCAGCCACCGGCCGGCGAGCGCCGCGGTCGCGGGGAAGGGCGTGCCGTCGAGCCGGGCGATGGTGCGCAGCACGGCGTCCTCCATCTCCCGCGTCACGGGTGTCTGGAGCTGGCGCAGCCAGGCGCGCTGCTCGTAGCGGTCGCACCACTGCACGACCGCATCGCTGAGGTCGTGCAGCTGCACGCCGCGGTGGTGGGTGCCGGTCCAGACGTCGAGCAGGCCGTGCCCGAGCTCGGCGTGCCACATCAGGGGCGGCAGGTCGTCGAGCACCACGGCCATGCCCACGTGGTTGACCGGCGCGTTCGTGACGGCCCTGATCGCGTGGTCTGCCGCCGACCTGCCGCGGAAGAGCCACACGTCGCCGGTGCGCGTCAGGTCGACGGCCGCGTCTAGGCTCAGCACTGCCTCGTCCACGGAAGGGTCTCCTGTCGTGAAGCTCTGGAAAGTCCTCGGGATCGCCGGCCTCGCCGGCGTCGCCGCCACCGGGGCCATCATGGCCCGTGACCAGCGTCGGCGCGTGCAGCTCGAGCCCGACGAGATCCGCAGCCGGCTGCAGGAGCGGCTGGAGCAGGCGGAGTCCACCAGCCCCTCCCCGCCGCGGCAGGCATGACGTCGCGCCGGCCCCTTCGGCAAGGACCGGCGCGGCGGCAGGTGTCAGCTCTCGGCCGGGGCCGGTGACGCAGGACGGTGCTCCGCGACCGCGTCGGCAGCCCAGGTGACCGGTGTACCGGTGACGGTGCGCTCCTGCACCATCTCGGCGGTCATCGCGATGCACTCGGAGAGCAGGTCGACGAGCCGGTCGTACGGGTCGTCGACACAGGCCTCCGACATGCCCTCGACCGCGAGTGCCACCAGGTGCGGTGCGGTCTGGCGCCGGAACGCCCGGGCCGTCAGCGGCAGGTCGGCCCGGAACTCGCGCGCCCACTGCTCGGCCGCGGGCACCTGGTCGAGCGCGTCGCGTGACTCCGGTGTCAGGCTGTCGCGCGGCCGGCCGTCCAGCTCGGCGAGCATCCGCTCACACGAGAGGATCCCCAGGGCGAGCACGTTCTGTCGCGTCGCGGAGGCGATCGGCAGGGCGGTGGTCGCGCTGTGCAGCGCCAGCCTCGCGTCGACGTGCAGGTCGTCGCTGGTCAGCCCGATCACGGAGGGGATCATCGGCGCGAGCCGGGAGCGCACGGAGTCGGGCACCGTGTCGTTGATCTGGCGGGCCAGTCCGGCCAGCAGCGGGTGCGTGCACTTCGGATGGTCGCTCCACCGCTCGCCCGCGAGGTAGGACGCCATCTCCATGAAGCAGGCGCCCTTGCGGGGTGAGCGGTGACGTCCGGTCGAGAGCACAGGGACGATGTCCGGCGAAAGAGCGACGCGTCGCGACATGGTGACTCCCACGGGTCGGTGAAAGGAGGTGGACCCCTGATCAGTCTGCGCCTGCCCGGGCCGCCACGCCACCGTTCTGCCGGGCCATTTCCCGTGGCACCGGTGGCGACGCGTTCGCCAGTCCCGACCGCGCCGGGTCGGCGCGCGCAGCGTGGCCGGCAGGGTCAGTGCTCGGCGTCCCAGTCGATGCGCGGGAGGCCCAGCAGCAGCGAGGCCGCCGGGCTGCGCGGGCTGCGCACCGCGGTGCCGTCCTCGACGTGGATCTCGCCTCCGGCCCACTTAGGGTCGCCCGGCACCGGGCCGAGCGGGTCGGGCGGCTCCTCGCCGGAGCCGGGTCGGGCCAGGGCGCGCCCGAGGGCCTCGCGCAGGGGCGTGAGCCTGTAGCCGGCCGGCAGCAGGTCGGCCCTGAAGTCCTCCTCACGGCAGACCATGTCGTGGTGCAGGCTCTCCACGAGCGCCTCCACCGTGGCGGACGGCACGTCGGTGAGCTGTCCGGCCAGCCACCCGACCAAGCCCGTGGGCGCCACCGGCAGGGTCACCTCCGGGCGCACCAGGCCGGCGACCTCGGCGTAGAGGTCGAGCAGCCCCCGGTAGGAGATCCGCTCGTCGCCGCCGATGTCGTAGGCACGGGTGACCGGGTCCACGTCGAGGCAGCGGACGAGCACCTCGAGGGTGTCGCCCACGGCCATCGGCTGGACGTCCGAGCTCATCCAGGCGGGGACGGTGCGCACCGGAAGCCGCTCGGAGAGCTGGCGCAGGATCTCGAAGGACGTGGAGCCGCTTCCCACGACGATCGCCGCGCGCAGGGTGAGCGTCGGCACGCCCGAGGCGGCGAGGATCTGCTCGACCTCGTGGCGCGAGCGCAGGTGCGCCGAGAGTCGCTCGGGTGGCACCGGCGGCACGAGGCCGGAGAGGTAGACGAGCCGGCCCACGTCGTGCTCGATCGCCGCGTGGGCGAGGTGGTGCGCAGCCTGCCGGTCACGGTTGACGAAGTCAAGGCCACCCATCGCGTGCACGAGGTAGTAGACCGCCTCGGCGCCCTCGACGGCCGTCATCACCTGGCTGGGCTCGTGCACGTCCATGCCGACGGCGGTCACGTCCGCGCGCCACGGGAAGCGGTCCGCGGTCTCCACCTTCGAGAACGTGGCAGTGACCTCATGGCCCCGCTCGAGGAGCAGGGGCACCAGCCGCCGGCCCACGTAGCCGCTGGCCCCGGTCACGAGCACTCTCACCGCTCGATGGAAACAGAGGCCGACCAGGTCGGCAACGCCACGGCATACCGGCCGGTGGGCAGGGCGTCTCAGTTGAGGTTGACCGGGGGCTCGGGGGGACGGCCCACCGCACCGAGCGCGGCGTGCACCGCCTGCTCGCGGCGCACCAGCTGCAGCCCGAGCCGCAGCCGGGCCTCGGTGTCACTGCTCGCGAGCAGCAGCTGGCGGTCGCCGATGTCGAGGATGAGGGCCCGGGGGACCCAGTAGGACAGCTCCCACGGGTCGACCGGCGGCTCGAGGGGATCGGCACCGACGTCGGCGCGGTAGCGCAGGAGCTCGCTGCGCAGGCGTGGGGCGAGGGCGGCCACCGCGTCGCGGTCGCCGAGGGGCTCGCTCAGCCAGCTGACGACCCCGGTGGGGTAGGCCGTGCCGGCGGCCTCGTCGACTCCCTCGAGCCGGAAGCGTGAGATGCCCGTGGAGATGACGAGGAAGCGGTTGTCGCCCAGGGCGGCGGCCTGGGTCAGCTGGGCCGCGCACCCGACGGCGTGCAGCGCCTTGACGCCGTCGGCGCCGACCTCGTGGCCCTCACGGATGGCGACCACGCCGAAGACCGGCACCTGCCGGTCCTGGTTCTCGATGAGGTCGTGCAACAGCTGCAGGTACCTCGGTTCGAAGACCTGCAGGGGGAGCTGGGCGCCCGGCATGAGCACCGTGCCGAGGGGGAACAGTGGCAGCACGGCCATGACCCAGCGTACGTCCGCCGCCCGGTGCCCGAGCCGGGCCCACCGCCTCCGAGCCGGGCCCGGCCTCCCTGGAGGCCGCCGCCGCTCACAGGAAGTCGGTCGGGTCGAACTCGTCGATCGGGATGACCCGCACGCGGGGCAGCGGGGAGCGAAAGGCCCGCACGTCGTACTCGAGGTCGAAGAACTCCAGGCCGCGCTCCTCGAGGCGCACGAACCCGGCGTTGGCGAACTCCTCGAAGGCCACGACCCCGACGCGGCGGCCGTCGATGAGGCCCTCGAGCTGGGGGAGGAAGTCTCCGTCGTGGCTGACGAGCATGAGGTCGGCCTCGCGCCGCTGGAGCTCGACCATGGTGCGCTGGATGGCGAGGTCGACGACCTTCTGGTGCGGGCCGCCCGAGAGCGGGATCGGCCGGTAGCCCATGGCCAGCAGGGCTTGGATGAACGGCATCGGGAGCTCCCCGCTGCCGGCGGCGAGGAAGAACAGTCCGCGCGCGGGCTGGCCCCACTCCTCCTCGGCGAACTGCAGGAGCCGGTCCCAGCGGGGCCGCTCGTCGGGCTGGGGGCGCCGCGACAGGATCGAGGTGCCGAGCGTGGCGTCGACGTTCTCGCCGTCGACGAGGACGTAGGTGGTGCGGGAGCTCTGCTCGGCCATGGCCCGACCATAGGGGAGCAGGCGGGTACCCGGCGCGGGGATGGCCCGCGTGGCAGACTGCGAGCGCCCGGACCGTCGCCGCCCGACCGCCTGAAGGAGTGACCGCCATGGACGCCGCCGCTCCGCGCGCGACCCTCGTCAACCTCGCGAACGCCTTCGGGGTGGCCACCGAGTACTGGGACTGGCAGGGCGGGCACGTCACCGTGCCGGACGGGACGATCCGGGCCGTGCTCGGCGCCCTCGGCGTCGAGGCCGGCACCGACGAGGATGCCGCACGGTCGCTGGCGGCCGTGGACGAGCGCCACTGGCGCCGCACCCTGCCACCCACCGTCGTGTGCCGCGAGGGCTGGACGCCATGGGTGCCGGTGCACGTGCCGCACGGCTCCAGCGTCCACCTCGAGGTGGAGCTCGAGGACGGCGGCGCCCGGCCCGTGCGCCAGGTCGACCACTGGGTCGACCCGCGCGGGGTCGACGGCGCCGAGGTCGGGGAGGCGACCTTCGAGCTGCCCGGCGACCTGCCCCTGGGCTGGCACCGGCTGCGCGCCCACGTCAGCGGACCCGCGGAGGGGGACGGCCCGGCCACCGGATGGACCGCGGAGGCCACCCTCGTCGTGACCCCGGGCTCCCTTGCCCTGCCCACCGCCCTGCGCGAAGGGCGGGTGTGGGGCCTGATGGAGCAGGTGTACCAGGTGCGCTCGAAGGACTCCTGGGGCATCGGGGACCTGTCCGACCTCGCCGAGCTCGCCGCCTGGGCGGGGGAGGACCTCGGGGCGGACTTCGTCCTCGTCAACCCGCTCCACGCCGCGGAGCCGGTGGCGCCCATGGAGCCCTCGCCCTACCTGCCGACCACCCGTCGCTTCGTCAACCCCGTCTACCTGCGGGTCGAGGAGATCCCCGAGGCGGCCGGCCTGTCCGGGGCCGCCCTGCGGAGGGCGCGCGACGCCGCCGAGTCGGCCCGTGCGCTCAACGCGCAGGACGCCATCGACCGCGACGCGGTGTGGGCGGCCAAGAGGGTGGCCCTGCACGAGGTCTACCGGCTGGGGCTGAGCGGCCGGCGGGCCCGCGACTTCGCCCGCTACTGCCGCACCGAGGGCGAGGGTCTGCTCACCTTCGCCACGTGGTGCGCCCTCGCCGAGGAGCACGGCCTGCCGTGGACGTCCTGGCCTGCGGACCTGCAGGACCCGACGTCGCAGGCGGTCGCGGACTTTCGCGAGAGCCACCGTGACGAGGTCGACTTCCACCGCTGGCTGCAGTGGGTGCTCGACGGAGCGCTGGCCACGGTGCAGCGCGACGCCCGGGCCGCCGGGATGTCGCTCGGCGTCGTGCACGACCTCGCCGTCGGGGTGAACCCGCGCGGGGCCGACGCCTGGGGTCTTGCCGACGCGCTGGCCCGCGGGGTCACCGTCGGCGCCCCACCGGACCAGTTCAACCAGCTCGGCCAGGACTGGGACCAGCCGCCGTGGCGGCCGGACCGCCTCGCCGAGCTCGGCTACGCGCCCTACCGCGACATGCTGCGCACCGTGCTGAGGGACTCCGGCGGCATCCGGGTCGACCACATCATCGGCCTCTTCCGGCTCTGGTGGGTGCCCCAGGGCCACCCCGCGAGCGAGGGCACCTACGTCCGCTACGACCACGAGGCCCTCGTCGGGATCCTGGTGCTCGAGGCGCAGCGCGCCGGCGCCGTCGTCGTGGGCGAGGACCTCGGCGTGGTCGAGCCGTGGGCGCGCGACTACATGCGCGAGCGCGGCATCCTCGGCACCTCCATCCTGTGGTTCGAGTGGGACGCCGATGGCCTCCCGCTGCCGCCGGAGCAGTACCGCGACCTGTGCCTGTCCACCGTCACCACCCACGACCTGCCCCCGACGGCCGGCTACCTCGGGCTCGAGCACGTCGCCCTGCGCGACCGGCTGGGCCTGCTGACGCGGCCGGTCGAGGAGGAGCGGGCCGTCGAGGAGGAGTCCATCGGCAACGTGCGGGCGATGCTCGCAGGGCGCGGGTTGCTGCCGGAGGGCGCCGGCGTGCCCGAGACCGTCGAGGCCCTCCACCGGCTGCTGGGCCAGTCCCCCTCGCGGATGCTCGGCGTCGCGGTCACCGACCTCGTCGGAGACATCCGCAGCATCAACCAGCCGGGCACCTCGGACGAGTACCCGAACTGGCGGCTGCCGCTGGCCGGCCCCGACGGCAAGCCGGTCGGGCTCGAGGAGGTCATGGCCTCGCCGTGGGCCGTCAGGCTGGCCGAGGCGGTCAGCCGGCGGTCGTAGCGGCCGGGGACCGGTTCACCCCGGGCGAGTGAGGCGGCTTCGCCCGGTCGCTTCCTAGCGTGGAGGGACGCACGACCGTATGCCGCGTGCAGCCCACGGCCGCGAGGGCCGCCGGCCCCGTTCGTCTCTCCTGGAGGGCCCATGGCCACCGACCTCTCCCTCAGCACCGAACCCGCGACCCGGGCGCCTTCCACCTGGTCGACCGACGGCCGGACTTTCACCTGCACCACGTCGCTGGACCGGGCACCGGCACCCGGCGACGTCGTGGTGCTCGAGACGGCTCCGGGGCAGCGGCTGCTCGGGCAGGTCCGCTCCAGCGCCCCCACGGCGCACGCCGGCGACGACCCCACGGGGGTCGGTTCGGGCGTTGTCCTAGGGGTGCTCGACGAGGCGGGTGGGCCGAGCAGCGCGCCGGTCCGCCCGTTCGCCTCCGCCGTCGTGCAGCCCGCCTCGGCCGAGGTCCTCGAGACCCTGCAGGGCGTCCGTGGTGCCGGGCTCGAGGTCGGCACGTGGCGGTCGGGCGACGTGACGGTGCCGGCTCGGCTGCGCGCCCACGGCTTCAACAGGCACACCTTCCTGTGCGGGCAGAGCGGGTCGGGCAAGACGTACGCCCTCGGTGTCGTGCTCGAGCAGCTGCTGCTCCACACCGGCCTGCGCATGGTGGTGCTCGACCCGAACGGCGACTTCACCCGGCTGGGCCAGGTGCGGCCCGAGGCCCCGGCCGACGTCGCCGAGCGCCTCGCGGCGACCGACATCCGGGTGCTCCGCCCCGACGCGGGGGGCGGCGAGCCGCTCCGGCTGCGCTTCCGGACCATGCCGCGAGCGGCCCAGGCGGCCATCCTGCGGCTCGACCCCTTGGCCGACCGGGCCGAGTACAACCTCTTCCTGCACCTCGGCCACAGCTACGCCGAGGCGGGCGTCGAGTCGCTGGTCTCCGGGCTGCGCGCCGGCGGCGGCGCCGAGCAGTCCCTGGCCGCGCGGATCGAGAACCTCGGCCTCCTCGAGTGGGAGGTCTGGGCCGGCGAGAGGACGACCGCGGCCGACGTGGTGGCCGCGGGCACCCGCGCCACGGTGATGGACCTCGGTGGCTTCCGCGACCCGATCGAGCCACAGGCGGTCGCCCTCGACGTCGTCGAGTCGCTGTGGGCGCAGCGGGAGACCCGGACACCGACCCTCATCGTCGTCGACGAGGCCCACAACCTGTGTGTCGCCGAACCTCGTGGACCGGTGCAGACGGCGGTGACCGAGCGCCTCACCCAGATCGCGGCGGAGGGACGCAAGTACGGCCTGTGGCTGCTGCTGTCGACCCAGCGGCCGTCGAAGGTCCACCCGCAGGTGCTCAGCCAGTGCGACAACCTCATGCTGATGCGGATGAACTCGCCCGGTGACCTCGCCGAGCTCGCGGCCCTCTTCGGCTTCGCCCCCGAGCAGATGCTGCGCACGTCGCCGTTCTTCGGCCAGGGCGAGGCACTGTTCGCCGGCGGCTTCGTGCCCGCACCGATGTTCGCCCGGATGGGCACCCGCCTGACCCTGGAGGGCGGCAGCGACGTGGCCGTGCCGGCCGGTGCACGCTGAGGCGGCGTCCGCACCGTGAGACCCCGGCGCCCCTCTGCTGGACCGTCACCGGTGCGCCGTGCTCCACTTCTGCCATGTCTTCGACCACCGCGGCCGGCCGCGCGCACATGACCCCCATGTGCCGCCGTGCCATGCGGTGTTGCTGCTGCGCCTGACCCAGCCCGCACAGCCTCCGGCGCCAGGCACCTCTGGCCGGCGCCCCGAACCGGAAGACATCGATGGAAGCCAGCCTCACGGCATACCGCCGCCTCCACATCGACCTGCACCTGACCGACAGCGACCTGTGTCGGCGAATGCGCACCCCGCAGCCGCCCGACCTTCCCTTCGCTGACCCCAGGAGCAGACATGTCCGTCATCACCACCGCCGGGACCCCCGGCGTCAACCGCTTCACCCGCAACCAGCTGCTGCGCACCGCACGGCTCTTCGCCACTGACCCCGACCTGCACCGCCTCGTCGACGTCGACGCACCCGAGCGCCAGTGGCGACGGCTCGACGCCACCGACCACCTCGAGATCTGGCTCATCGCGTGGCCGGGCCGCACGACCACCGGGTGGCACGACCACGACGTCTCCGAGGGCGCGTTCCTCACCGTCCGCGGGACGCTCACCGAGACCGCGTGGTCCGGCGGCACCTTCCACGACCGTGAGCTCACCGCCGGCGAGGGCCGCTCGTTCGGCGCCCGTCACGTCCACGAGGTGTCGAACCTCGGGTCGCTGCCGGCCCTGTCGGTGCACGTCTACTCACCCGCGCTGACGCGCGTGACCCGGTATGCCGTCGTGGACGACCGCCTCGAGCGCACCGGAGTGGAGTGGGCGGGGGAGGACTCGTGAGCACCACGAACTCGACCGCAGTCCGCGCCACCGTTACGCACTGGGAGACGACGCTGTTCAGCGCCGGACCCGTCGCGCCGGGCGGGTCTGCTCGCGGACGGGGCTGGGACGCGCCGGCCTACGACGGCATCGACGACCAGCCGGCCGACGCCCGCACCCGGCTCGACCGCGTGAGCGCCAGGGCTGCCTTCCAGGAGGTGCTCCACAGGCGGGCCGTCCTGGTCGACATCCGGCCGGCGGCCCAACGTGCGGTCGAGGGAGAGGTGGCCGAGTCGCTGGCGCCGCTCGTGGTCGAGCGCAACGCGCTGGAGTGGCGGTTCGACCCACGGCACGAGGCCCGGCTGCCACAGGCCGGCTTCGACGCGCGGGTGATCCTGATGTGCCAGGAGGGCTACACCTCGTCGCTGGCCGCCGAGGTCCTGCTGCGGTTGGGCGTCGCGCGGGCGACCGACGTGGTGGGTGGCTTCGCCGCCTGGCGCTCGGCTGGTCTGCCGGTGGGGGACCGCAATCGGGGCTGACGGAGCGCGGGGAGCTAGTCGTTCTCGGTGTCGCGGACGACCCGGTGCACGGTGTGCTGCGCAGCCGTGGGGTCCGTGGGCGTCTCCACCTCGGTGACGACGTGCTCTCGCTCGATGGTGCGCCGGGAGTGGGCGATCACCGCACCGCCGGCCACCATGAGGATCAGGCCCACCACCTGCAGGTCGACACCGGGCGCGTCGACCCGGACCGCGAAGGTCAGGATGGCGCCGAACACGGCCATGAGCACGCCCGCTCCCACGAGACCCGCCTCCTCGTCATCGACGACACTCGGACTCGTTCGAGTCTACGCAAAGCGGGCGAAACCGACACGGTGGCGAGTCGCGGCCACCTCCGGCTGCCCCGCCGCAGCTGAGCGCAAGCCTCCCACCACCGTTGCCCGGGCGCCCGTCGCATCATGCCGCGGCAGCGGCCTCCTCCGGGTCGTTGGCGAGCAGGAAGGACTGCAGGCCCGCAAGGTCGTCGGTGTTGAGGGCATCGACGTCGGCGGCGACGAGCTCGGACCACACCGCGTCCCGCGACGGACCAGCCAGGTCGGGGGTGGCCCAGAAGCGGACGTCGTAGCCGGCGGCGTGGGCGCGCTGCACGATCAGGTGGAGCTTGGCGCGCTCGGCCTCAGGCATCGGGCCGACACCGAGCCACGTGAAGTGCTTGGTCCAGTTGTCGCTCACGAGCGGCATGACTTCCGACGGCAGCCCGGACTCGAGGTCGGAGAGCCGACCGTCGTAGAACGAGCGACGCACCGCCGCAGCCTGGATCGCCACGAGGTCGCGGTTGCCCGAGATCACCGCCGTCACGGCCCGCTCGTGGACGCGGCCGCCCCGGGCGGCGGTGAACAGCTCCGGGTATCGGGCCAGCTCCCGTTCGATCACGGGCCAGGTCGAGGAGGCCTCGCTCTTGACGTCGATCAGGAGGCGGAGCGAGTCGCGCCAGCCCGGGTGGATCGCGCCACCGTTGTCGCGGAACCGCTGCCGCAGCGGCTCGAGGTAGGTGCTCGCCAGGGTCCTCGACGGGTCCGGCCCGTCGTGGCCGATGAAGAGCTGCCCGTCCACGAGCCAGACATCGGCCTCGACCGACGTGAAACCGTGGTCGAGGGCATCGAGCAACGGGCGGTCGTGCTCGTAGTCGTTGTGGGCATGGGCGCGTTCGAGAGGCTGGACAGCGTGCCGATCGGGCCCGCTCGCCGTCGCGGGGGCCACACCGGGCAGCGCGACGACGGCGACGAGGGCAAGCACCACGGCGAGGATCACGCCCTGGATGCGGTGGAATGTCATGGTTCGCATGCATCCCAGCCTGCTCGCGCGAGAGGGCGCCAACCACCTGCGGCTGGTAAGGACTTGGTGCTGCCCCGGTGATGAGTCGGTGAACGGGAGGTCTCGCGGCGTCACCCGGGAAGGAAGCTCATCCGGACGTCCCGCTGTGTGTTGTCGACGTTGATGTCGACCAGGCAGATGCTCTGCCACGTGCCCAGCGCGAGCCGGCCCTCCACCACGGGGATGGTGGCGTACGGCGGCACCAGCGCGGGCAGCACGTGGGAGCGGCCGTGTCCTCGGGAGCCGTGGCGGTGCCGCCACCGGTCGTCGGCCGGCAGCAGGTCCCGCAGGGCGCTCAGCAGGTCGTCGTCGCTGCCCGCCCCGGTCTCCAGGATCGCGAGCCCCGCGGTGGCGTGCGGCACGAAGACATGGAGCAGGCCGTCGCCGCGCCCGGCGACGAAGCGCCCGCAGTCGTCGGTGATGTCGAGGACGACGTCCTCGGTGCCGGTCCGGTAGCTCGTGGTCTCGGTGTGCATGAGCACATGCTCCACCGACCGCCGCGACGTCGCCCGCGCGGTCACCGATCCCGGGTCAGCTGACCCGGACGGTCACCGGCGGTGACTGCGAACCCGCGTGCTGGGAGTCGCCGGCATACCTGACGGTGAGGCTGCGCTGGCCCTTGGCGACGGGCGTCCACACGATGGTCGCGTTCCCGTTGCTGAGCGTGGCGGCGGTGCCGACGGGCTCCACGCCGTCGTAGAGCCGCACCAAACCGGTCGGCAGGCTGCTGCCGGTCGAGCTCACGGCGACGCTGACCGACAGGGGCTTGCCTGCCTTCACCACGGTCTTCGGCACCGACAGGGTGGTGGTCGTCGCATACCCCTCCACCGTCACCGAGCTGGTGGCGCGGCTCGGGAGGTAGGCGGGGCTGCCGCTGTAGTCCGCGGCCACGGGGTGGGTGCCGATCGGCAGCGTCGCGACCAGGACGGCGCGTCCGCTGCTGTCGAGGCTCACCGTGCCGAGGGACTTGGTGCCCTGCGTGAACACGACCTGCCCCGTCGGGGTCCCCGCCCCACCGGTGACGGTGGCGCTCAGTGTCACCTGCCCCCCACTGGTGGCCGTGGCGGCCAGCGAGGTGGTCGAGGCGACCGGCGAGCTCGTCGGGCCGGCGCGGAACCGGGCCCGCCCGGTGAGGGCCTCCGGGTGGCTCTCACAGTGCTGGACGAAGCTGACGTCGAGGCTGGCGATGGTGCCGTCCGGCGCCGTGCCGATCGAGTGCACCGTGAACTCCCCCAGCAGGGTGTTGCAGCCGCGGCCGCTGCCGGAGACGCTGAGCCCCGGCTGGCCGGTCCCACGGAACGGCGCCCGCACGGCGTTGTTGTACGTCCCCGGCTGCAGCGTCTCACCGGGCGCGGCCGCGAAGTCGGCCGTCCACCAGTCCCCGGTGGCGGGGTCGTCGACGCTGATGGATGCGTACTCGGCGTCGCCGCGGGCCGTGATCGAGGCAGTCGGTGGGACGTAGCTGGCCGTAGCCCCCTGCCCGATGTAGTCACCGTTCTGGCTCTTGAACCACAGTGACGTGTCCCCGCTCGACACGGTCTGCGAGAGACGAGCGGAGATGGCCGTGCCCTGCTTGGCGTAGAGCCAGTGGGCGCCGGGGGCGAGGCGGTCGGTCGTGAACCGGGCCAGGCTGGCGGCGTCGGGGCTGGCCTGGCCGATGACCTGGTCTCCGTCGAGGAACGTCACCGGTCCGGTGCCGGGGCTGACCCGCGCGGTCAGGGTGACCGGCTGGTTCGCGACGGTGCTGGGGTTCGACGAGGTGAGCACGATCGGCACGACGTAGGGAGCGGCATACTTCACCACGCCCGTCAGGGCCGCGCTGTCGCCCTCACAGTGCTG
Source organism: Knoellia sp. p5-6-4 (assembly GCF_029222705.1). Taxonomy (NCBI): domain Bacteria; kingdom Bacillati; phylum Actinomycetota; class Actinomycetes; order Micrococcales; family Intrasporangiaceae; genus Knoellia; species Knoellia sp. p5-6-4. The sequence continues at coordinate 1,746,113 of NZ_JARGZF010000001.1, forward strand.
GGTGAACTCGGCGTCGAGCGACGTGATGCGACCCGCGGTGTCGGCGCTGATCGCGTGGATGGTGAAGCTGCCGGTCACCGTGTTGCACCCGCGGCCGGTCGAGCTGACCGAGAGGCCTGGCTGCAGGTCGTTGAACGGTGCGCGTGCAGCGTTCTGGTAGACGCCGGTCCTGAGCTGCTGTCCGCGCGGCGCGGCCAGGGTGACGCCCCACCACTGCGAACCGGTGTCGGCGCTGAAGCTCACCGAACCCGCCGTCCCACTGATCCCGAACGCCGTCGGCGCGGTCAGCGTGCCGCTGCCGCCCTGGCCGATGTAGTCGCCGGCCTGGCTGGCGTACGAGAAGTAGGTCTCGGTCTCCGCCAGCGCCTGGGCAGGCGCCGACAGCGCGACCCCGGTCAGCGGCGCCACCAGCACCGCACCCGCCACCACGCGACCCCACAGCGAACGTGCACGCATCACGAGCTCCCCCTGCTCCCCCTGCGCCGCGACCGGCGGGATGCCGGATGGTGCGGCAATGCGCGGCACAGGCTAGCCACAGCGGTATGCCGCGGGGGCGCTTTCGCCGAGAAGTGCGCCCGAAGGGGTTACCTCAGCAGCCTCGACGCGCCGTTGCGGACCTCGGTCAGAGCGTCGCGAGCCCCTTCACGACCGTGGCTGCCGCTCCGCCGAGCGCGAGGACCATGACGGCCCGGCTGGCGCGCTCGGCCGGGACCCGGCGGGAGAGCAGCTCACCCCCGGCGAGCCCGAGGGCCAGGGCTGCGAGCGAGACCGCCAGCGCGGGTCCCGGCAGGTCGGGCGCGCCCTTCGACAGCAACGAGGCCAGGTTGACGATCACCGAGTAGAACTGGAAGGTCGCCACGAACCGCCGGTGCTCCCAGGCGGTGCTGACCGCGTACAGCACCATCGCCGGACCCCCGACCCCGGCCGTGACGTTCATGAACCCGCTCGCCGCGCCCGCGGTGGCGGCACCTCCTCGTCCCCTCAGCACCCGGGCTCGGGGGCTCAGCTGCACCAGCGCCAGGGCGACGAGCACGAGGGAGCCGATCAGCAGGAGCAGCAAGGGTCCCGGCACTGAGCGGGCGACGAACGCTCCCACCGGGATGGCCAGCAGCGCGGGCAGGGCCAGCATCAGCCCCCGCCGCCACTCGACGTCGCGCCAGGTGCTGGCGAGGACGACCACGCTGACCACGAGTCCGAGGATGTTGGACAGGATGATGCCGTCGAAGGGCCCGGCGACGAGCACGAGCAGCGGTGCACTGACCAGGGCGAAGCCGATGCCCGTGACCCGTTGGGTGACCGCCCCCGCGGCGACGCCGAGGGGCAGCAGGAGCAGCTCGCCCGTCACGGGTACCGCCTCAGGGCCGTCACACCCCGACAGCGAGGTAGCGGACGTCCTGGAACTCCTCGAGCCCGGCCGCCGCGCCCTCGCGCCCGAGGCCGGACTGCTTGACGCCGCCCATGGGGGCGAAGGCCACCGACGGCAGCGCGTTGTTCGCGCCGACGATCCCGACCTCGAGCCGCTCCGCCACGCGCCAGAGCCGGCTCGCGTCGCGCGACCAGAAGTATCCGGCCAGTCCCATCTCGGTGGCATTGGCCCGGGCAACCGCCTCGTCCTCGGTGCGGAAGGAGAAGACTGCGGCGGCGGGGCCGAACACCTCTTGGGTCGCCAGCGCCGCGGTGTCGGGCACGTCCGTGAGGAGGGTCGGCGCGGCATACGTGCCCGCCGAAGGCAGCTCGAAGGTGCGCGTCAGGCGGGTCGCGCCACCCGCCAGGGCCTCGTCGACCATCGTCGTGACCGCGTCGACCCGGGATCGGTCGATGACCGGGCCGAGGTCGGGGCAGGCGTCGGCGAGCCCGTTGCCGACCGTCATCGCGTCCACGGCCTTGACCAGGCGCCCGGTGAACTCCTCGAAGACGGACTCGTGCACGACGAACCGGTTGGCGGCGATGCACGACTGGCCGGTGTTGCGGAACTTCGCGAGCAGTGCACCCTCCACGGCGGCGTCGAGGTCGGCGTCCTCGAAGACGATGAAGGCGGCGTCACCGCCGAGCTCGAGCAGCGGGCGGACCACCCGGCGCGATGCCGTCGCCATGATCTCCCGGCCCACCTCGGTCGACCCGGTGAAGCTGACGGCCCGCACCGACGCGTGCCCCAGCAGGGACTGGGTCACCTCACGGGCCGGTCCGTGCACCAGGTTGAGCACGCCGGCCGGCACCCCGGCGTCAACGAGGCAGCGGAACATCTCCGTGACCGCGAGCGGTGCCTTCTCCGAGACGCGCGCGACGACGGCGCAGCCAGCGGCGAGCGCAGGAGCGAGCTTGCGTGCCTGGATCGAGCACGGGAAGTTCCATGGCGTCAGCGAGGCGACGACCCCGACGGGTCGCCGGATCGTCAGGTGGCGGCGGCCGGCGGCCTCAGGCGGGATCACCTCTCCCTCGGGGCGGCGCGCCTGCTCGGCGAACCAGCGGAAGTACTCCGCGGAGAACGCCACCTCGCCCTGGGCCTCGGGCAGTCGCTTGCCGGCCTCGACGGCGAGCAGTCGGGCGATCTCGTCCGCGCGTTCGGTGAGCAGGTCGGCGGCCGCCCGCAGCAGGTCACCGCGGGTGCGGGCCGGCAGCGCGGCCCAGCCCTCCTGGGCGCGGGCAGCTGCGTCTGCTGCGCGCACTGCGTCCTCGGGCGTCCCCCACGCGCAATGGCCGGCCACCGAGCCGTCGGCGGGGTTGACGACCTCGATGGTCTCGTCAGGGCTCTCCCAGCGGCCGTCGACCAGGTGTGCGGCGAGCGTGCTCATCGTCGATCTCCTTCGTGTGCGAGTGGGGCAGGTCAGCGGACCAGGACGTCCGGGCGGCTGCGGCCGCCGACTTGCAGGGACGGCCAGTCGGGGTCGTGCACGAGCACCTCGGGGCCGTCGGCCCGCACGACAGCGGTGTCCTCGACCTTGAGTCCGTCGGCGCTCGGGTTCCAGGCCACGACCGACCCGGTGGCGAGCTCGTCGTCCGACCCGGCGTGGGCGGGGAAGTCGCGCGGCGTGAAGCCGGACAGCCCGCCCTGGTGGTGGTGGTGCCACTCGTCCGCGGCGAAGCCGTGGTCCGCGTATGCCGCGGTGCCGGCGGAGAACGCCTCGCCGAGCCGGGTGCCGGGTCGGCTGGCGTCGAGGAACGCGCGCTCGACCTCGAGGAGGCCGCGGTAGCTGTCGTGCCGCTCGGCGTCGAGGCGGCCGAAGGCGACGACGCGGGTCACGCTGGCGATGAGCCCGTGCCGACGGGCGCAGCAGACGAGCATCGCCCGCTCCCCGACCGGGGCGTCCGTCGGGAGCGGGTGGCGGTGCACGCCGGGGCGCTCACCGCCGCCGACCATGAGCACGACCGGGTCAAGGCCCGCGGCGAGCAGCTCAGCCGCGAAGGTGCCCGCGGCGGCATACTCGCTCACCCGGGGCGTGAGCCGGAGCGCGGCACGGGTGGCCGCAGCGGCAGCGTCGCGGCTGACCTCGGCGAGCAGGCCCTGCTGGCGGTCGTCGAGGACGCGCCGGAGGGCGGTGACCGCCGCGGAGACGTCCACCGACCCACCGGCCGGCCGGTCGACGCCCACACCCGGCCCAGACGGCAGCCACTCGTCGCGCGGGGTCCACCACGGGACGACGTCCCACTCGACCGGCAGGTCCGCGAGCTCGGTGTCGCGCAGGCGGGGCGCCTCGATGGCGTTGCACACCACGCGCAGGGCCGGTTCGTCACCACCGAGGTCGACCACCACGTCGAGGCAGGCGCTCTCCAGGGTCTGCGGCACGTGCACCCGGGCCTCGAGCAGCCACGCGAGGGTGGCGGGCTCGCGCAGCACGAGTCGGTCCACGCCGGCGTCGCGCGCCACGCCGGTGAGGGCGGTGAGCCGGCGAGCCAGTGCCGCCTCGCGGGTGTCGGCCACGGCTGCATCAGCCATGCCGCACCACGCCCGCCACCGGCTGGGTCCCCTCGGCAGCGACCTCGTCGCCGCTGATCCGGACCCTGGTCTCGGAGCCGTCGAAACCGGTCACGGTGACGGCGAGGTCGTCGGGACCGCCGTAGACGTGCAGGGTCCACGGCCGGCCGACCAGGTCGTCGGTGCGCCCGACCGAGTCGTCGACGTCGACGCGGGGGATGACGGCCCCGTCGCGGACGAGCACCGGCATCGTGTCCAGGCCGGCGACGGCCTCGCGATAGCCGGGTCCCTCGTACAGGGTGCCGTCGAGGAGGTCGTGCCACCGGCCCTCGGGCACGTAGAAGCGCCGGCGGACGGGGGCGGTGCCGTCGTCGAAGACGGGCACCACGAGCAGGTCGGAGCCGACGAGGAACGCGTCGTCGACCGACTGCGCCACGCGGTCGTCGGGGAACTCCAGGCCCAGCGGCCGCATCACCGGCCAGCCGGCGCCGGCGGACTGGTGCGCCACCTGCCAGAGGGTCGGCAGCAGCTCGTAGCGCAGGCGGACCCAGCGCCGGGCCGCCGCGAGCGCGTCGTCGCCGAAGGCCCACGGCTCACGGGGGCGCAGCCCGTGGGCGCGCATCAGCGGGGAGAGGGCGCCCATCTGCGTCCAGCGGACGTAGAGCCCGGGGGTGAGCTCGGGTCCGAAGAAGCCGCCGATGTCGTGGCTCCAGAAGCCCGGTGCGCTCATGGCATACGACAGGCCGCCGCGGACGGTCGCCTGCATGCCCGCCACGGTCGACTCCGCATCCCCGCCCCACTGGCCGGGGTAGCGCTGGGAGCCCGCCCAGCCGCTGCGGCCCCACACGAGCGGCGCGCGCCCGGTGTGGCGGCGGATCGCCTCGCTGACCGCGCCGTTGTAGCGCAGGGGGTAGGTGTTGTGGGCGTGGTTGGCCGGGGTGCCGTCGAAGAGGGCGACGTCATCGGGCAGCGCCTCGCCGAAGTCGGTCTTGAAGACGGCGACGCCGTCGTCGAGGAAGGCCTCGTGCATCCCCTGCCACCAGGCCACCGCGTCGGGGTTGGTGAAGTCGACCAGCGCCCGCATCCGCCCGTCCGGCGTGGGGGTCTTCTGGATGCCGACGAGGCTGCCGTCGGTGCGGCGCACCAGGAAGCCCTTCTCCTCGGCCTCGGCGAAGCGCGGGCTGGCGGGGTCGAGGTAGGGCAGCTCCCACACCGACAGCCGAACCCCCTCCGCGGCGAGGGCCTCGACGAACTCGCGGCGGTCGCCGAAACGGGACTCGTTCCAGATGAAGTCGCAGTTGAGCCGGTCCACCACGAGCCAGTCGGGGTCGCAGTGCAGCACGTCGACGGGCACGCCCTGCTGGTGCATCGTCCGCGCGACCTCGAGCATCTCCTCACGGGAGTGGTAGCGGCAGCGCCCCATCCAGTAGCCGAACGCCCACAGGGGCGGCACCTCCGGCCGCCCGGTGAGGGCGGTGTATGCCGTGAGCCGCTCCTTGGGTGCGCCACCGCCGATGAGGTAGAGGTCGACGGCCTCGTCCGCGACCGTCAGGCCGAGCACCGACGGACGCGTGTGGCCGACGTCGGCCGTGACGACCGCACCGGTGTTGAGGAACCCGGTGTACCCGGTGGTCGAGTGCCACACCGGGACCGGCTTGTAGGACAGGCCCGTGCCGGTGCCACAGGCGTCCTCGCTGCGCAGGGTGAGGCGCTGCCCGTTCTTGACCAGGCGGGAGAACTGCTCCCCGAAACCCAGCACGTCCTCGTCAGTGCCGAGCTCGAGGTTCAGCGCGAGGCCGTCAGCGTCGGCGAGTGCGGTGGGGGCCATCATCAGGCCGGCGACCTGCCGGAGTCGGTGGGCCGAGCGCAGCAGCACCGCGCCGGTCGCGTCGTCCTCGAGCGTCAGCGTGAAGGGAGCCCGCCCGACACGCAGCCGCAGCGAGCCGCTGCGCACGACGACCTCCTCGACGCCCTCCTCCACGACGGGCGCCGCAGGTGCCGGGGCGGGGTCGGTGACGATGCCCAGCCAGGTGCCGTCGTCACCGAGCACGCCGTGCCCGGCCGGTGCGAGGGTGACGCGCAGGACGGCCGGTGCGGGTGCGGTGACCCGCAGCTCGTAGGCGGTCACGTCTGTCGGGGGCAGCTCGAGGTCGGGCAGGTTCGGCATCTCGACCTCGACGCCCTGCTCGAGCAGCGGCTCGCCGGTCAGCCAGCCCGGCATGACGCCGAGCTGCACCCCGGGCAGCGCGTCGACCGTGAGGACGGCGGCATCGGTCTCGCTGCGCACACTCGTGACGCGGCGCAGCAGGAGGGTGTCGGACACGGCGGCTATCCCTTCACCGAGCCGGCCGTGATGCCGGCCACGAAGTAGCGCTGCAGGAACACGTAGGCGAGCACGATCGGCGCCGAGGCCACGACCACGCCGGTGAACAGCAGCGGGAAGTCGGTCAGGAACTCGCCCTGGAACGACAGCAGCGCCACGGGGAGGGTCTGCTTCGACGGCTCCTGGATGAACAGCAGCGGGTACAGCAGGTCGTTCCAGTGCATGACGAACAGGAAGATCGCGGTCGCCGCGAGCGAGGGCACCGACAGCGGCAGCACGATCGAGCGGTAAGTGCGCCACGGCCCCGACCCGTCGATCGCCGTGGCCTCGAACATCTCCCGCGGCAGGGTCTTGAGGAACCCGGTCATGATGAACACCGCGATCGGCAGGGTCACGACGATGTTGACGAGCACGAGCCCGACGAGGCTGTTGGTCAGGCCGAGCAGGTCGAAGAGCACGTACTGCGGGATCATGTTCGCCTGGGCCGGCACCGCCATCCCGAGGATGAGGAAGCCGTAGACCAGGCCCCCCTTCCACCCGGGGATCCGCGCGATGCCGTAGGCGGCCAGGCTGCCGACGAAGAGCGTCAGCGGCACCGAGCAGGCGGTGACGATGGCGCTGTTGCGGAACGCCACCCCGAGGCCCGCCTCACCGAGGACGGCGCGGTAGTTGGCGGTGTCGAGCGAGGACGGCGGGCCGAACGGCGAGGCGAACAGCTCCTGCGTCGTCTTGAAGCTGCCGGCCACCACGACGACCAGCGGGACGAGCACCAGCAGGGCGTAGACGAGGAGCACGGTGCGGCGTGTGAGGGAGTAGGTCATGGCGGTCCTCCTAGGCCGCGCCCTGCGACAGGCGCACTGCCCGTCGCTGGAGCCAGGTGACGAGGGCGATCACGAGCATGAAGACGATCGACTCCGCCGCTGCGTAGCCGAACTCCGAGTTGGCGAAGCCGGCGTAGATGCGGGTGGAGAGGATGTCGAGGGAGGGCTTGGGCGGGTTGCCGCCGAGCCCGAGGATGAGGTCGAAGGCCTTGAAGCTCTGCACCGTCGTGTAGGCGATGACGATCGCGGTCGCCGGAGCGACCATCGGCCAGGTGACGTGCCGGAAGAGCTGCCACCGGGACGCGCCGTCGACCTCGGCCGACTCGTAGAGCTCGGCGGGGATCTGCTGGAGGCCGGCGACGTAGATGACCATCATCTGACCGACGTGGAACCACACCTGCGTGGCTGCGACGAAGTAGATGGCCTTGCTGTCGTCGCCGAGGTAGGAGCTCTTGAGGCCATCGAGGCCGACCGCGCCCAGCACGCCGTTGGCCAGGCCGTAGTTCGGGTCGTAGACGAACTTCCAGATGAAGGCCACCGACACCGAGCTGAGGATCGTGGGGAAGAAGTAGACCGAGCGGAGGAAGACCGACGACCTGGTGTTCTTCACGAGGAAGACGGCCAGCATCAGCGACAGCAGGGTCTGGAAGACCACCACCACGAGCATGAACTTGATGTTGTTGAACAGGGCGTTGTGGAAGAGGCTGTCGGCGGTGGCGATGGTGGTGAAGTTCGAGACCCCGACGTCGTTGTAGTCCGCGCTGAAGCCGTCCCAGTCCGTGACGGCGTAGCGCACCGCCTCGATGGTGGGGATCGCGAAGAACACGACGTAGAGCGCCAGCGCCGGCAGGGGGAAGAGGAACAGCGCCGGGTGGGGACGGTCCACCCGGGACGGGCGACGAGGCCCGAACCCGATGCGGGTCCGCGGCGGCCGGGCCGACGTGGCGGACTGGTCCGGCGTACGGCTCCGCTGCGACGTGAGGGTCATGACCGCCTCCGCTGGTCGACGACCCGCTGCGCGGCCTCCGCTGCCTGCTCCGGGTCCTTGCCGCCGAGCACCTCGGTGCAGGCGTTCTCGACGGCCGCGCGCAGGTCGAGGTCGTTGAACTGGAACCGCGGCGCGAGCAGGGTGTTCCTGGTCAGCCAGGGCTCGGTGGCCTTGAGGTCCGGGCTGGTGTACTCCACTCCCGTGAGGGTGAGGTGCTGGCCGGTGCCGTTGGCGTAGTCCGACGCGACCTCGGGCCTCGAGAGGTACTCCACGAACTTCAGGGCCGCCTCCTGCTTCTTCGAGGCGGCGTTGACGCCGAGGATGAACGTCGCGTTGTGGATGCCGACGTACTTCACCTTGTCCTTCGACACGGTGATGGGTGCGATGAGGTCGATGGGGAACTTCGCCCCCAGCTTGCGCACCGGAGCCATGTGGAACGAGCCGGTGGCGAGCATGGCCGCCTTGCCGGTGGCGAACATCTGCTGCAGCGGTTCCGAGGTGGTGCCGGTGGCCTTCGGCTCGACGAAGGGCCGCAGCTGGGCGTACTGCTTCAAGGTGGTGATGAACCAGTCGTCGGTGACCTTGGCCTTGCCCGCCTCGATGTCGGCGCAGCTGGTGTCGTTCGGCTGGTTGTTCATGACCATCGAGTTGAAGAGCTGGCCGGCGTTGGCGGGCTCGCCGCCCGGCCAGGCCAGTGGGACGACACCTCGGCCCTTGAGCTGCTCGCAGAGGGCGAGGAAGCCGTCCCAGTCCTGCGGGATCTCACTGGCGCCGGCCCTCTCGAAGAGGTCGACGTTGAAGATCGGCATGTTGAACACGAGCTGGTAGGGCAGGCCGAGCTGGCGTCCGTTGGCGTCCTTGCCGCCCCGCGCCATCTTGGGCAGGTAGCCGTCGGCGAAGGTCTGGGCGCTCAGGTCGAGGAAGAGACCTGCCTTGGCCATGTCGACGAACTGCGCCCCGCGGAAGGCCGTGAAGGCGTCACCGATCGCGCCGCCCTTGATCTTCTGCAGCGCGGTGCTCTGGTAGTCGTTCGAGGGCGAGATGTCCTGGCGGACGGTCGTGCCGGGGTTGGCCTTCGAGAAGCCGGCGATGATCTTGTCGAAGACGGCCTTGTCCTCGGCCCGCCAGTGCGCGAACGACAGGTCGCCGGAGACCTTCGCGGTGCCGATGGGTGCCGGCGCCGTGGCCTGGCTGGCCGGCCCACGCGACCCGCCCCTCACCGTGCCGGGACCGGCGCAGGCGGCCGCCGCTGCTCCCGCGCTCAGGATGGCGGCCCCGCGCAGGATCTGCCGCCGACCGAAGACTGCTCTGCTCTGCTCTGGTGTCATGATGCGCTCCTTTGCGTCACGAACCTGCCGGGAGGGGGCAGGTCACCACTCGACGACGGGTATGCCGAGCTGGTCGGCGGCGGTGCGAAGTGCCGGCCGGACGTCCGTCCAGGCGAGGACGGTGTGGTGGGGGAAGCCGCCGGTGACCAGCCCCTGCACGAACGCCGCGGCGTCGGTGTCGAGGCGGACGGCGGCGGTGTTGCCCTGGAACCGGTTGGGCTCCGGGACGGACTCGCCCGAGGCGATGAGCAGCCGCAGGCCGCCCGTGCCGGGCTCCTCGGTGAGCCTGGCCATCACGACCGGTCCGGTCTTGAGGGGAAAGTTGCCCGCGACGCCGATCTTGCGGTTGCAGTGCACGGACTGGGTCGCCTCGGCGGGGTCGGCCGCGAGAGCGGTGGCCGCGGCGCCGCAGTGCCACAGGCGCACGAGGTTGGCCTCGCTGTCGAGGTCCACGGTGTCCACGAGGTAGGTCGTCCCGGCACCGAGGGCTTCGAGGAGCATCATCGTGACGGCGCCGTAGACGTCTCGTTCACACGCGGTCGGCGTGCCGGCGTCGGCCAGCCGCGAGAGCGAGGAGCAGGGGCACACTCCGAGCGAGGTGGGGAACTCGGGCCAGCAGCGGATCGCCATGCCGGACAGGTCTGCGTCGTCGCGCCAGGAGCGCATCGCGGAGGTCACGGAGGCCGAAAGCTCGACGTGCTCGTCGTCGACGTCGGCCAGGCTCGGCTGCGCGGCCAGGGCCGACGCGCGCTCGGAGTCGCGCGCGGCTTCGGGCACGGAGGCGACCTTGCCGAACATGTCGTCGACCGAGATCTGCTCGACCTCGATGCCGAGGAGCTTCTCGAGCAGGGCGCCGTCGTAGTGGCTGGGGGTGAAACCGGGGGGTGCCTCGCCGACGAGGCCGAGGCGGCGCCCCTGGAGCGTGGCCAGGGCGGCCCGCACGGGCTCGAGCTCGCCGCGGTCGCGCTGCTCGGCAGGCAGGGCTGGGACCACGGGGAGGTCGCCTGCCAGGGCCCGAGCAAGGGCCTCGCGGACCGCCGGCTCGCTGGGGTCGCCGTGGAGGAGCCTGGGCGTGCGACCCGCGTGCACCACCAGCGCGTGGCCGAAGAGGTTGGCCCCGCACATGCTGTTCAGCCAGAGCCGGTCGCCGACGGGGCCCGGCTCGCGGAAGGACCACAGCAGCACGGGCTGGTCGAGCTCGCTGTAGAGGCGCAGCGCCGGGCTCGCGTCGGAGAAGGAGGCGCACACGTTGACCACCAGGTCGGCGTCGGCCAACGGCAGCTCAGCCGCCGCCTCCAGGTCCTCCGGCGTCATGACGAGGTCGGCGGGTCCGGTCACCTCGGCGCCGAGCTCCTCGAGGAGCAGCCGCGCCTCGGCGGCCCGCTCACGGGCGACATCGACGGCGAAGGTCGGCCGGGCGGTGGGGACGAGCACCACCTTGGGGCGACGGGTGCTCATCGGGCCACCCCCGCGTCGACGAGCTCGGCCAGACGCTGGAGCCGGGGGACGGAGACCTCGCGGAGGTCCCTCTCCACGTCGTCGCTGCCGATGACCGAGGCCCACACGGCCCGGCCGGCGAGGAAGCCCGAGGCGCCCTCGGCGCAGGCGAGCTCCACGGCGCGGGGGAAGAGCTCGGCAGGCACGCCGGAGGAGAGCACGACCCACGGCGAGGACACGGCCTCGGTGATCTGGGCGCAGCGGCGGCGGATCTCCGCCTCCTCGCCCTGCCCCTTCAGCGGCACCTCCGCCTTGTACAGGTCGGCGCCGAGGTCGCCGAGCTCGCGGGCCGCCTCGATGACGCAGGCGTCCCAGTCCCAGTCCCGGCCGTCACGCGGCGCCTTGGCGACCGGCTCGATGATGCTGACCAGGCCGGCATCGTGGCAGCGCGCCACGAACCGGCGCACCATGTCCACCCGCACGGCCGGGTCGTCGTCGGGACGGTGGATGACGAGCAGCTTCATCGCGACGGCTCCCTGGCCGCGCACCTGCGCGGGGTCGACCGCCTCGTCGATGACGACGTCGGTCACGAACTCGCCGTTGCCGGCGATGAAGTGGTCGGCGGCGGCGATGAGCCCACAGGAGGGGTCGACCGCGGCGGCCTCGACCACGGCATCGAAGGCGAACTGCTTGTCCACGAGGACGGCAGACGCGTAGGGGCTGAGGATGCGGGTGGCGGCCACCTTGAAGTGGCGCAGCTGCTCGTCGGTCACCGGGGTGTCCTGGTGCTCGGCGAACATGGCCCGCATGGCCTCGCGCTGGTCGACGGCGAGCATGGCGAAGCCGCCGCTCGGTCTTGCCAGTTGCGCCAGTCCGGTGGTGGCGGGGGCAGGGGTGCTGCTGGTCACGGTGGTCTCCTTGGCTTGGCTGGAGTCGTCAGGTCAGGGGCGCCGGCGTGCCCATGAGGGCCTCGACGCGTTCGTGGCTGGGGATGGCCGACCGGCCGTCGAGCCCCTGGCAGGACAGGGCGGCGGTCGTGTTGGCGTAGTGGAGAGCGGCCTCGAGGCCGAGTCCGCGGACGTGGGCGGCGAGCAGTGCGCCGTGGAAGACGTCTCCGGCGCCCAGCGTGCTCACGACGTCGACGGCGACCGCTGGCGCGTGGGCCCGCTCACCGGAGGCGTCGGCGCCGTAGGAGCCGCGGCTGCCGTCGGTGGCCACGACCCGCTGGGCCCCCCCGTCCAGCGCCGCCGAGAGCAGCGCCGCGGGCTCCAGCGGCCCGTGGACCGTGCGGAGCGCCTCGAGGGACGGCGCGAAGAGGTCGACGCCGGCGGGGGTGAACCCCGCGACGGGGTAGCCCAGGTCGACCGAGAGACGGGGGCCGGAGCCGGCGGGCACGGCGGCACGCACCGGACCCCAGCCGACGTGGTCGGTGTGGACCCAGTCGGCGCCGTCCACAGCGGCCGCCACGACGACCGGGTCGAGCGCCGGGCCGGGACGGGCGCAGATGGCCCGGGTGCCGCGACCGTGGTCGACGACGATGACGCTGGCGCCCGAGCGGGTGCCCCGCGCCACCGTGATGCCGGAGACGTCGACCCCCTCCTCCTCGAGCCCCTCGACGATCCGCCGGCCGTCGGTGTCGTCGCCCACGGTGCCGACGAAGGCGGCCGGCACGCCGAGTCGGGCTGCGGCGACCGCGGCCGTCGCGGCGGGCCCGCCACCGGCAAACACCAGCTCGTCGGCGACGACGCGCTCGTCGGGGTGGGGGAAGGACGGCACGAGGGCGATGGAGTCGACGGTCGCCGCTCCGACGAAGAGCACCTTCGGCTGGCCGTGGCCCATTGACATCTCCTTCGACGTCCCGCTGCGTGGTTGCGACCACACTAACGACGAATGTTGGAAAGTCAACACTTGATGTGAACTATCCTTCGAGGAGGCAGGATGACAGGGGCGGCAACAGAGCAGCCCTGGCGCAGCAGGGGCAAAGGAGCAGGCGTGGGACAGGAAGCGATGCGCTACGACAGCGCACCGGCACGGCGGCGCATGATCATGGAGGCGCTGCGCGAGGCCGGGTTCATCTCGGTCACCGACCTGACCCACCGGCTCGGCGTCTCTGACATGACGATCCGACGAGACCTGCGCAAGCTCGAGCAGCACGGCGAGGTCCGGGTGGTGCACGGTGGCGTCAGCGCCCTGCACGGCCCCCTGCAGAACCCCGCCTTCGTGAGCCGGGCGAACATCGACGCCGAGGCGAAGAAGGCGATCGCCGAGACCGCCAAGGCCCTCATCGGCCCGACCGACACCATCGCGGTCGACGCCGGCACCACGGCATACGCGCTGGCCCAGGCGATCCCCGAGGACTTCCGGGGCACCGTCGTCACCCACTCCATCCCCGTCATCCAGCTCATGCTCAACCGCGGGCTCGGCCGGGTGGTCGGCCTGGGCGGGGAGCTCCTGGTGGAGAGCCAGGCGTTCGCGGGGCAGATGACCGTCGAGGCCGCGTCCGGACTGCGAGTCCGCACGCTCTTCCTCGGGGCGGCCGCGGTGGACACCCGAGGGGTCTACGTGGCCACTGACACCGAGCGCCCGACCAAGCTGGCGCTCATGGACATCGCCGACGAGGTCGTGCTCCTGGCCGACCACGGGAAGTTCGCCAGCTCGGCACCGGTGCTGCTGTGCTCGCACGAGCGGGTCGACACCCTCGTCACCGACGTCGCCCCGCCGAGCGTGATCAGCCGGCACCTGGAGAAGACGGGCACCGCGATCGTGGTGGCCGGCGACCGCCAGCGCCGCGACGCGTAGTCCCAGCGCGCCGATCCCTCTTGACACGAGTCACCAAAGCCCCAACCATGCTCCGAGGTGACACGTGTCACCAATCACCTCAACGGGGAGGGGCCTCCATGCCTCAGCACGTCCAGCGACTCCTGCGCGCCCTGGTTCCACGGCGTCCGTCCGACCGGGGCGCCGTGCGCGGACGCGGCGCCTTTCGCGCGCGGGGGCTCGCCCTGGTCGCGGTGATCGCGACGGCCACGGCCACGCTGACGACCGGCGCTGCCACCGCCGTGCCGTCGTCCGCGCCCAGCCTCGACGCTCCGGACCTCGGCAGCTCGGTGACCGTCTTCGACCCGAGCATGCCGGTGGCACAGATCCAGGCCGAGCTCGACAGGGCCTGGGCCAAGCAGGTCGACAACGAGATGGGCAGCGCCCGCTACGCGTTCCTCTTCAAGCCCGGTACCTACGGCACCGAGGCGAACCCGTTGCAGGTCAAGGTCGGCTACTACACCGAGATCGCCGGCCTGGGGGCGTCCCCGACCGACGTCACGATCAACGGAAAGGTCGAGGTCTACAACCGCTGCCTCGCCGACGGCGGCACCAGCAACTGCATCGCGCTCAACAACTTCTGGCGGACCCTGTCGAACCTGTCGCTGCGCGTCAACGGCGCCGGCCAGGACGGGTGCCGCGCCTCGGCAGAGTTCTGGGCCGTCTCCCAGGCCGTGTCCATGCGCCGGCTCGACATCAGTGGGGCGAACCTGTCGCTCATGGACTACTGCACCGCCGGCCCGCAGTACGCCAGCGGCGGCTTCATCGCCGACTCGCGGATGCCGTTCGTCATCAACGGCTCGCAGCAGCAGTGGCTGACCCGCAACAGCGAGGTCGGCGGTTGGAGCAACGCGGTCTGGAACGCCACCTTCTCCGGCGTCGTCGGCGCGCCGACGGAGGCCGCCTTCCCCGACCCGGCCTACACCACGCTGGACGAGACCCCCGTGAGCCGGGAGAAGCCGTTCCTCTTCGTGGACGACCAGGGCCGGTATGCCGTGCGCGTGCCCGCCGCGCAGCGCAACAGCCGGGGCGTCACGTGGGCCGACGGCATGACCGCAGGACGCACGATCCCCCTGAGCGAGTTCTTCGTCGCCCGGCCCGGCGCGTCGGTGCAGGAGATGAACAACCACCTCGCCCGGGGCCGGCACCTTCTGCTCACCCCCGGTGTCTACGACATCGACCGGACGATCGAGGTGAAGCGTCCCGACACCGTCGTGCTGGGCCTGGGCCACGCGACGCTCACCGCGGTCGGTGGCGCGGTGCCGCTCGAGGTCACGGACGTGCCGGGCGTCGTCGTCGCCGGCCTCACGGTCGACGCGGGCACGGTGGAGTCACCCGCCCTGCTGCGCATCGGCCCCAAGAACGGCAACGACGGGGCGTCGAAGGATGCCGCCGCGAACCCGACCACCCTCTCCGACGTGTACTTCCGCGTCGGAGGACCGCACGTCGGCAAGACGGACCTCGCCCTCGAGGTCAACAGCGACGACGTCCTCGTCGACCACACCTGGGTGTGGCGGGCCGACCACGGCACGGAGGGCTTCACCGAGGGGGTCAACGGTGACACCGACCGCTGGCGGACCAACATCGGGCGCACCGGCGTGGTCGTCAACGGTGACGACGTGACGGCAACGGGTCTCTTCGTCGAGCACTTCCAGCAGCACAACGTCATCTGGAACGGGGAGCGGGGCACCACCGTCTTCTTCCAGAACGAGCTGCCCTACGACCCGCCGACCCAGGCGGACTGGGACCACGACGGCATCCGGGGCTGGGCGGCATACAAGGTCGCGGACGACGTCAAGGACCACCGCCTGTATGCCGGCGGCGTCTACGTCTTCAACCAGAACAACCCGTCGATCCACACCGAGAACGGTTTCGAGGTGCCGCAGACCCCCGGTGTCGCCCTGCACCACATCCTCACGGTCAACCTGGGCGCGGGCACCATCGACCACGTCGTGAACGGTCTGGGCGGTCCGGCGGACACGACCCGGGTGGGTCTGCCGGTCTACGTCGTGGACTACCCGGCCCCGTAACTGCCGACGAGGTGGGTCGGGCGCCTGGCGCGACCCGGCCCACCTCTCGCTTTCGCCCTGCCTAGGCCGACTCGCGGACGACCACGTCGAGCAGGTCGCCCGACGGGGGCGGTGGCGCGGCGCTGCCGCCCTCGAGCCCGGCGACGACCACCGCGGCGAGGTGGCGCGCCTGCTCGCCCAGGGACTGCGAGACGGTGGTGAGCGGCGGGACGGTGAACTGGGCGGCCGGGACGTCGTCGACGCCGATCACCGCCAGGTCGTCCGGGACGCGCAGGCCCTCTGCCCGCAGACCGGCGAGGACCGCGATGGCCACGTCGTCATTGTAGGCGGCGACGGCGCTGACCTGTGGGCTGTGCCCTCGCCAGCCGCGGACGGCAGCGACGGCCGAGTCCATGGTCAGGTCCACCGGCTCCACGACCGGCGCGGGAAGCCCAGCCTCCTCGCACGCCTCCCGCACACCCTCCAGGCGCAGCTCGACGAACTCCCCGACCCGCGGGTCGGTTGCGGCGGCATAGCCGATCACTCGGTGACCCGAGAGGTGGAGGTGCCCGGCCTGGAGACGCCCGATGGCCCGCTGCGACGCCGAGAAGGCCCCGGTCGCGCCGGGTTCGTCGTCGAGCAGCGTGCCCAGCACCTGTATGCCGGCGCGTTGCATGGCTTCGCGGTCCTCCCGCGTGAACGCTGTGAAGCCGACCACGGCACGCGGGGTCACCGCGCGCCACAGCTCGCTGAGGGGTCGGCCGCCTCGCACGTGGTGCACGAGCAGGGAGAGCCCACGCTCGGCCAGCTCGCCGGCGAGGTGGTCGAGCAGGGTGTCGACCGCCGGTCCGAGGGGCCAGTCGGGCAGGACGTAGAGCACGAGGTCGCTGCGCCCGGTGCGCAGGGCGCGCGCCGCTGCCGACGGCGTGTAGCCCAGGCGCTCGGCCGAGGCGCGCACGCGGGCTCGGGTCTCCTGCGAGATGGCCGCGCCGGGGGTGTCGTTGAGGACGTAGCTGACCGTGGTCCGTGAGACACCGCTGTCACGCGCGACGTCCGCGCTGGTGACGTTGCGCAACCGATCTCCTCGAGACGCTGAAGGACTACTTCTCCGGGCAGCGTACTGAGGCGATCGGGGCCCGGCGCTGTTTCCCGGGTATGCCGCGTGGAGGCGCGCGTACGTCTTCCCTTCGCGTGCGCAAGGAGGGACTCCGCCGTCCTCGCTCCGCTGCGGCGGCTCCCAAATCCACATGCCTGATGAACGAGAAAGACCCCGACGAAAAGCGTGTCGGGGTCTTTCTCGTTCAGTGCGCAAGGGGGGATTTGAACCCCCACGCCCGTAAGGACACTGCCACCTGAAGACAGCGCGTCTGCCGTTCCGCCACTTGCGCGTGGACGCCCCATTATGGCCACAGGGCCCCGGATCACCAAACCGGGACCAAGCGCCCGGACCGGCCCGACGACCAGCACGGATCCGGCCCGGGCTCGCCGATAGCACAATCCCCAGTTCTGGCCGTTACCATCGGTCAGTCCATCAGCGAAGGGAGGCCGGGCAGTGGGTCTGTTCGACCGGGTCGAGCAACGCCTCGAGCGTGCCGTCAATGGTGCCTTCGCGCGTGCGTTCAAGTCCGAGGTGCAGCCGGTCGAGATCGCGAGCGCGATCCGCCGGGCCATGGACGACCGCGCCGCCGTGGTGGGCCACGGCCGGACCTTCGTGCCCAACCTGTTCACCGTCGAGCTGAGCGAGACCGACTACGAGCGGCTCTCCGCCTACGACGAGGAGCTCGAGCGCGAGCTCATCGCGGCGGCCCAGGAGCACGCCGAGTCACAGCGCTACCAGCCGGGCGGGCCACTGCAGGTGATGTTCTCCCCGGCCGACGACCTCGAGACGGGTGTCTTCCGCCTGCGCACCTCGACCGCCCGCCACACCGGCACCACGGGCACCCACCAGCCGGCGCCACCGGCGCCGCAGCCGGCACCCCGGCAGACCCCCGTCGACGACGACGGGCTCGAGGCCACGCAGCGCCAGGCCCCCGTGGCGCCGCCGCAGGCCCCACGGCGGGTCAACCCTGCCGACCGTCCGTGGCTCGACGTCGATGGCGAGCGCTACCCGCTGATGGGCGCCATGACCGTGCTCGGCCGTGACGACAGCGCCGACATCGTGCTCGACGACCCGGGCATCTCGCGCCGCCACAGCGAGATCCGGGTCACCACGGACGGACCGCACCTGGTCGCCAGCATCCGCGACCTCAACTCGACGAACGGCACGTTCGTCAACAGCGAGCGCATCAGCAGCCAACGCCTGGCGGACGGGGACCGGATCACCGTCGGGCGGACCACTGTCACCTACCGCGCCGGTCGGCGGTGATCGCACCGTATGAGTGAACTCACCCTCACGATCATCCGCCTGGGTCTGCTCATCCTCCTGTGGGTCTTCGTCTTCAGCGTCGTCGGCGTGCTCCGGGGCGACCTCTACGGCACCCGCGTCGTCAGCCGCCTGCCCGGCCGCCGCTCCGGTGACCGCGCCGCCAAGCCCGCGAAGCCGAAGCCCTCGCCCCAGAAGAAGCCGCGCCGCGGCAGCCGGGTGCCGCACTCGCTGACCGTCACCGAAGGTCCGTTGGCGGGCACCAGCCTGCGCCTGCGCGAGTCGGGCACGCTGATCGGCCGCAACCCCGAGTGCGCCCTCGTGCTCGACGACGACTTCGCCTCCGGCCGGCACGCCCGCATCTTCGAGCGTGACGGCCAGTGGTTCGTCGAGGACCTCGGCTCCACCAACGGAACCTTCCTGGGCACCGAGCGACTCAGCGAGCCGGCTCCGGTCGCGGTCGGCAGCGTGCTGCGCGTCGGCAGGACCGTCGTCGAGCTGCGGAACTGACGGGTTGGCGCCATGAAGATCGCGCTCGACTACGCGGCCCGCTCCGACGTGGGGCTGGTGCGCTCGGAGAACCAGGACTCCGGGTATGCCGGCCCGCACCTCCTCGTGGTCGCCGACGGCATGGGCGGCCACGCCGGCGGCGACATCGCCAGCTCGATAGCCATCGGCCGGATGGTCTCCCTCGACGGCGAGAGCCACGGCGGCGACGACGTCACCGACCACCTGGTGCACACGCTGGCGTCGGCCAACGCCGAGATCCAGTCCCAGATCGAGCACACGCCCGAGCTCCAGGGCATGGGCACCACGGTCACCGCGCTGCTGCGTGCCGGCAACAAGGTCGCCCTTGCCCACATCGGTGACTCCCGCGCCTACCTGCTGCGCGGCGGTACCTTCTCGCAGATCACCCACGACCACTCCTTCGTGCAGTCCCTCGTCGACGACGGCCGCATCACCGAGGAGGAGGCCGACAGCCACCCGCAGCGCTCCCTCGTCACCCGCGTGCTCACCGGCGCGCACGACGACGAGCCCGACCTCATGGTCCGCGAGGTCCGTCCCGGCGACCGCTTCCTGCTGTGCTCCGACGGCCTCTCCGGCTTCGTCGCGCGCGACACCATCGAGGAGGTGCTGTCGGCCGGCCAGCCCGTGGGCCCGACTGCCGACCGCCTCGTCGAGCTGGCCATGAAGGCCGGCGCCCCCGACAACGTCACCGTCGTGGTGGCCGACGTCGTCGACCTCGACAGCGGCTCGGCCCCCTCGACCGTGCCACAGGTCGTCGGTGCTGCGGCCCAGCGCACCAAGGGCGGCACGCGCCCGGTGCCCCTCACCCCGGCCGCCAAGGCCGCCGCCCTCTCCCGGGAGGCCACCGGCGCCGCCGACGACGACGGGGTCACCCTCGCCGAGGAAGCCCCCAGCGCCGGTCCCGCCCGGTGGCTGCGTCGTGGGCTGGCCCTCCTGCTCGTGCTGGTCGTGCTCGGCGGCGGCGCGTATGCCGGGTGGTACTGGGTGCAGCGCCAGTTCTACGTGGGCGTCGAGGACGGCCAGGTGGCCATCTTCCGCGGCGTCTCGCAGGACCTCGGGCCCATCCGGCTGAGCAAGGTCGAGCAGCTCTCGTCCATCTCGACCGCGGACCTGCCGGACTTCTACCGCACCCAGGTGCAGAACACGATCACCACGAGCACCCTCGCCGACGCCGAGGAGCGGGTGAACCGGTTGCGCGAGGAGGCCGTCCGCTGCGTCTCGCGCAAGGCGGCCGGCGGGACCTGCGGTGGCACCTCCGCGGCGTCCTCGACCCCTACGACCACCACGACCACCACGCCGGGCCCGACCAGCCCCACGAGCACCACCGCCACGGCGACGCCATGACCACCGTCTCCTCGCTGCCTCCGCGCAAGGGCCGCAACGTCGAGCTGGCCCTGCTGCTGCTCGCCGTCGGCATCGTCGTGCTGGCCTACCTCAACGTCGGCCTGGCCACCTCGGGCAGCTTCCCACCCGGTCTGCTCGCCCACGGCACCGGTCTGCTCGTCATCACCTTGGGCTTCCACCTGCTGCTGCGGTGGCGCGCCTCCTACGCCGACCCTCTGCTGCTGCCCATCGTGACCCTGCTCAACGGCCTCGGGCTGGTGATGATCCACCGGCTCGACATCGCCGCCGGCAAGGACATCGCCGAGGGCCTGGCCCTCAAGCAGCTGACGTGGAGCGCCCTCGCCGTGGCCATCGCCGCCGCCGTGCTGTTCTTCCTCAAGGACCACCGCACGCTGCGGCGCTACACGTTCACCGCGGCAGCGGTCGGCTTCGGCCTGCTCATCCTCCCGCTGGTGCCGGGCCTGGGCCGCCAGGTCTACGGGTCACGCATCTGGATCGGCCTCGGTCCGTTCTCCTTCCAGCCGGGGGAGATCGCCAAGATCGTGCTGGCCGTGTTCTTCGCGGGCTACCTCGTGCAGACCCGCGACGTCCTCTCCCTCGCCGGTCGCAAGATCCTCGGCTTCACCCTGCCCCGCGCCCGCGACCTCGGCCCCATCCTCGTCGCCTGGGCCGCCAGCCTGGCGGTGCTGATCTTCGAGAAGGACCTCGGCTCCTCGCTGCTGTTCTTCGGCCTCTTCGTGGCCATGCTCTACGTCGCGACCGAGCGCACCTCGTGGATCGCCATCGGCCTGCTCCTCTTCAGCGGCGGCGCCTACATCGCCTACCTGCTCTTCGGGCACGTGCAGCAGCGCGTGCTGCTCTGGCTCGACACCTTCTCGCCGCAGGCCCTCGCCGTCTCCGACCAGCTCGCCCGCGGCCTGATGGGCATGGCCAACGGCGGCCTGTTCGGCTCCGGGCTCGGCCGCGGCCGGCCCGACCTGACCTACTTCGCCGAGTCCGACTTCATCGTCCCGAGCTTCGGCGAGGAGATCGGCCTCTTCGGCGTCTTCGCGCTCTTCATGCTCTACCTGCTCCTGGTCGAGCGCGGCATGCGCACCGCGCTCGGCGTGCGTGACGGATTCGGCAAGCTGCTCGCCGCCGGCCTGTCGTTCTCGGTCGCCCTGCAGTGCTTCGTCGTGGTCGGCGGGGTCACCCGGGTCATCCCACTGACGGGCCTGACCATGCCGTTCCTCTCCTACGGCGGTTCCTCGCTGCTGGCCAACTGGTCGCTGGTCGCCCTCCTGCTGCGCATCAGCGACCACGCGCGTCGCCCGCTGCCCGAGACGGAGATGGCCGGCCCGGCCCGCGAGGCCGAGGCCACCGAGGTGGTGAAGCTGCGGTGAACGCCCCCATCCGCCGCCTGTCGGTCGTCGTCGCGGCGCTGTTCATGGTCCTGCTGGTCTCCTCGACCTGGATCCAGTTCGTCGAGGCCAAGGAGCTCCAGGAGCGCCCGGACAACCGTCGGACCCTGCTCGCGACCTACGCGCGCGAGCGCGGGCAGATCTTGGTGGACGGCAGCCCGGCCGCCCTGTCGAAGCCCAGCAACGACGAGCTGAAGTGGCTGCGCACCTATCCTCAAGCCCGCCGCTACGCCCACGTGACCGGCTACTACTCGTTCGTCTATGGCCCCGGCGGTGGGCTCGAGGCGACCGAGAACGCCCTGCTCTCCGGCCAGTCCGACAAGCTCTTCTACCGCCGCGTCTCGGACATGCTGACGGGCCGCAAGGCCGCCGGCGCGAGCCTCGAGCTGACCATCAACCCGAAGGCGCAGGAGGCCGCCGACAAGGCCCTCGGCGACCAGAGAGGCGCCGTGGTCGCACTCGACCCACGGACCGGCGCGATCCTGGCCATGGTCAGCAACCCCGACTACGACCCCGGCTCACTCACGGTCCACGACACCAAGGAGGTCGTGGCCTCGTGGAAGAAGCTCAACGCCGACCCTGCACGTCCCCTGGTCAACCGCGCCATCGGCGGCAACCTCTACCCGCCGGGCTCCACCTTCAAGATCGTCACCGCGGCCGCAGCCCTCTCCTCGGGCAAGTGGACGGAGGAGAGCAAGGTCCCCGGCCCGGCCGTCCTCGACCTCCCCCAGACGAGCGCGGACCTGCCCAACAGCAACAAGCAGGCGTGTGGCCCGAACGACGAGACCACCCTCAAGCGCGCGCTGGAGATCTCCTGCAACACCGCCTTCGGGTGGCTCGGCATGGAGCTCGGCGCCGACGACTTCCGTTCGCAGGCCGCCAAGTTCGGTGTGGGTGACAGCCTGGCGATCCCCATGCGGGTGACCCCGAGCAGCATTCCCGGTGAGCTCAACCAGCCCCAGCTGGCACAGGCGGCGATCGGCCAGTACGACGTGCGCGTGACGCCGCTGCAGGTCGCCATGATCTCGTCCGGCGTCGCCAACCGCGGCATCGTGATGAAGCCCTACCTGGTCAAGAGCGTCCTCAGCTCTGACCTCGACACGATCGAAGAGGCGTCGCCCTCGCAACTGTCCCAGGCCGTGTCGGCCGACGACGCCAGTGCGCTCACCCGGATGATGGAGGCAGTTGTGAAGAGCGGATCGGGCCAGGCGGCCCAGATCGGCGGCGTGAGCGTGGCCGGCAAGACCGGCACCGCGCAGCACGCGACCGGGAAGGCGCCCCATGCGTGGTTCACCGGATTCGCCCCGGCAGACGACCCGCAGGTCGCGGTCGCCGTGGTGGTGGAAGACGGCGGCAACGCCGGAAACGAGGCCGCCGGCGGCCGGGTCGCAGCACCCATCGCCAAGGCCGTCATGGAAGCGGTGATCCAGAAGTGAACTACGAGCCCGGACTGTTGGTGGCCGAGCGCTACCGGCTCGAGGAGATCATCGCGACCGGCGGGATGGGGCAGGTCTGGCGGGCCGTCGACGAGACGCTCGAGCGCCCGGTGGCCGTCAAGGTGCTGCGCCCGGACACCGCCAGCGAGGAGGGCTTCCTCGAGCGTTTCCGCGCGGAGGCCAAGCACAGCGCCGCCCTGCAGCACCCCAACATCGCCACGGTGCACGACTTCGGCGAAGGCGCACACTCGGCATACCTCGTCATGGAGCTGATCGAGGGCAAGCCGCTGTCGGAGATCATCAAGGAGCGGGCTCCGCTGCCGGCGGGGGAGGTCACCGACATCCTGTACCAGGCGGCGCTGGCCCTCAACGCCGCCCACCAGGCGGGGGTGGTCCACCGTGACGTCAAGCCGGCCAACATCGTCGTCGATGACGAGGGCTACGCCAGGCTGACCGACTTCGGCATCTCGCGCGCGATCGCTGGCGCCCAGCTCACCCAGACCGGGGAGGTGCTCGGCACGCCGCACTACCTTGCGCCGGAGCAGGCGCAGGGCCAGCCCGCCGGCCCTGCCAGCGACCTCTACGCCCTCGCGGTCGTCGGATACGAGCTGATCACCGGCATCCGACCGTTCGCCGGTGACTCGATGATCACCACGGCCCTGGCACACGTCAGCCAGCCCGCCCCGCAGCTGCCCGCAGACGTGCCCGACCCGCTGCGCACCACGGTCATGGCCGGGCTGGCCAAGGACCCGGCCCGCAGGCCGGCCAGCGGGGAGGCCATGGCCGAGGCCCTCCACCTGCCGGTAGGCACCGTGCCGCAGGAGCTCGTCGAGGGCGCAGAGTCGGCCGTCGCGCCGGTGGTCTCCGGTGCCGGACTGCTCACGCCGGACCCGTCCGTGCCCACGGGCGCCATGACGCTGTCGCCCCAGACGCCTCCGGCCCCGGCGAGCGTGCTGACCCCTCCCCAAGCGGGAGCGGTGCGCCGCTGGCTCCTGCCCGGTGCTGCGGTGCTGGCCGCGCTGGTCGCGATCGTGGTCATGGCGATCTCGTCGTCGGGGCAGGAGGGCGCCCTCACCCCTCTGGTGCAGCTGCGCACCACGGTGGCGGCCGACCAGGACGTTCCGGCGACCCCCAGCACCACGACCAGCACGACCCCCGCCGCCGCGACCGGCGCGGGCGGAGGCGATGACGGAGGCAACAGGCAGTGACCGCGACCCCGCAGGTTCTGGGTGGCCGCTACGAGGTGGGCGAGCTGCTCGGGCGTGGCGGCATGGCCGAGGTGCACCTCGGCCACGACACGCGGCTCTCTCGCCCCGTGGCCATCAAGATGCTGCGGAGCGACCTCGCCCGCGACACCTCGTTCCTGGTGCGCTTCCGCCGGGAGGCGCAGTCCGCGGCGGGCCTGAACCACGCCTCCATCGTGGCGGTCTACGACTCGGGCGAGGACCACGCCATCGAGTCGGGTGGATCGCGTCTGTCCATCCCCTACATCGTCATGGAGTACGTCGAGGGCCAGACCCTGCGCGAGCTGCTCAACGACCGCTCTCCGCTGGAGCCGGCCGAGGCGGCGCGGATCACCGAGGGCGTCCTCGACGCCCTCTCCTACAGCCACCGCATGGGCATCGTGCACCGCGACATCAAGCCGGCCAACGTGATGATCGGCAAGCACGGCGAGATCAAGGTGATGGACTTCGGCATCGCCCGGGCGGTCGCCGACACCAGCGCCACGATGACCCAGACCCAAGCCGTCATCGGCACCGCCCAGTACCTCTCCCCGGAGCAGGCGCAGGGACTGCAGGTCGACGCCCGGTCAGACCTGTACTCCACGGGCTGCCTGCTCTTCGAGCTGCTCACCGGTCGCCCACCGTTCAAGGGTGACTCGCCGGTGGCGATCGCCTACCAGCACGTCGGCGAAGCGCCGCCTCGCCCCTCGACGTTCAACGCCGACGTCGACCGCTCACTCGACGCCGTCGTCCTGCACGCCCTGGTGAAGGACCGCGAGGCCCGCTACCAGGACGCGGTCTCGTTCCGTTCCGACCTGCAGGCGGCCCGTCTCGGTCGCCCGATCAGCGCTGCTGCGCTCGGCACCGCTGCCGGGGCCGCCGGTGCGGCGGGTCTCGCCGCGGCCGACCAGACCGTCGCCCTCGACACCCTCGCCGGCGAGGGCACCACGGTGCTGGGAGCGGGCGCGGCAGCCGCCGCGGCCGGCGCCGACGCACCGGGCGGCCCCACGGGCGCCCACGGCAACACCGCGACCCTGCCGGCCATCGGCCACGACCCCGACGAGGAGGAACCGCGCAGGCGGCGCGGGCTGGGCTACGTGCTGCTGGTCGTGGCCGTGCTCGGTGCCGTTGCCCTGATGGCCATCGCCGGCCGGTCGCTGTTCGACAACCCCCCGAGCGGCGGGGGCACCGTCACCGTGCCATCGGTGGTCAACCTGCCCGTTGCGACCGCCGAGGCGAGGATCCGCGCCGCCGAGCTGGTGCCCGAGGTGCAGTCGGTGCCCTCCACCAAGGAGGAGGGCACGGTCGTCGAGCAGAACCCGCAGGGCGGCGAGCAGGTGCAGCGCAACTCCAAGGTCACCCTCAGCGTCTCGGCCGGACCGACCACGACCGAGGTGCCCGACCTCACCGGCTTCACGGTGGCGGAGGCCGAGCAGGCCCTGAAGAACGTGGGGCTCACCCTCGGCGGCACCGAGGCGGTCAACAACACCCGCGTGGAGCGCGGCAACGTCATCGAGACCGAGCCGTCTGCGGGCGCGAGCGTCGAGGTCGGCTCGGCGGTCACGCTCAAGGTCTCGAGCGGGAAGGTCGAGGTGCCCGACGTGGTCGGCATGACCCGTGACGAGGCGGCCAGCGTCCTCAGCGACCTCGGGTTCAAGAACAAGACGACCTACGTCGAGAGCGACAAGCCGGAGGACACGGTGCTCAAGCAGAGCGTCCCCGACGGCAAGCTGGCCGACTACGGCAGCCAGATCACCCTGACCGTGGCCCGGCCGGCACCTCCGACCCCCACGGAGACGCCGACGACGCAGACGCCGACGACGGAGCCGGAGCCGACGACCACGACGTTGCCGCTGCCCGAGACCCCCAGCGCGCCGGCGACGACGACCCCCTGACGGTGTGCCGTCGACACGCTGGGAAACGGCCCTCGCGTCGGTGAGGAAGGGCTGTTCCCCAGCGTGTCGACGCGAGACCGTCAGCCGGCGGCGACCATCCGGGCCACTCCCTCGGCGTCGCGCACCAGCGGGCTGAGGCCATCGGCCCGCTGCAGCGCGTCGGCCATGCCGCAGGCCGCGAGCCAGTTGGCCAGCATGCGGTGGCCACCCTCGGTGAGCACGCTCTCGGGGTGGAACTGCACGCCGTGCAGCGGCAGGGTCGCGTGGCGCACCGCCATGATCACGCCCGACTCGGTGTGGCCGGTGGCCACGAGCTCGTCAGGCAGGGTCGGCGGGTCGATGGTCAGCGAGTGGTAGCGGGTGGCGGTGAACGGTGAGGGGAGGCCCTCGAGCACGCCCGTGCCGTCGTGGAACACCTGCGAGGTCTTGCCGTGCAGCAGCTCGGGGGCGCGCACCACGTCGGCGCCGAAGACCGCACCGAGGGCCTGGTGGCCCAGGCAGACCCCGAGCATCGGCTGCGAGCGCTCGGCGCAGGCCTCGATCATGCCCATCGACACCCCCGCCTCCACCGGGGTTCCTGGGCCGGGCGATACCAGCACGCCGTCGAAGGAGTCGGCCTCGTCGGGGGTGACGGCGTCGTTGCGCACGACGGTGCAGTCGGCGCCCATCTGCTCCAGGTAGCCGACGATGGTGAAGACGAAGCTGTCGTAGTTGTCGACGACGAGCACCCGGGTCATGCGCCACCCCGTCCGGTCTCGCCGCCGTGGGCGCCGAAGGGGGAGCCGGCCGGCAGCGCGGTTCCGACCGTGTTCTCGTTGAAGGGCATCGACGGCGCGATGCGGGGGAAGACCCACAGGAAGAGGACCGCCACCGCCAGGGCGACGAGCACGAGGGCCTGCACGGCCTTGAGCACCGTCGGCCCGGGCAGGGCCCGCCAGAGGGCGCTGTAGATCATCAGGAGCTCTTTCCGGGGACGGCGAGGGTGCCGGGCGGCAGTCCCTGCTCGCGGGGGTAGGTCCGCACCAGCTTGGCGAAGAGGATGTAGCGCTCGGCCGCGCTGTACTTCGGGTGGCAGGCGGTCATGGTCAGCCACGCGCCGTTCGGCGCGGCGCCGGGCTTCTTCGGCACCGGCGCGAGCACCTCCACCGCGGTGGGCGGCACGATCTCGTGGCTGTCCACGGCATACACGGAGTAACCGGTCCTGGTCTCGACGATGACCTTGTCGCCCTTGCGCAGGCGGTCGATGTCGTGCAGCGGCCGGCCGTAGGTCGTGCGGTGCCCCGCGATGGCCAGGTTGCCCATGGCCCCCGGTTCCGCAGCGCCCTCGTAGCGCCCGAGGCCCTCCTTGAGGGTCTCGTAGTCCGTGCCCTCGAGCAGCGGCCGGGCGTAGTCCGCGCCGAGCCGCGGGATCCGCACGATCGCGAAGGCCTCCCCGAACTTCACCGGCGCGGGCTTCTCGTTGGGCGCGGCCGTCGGCGCGGTGCCTCCCTTGCCACCGAAGTCGCGGGCCAGCGC
This sequence comes from Knoellia sp. p5-6-4, assembly GCF_029222705.1. Taxonomy (NCBI): domain Bacteria; kingdom Bacillati; phylum Actinomycetota; class Actinomycetes; order Micrococcales; family Intrasporangiaceae; genus Knoellia; species Knoellia sp. p5-6-4. The sequence goes on from NZ_JARGZF010000001.1 coordinate 1,773,452, forward strand.
CTGGACCGTGCCGTCCTGCGCGCGGTTCGCCTCGACGTCGGTCCACCACAGCTGCCACGCGACGAAGAGCAGGAGCACGAGACCGGCCGTCACCAAGATGTCGCCGAGGCCCCCGACCACCGAGCGGACAGCGCGGTTCAACGGGGCACCGAGGCGTACTCGAGGTTCACGGAGCCAGCGTAGGCGGGGAATGTCCGCTCTGGGCTGGTTCTGACCTCATACCCCAGCCCGATGGCGTCCACGTACTGCCGGTAGATGTCGACCGCGGGGCTGTCGTCGAGCGCCTTGAGCATGGCCTGCGGGTTGCCCATGCCGGTGATGACGAAGGGTGGGGAGTAGACCCTGCCCTGCAGGATGAGGGTGTTGCCGACACACCGGACCGCACTGGTGTTGATGATCCGCTGGTCCATGATCATCATCGCCTCGGCGCCCCCGGCCCACAGGGCGTTGACCACGCCCTGGACGTCCTGCTGGTGCACCACGATGTCGTCGACGGTGAACCCCTCCGGCAGCTGGTCGGAGGGGATCTGGGCGTCCCTCAGCTCGACCGAGACGGTGGGGCCGCGCACCTCTCGGGTGCCGGCGGACGCGGTGAGCGCCTCGGCCTGCTCGGTCAGCTGGGTCACCCGCACGTCGCCCGGCGCCTCGTCGGAGGAGAGCCGGTCGACCTCCGCCTGCAGGCTGCGCACCTGGGCCGCGGTCTCGGCGTTCCGGCGCGCCTGCTCGCGGATGACGTCCGGCAGCCCCGACGCGCTCGAGCGCAGGTCGGTGCCGGCAGCGGTCGACGCACTGGTCGCGAACAGCACGCCGGCGCCCAGGGCAACAAGGGGCACCGCGGCGGACCAGAAGGTCGGGCGCCGCGTCAACCACGTCAGGCGCTGGCTGGACATGGCACTACGCTATGCCAAACGCATCCCCCCGCTGTTCACGAGTACGAGGAGTGTCCGGTGCCGGAGTCCAAGGGCCGCGAGAAGCGCGCCTACACCCCGCCCGCCAAGCCCGCCAAGGCCAAGGTCGGCAACCCACCATGGTTCGTGCCGGTCATGCTCGGCCTGATGGTCCTGGGCCTGATCTGGGTCGTGACGTTCTACATCTCGAGCCAGCAGTACCCGGTCGAGGCGTGGGGCCGCTGGAACCTCGCCGCCGGGTTCGGCCTCATGATGGCCGGCTTCGCCATGACGACCCGCTGGCGCTGACCGCTCGCTCCTCCTCCAAGGGGCCCTGCGCGGCCGCGGCTCTTTCCCGAGCGGCGGCCGCGCAGGGCCCCTTCGGCTGTCTCCCCCCTGCCACACGGGTTGTCCCCTGGTTATCCACAGATGGGTATGCCGTGTGCACAGATCTGGGGCTTGTCCACAGGCTTGTCCCCAGCTGGGGACAAATGACAGGCGTGTAATACAGCAAAAGGACGAGGCCCCGTCCACATGGGCACGGAGAAAGACGTAGGCCCCGGCGCGGGGCCGGGGCCTGTGGTCGAGAGGGGGTGCGAGCCCGGGCTGGCGCTCGGTGTGGATCAGCCGAGCGCGAAGGTGACGCCGAGGTCGGGGGCCAGGGCGTACTTGGCGAGCGCCGCCACCACGACCACCACGCCGACGAGGGCGACGCCCGGCCACTGCCAGCGGCGCTTGGTGCGCTCCTGCGTGGCGGCGAACACGGCCGCCACCGCGATGCCGGTGAGGAAGCCGCCGAGGTGCGCCTGCCAGGCGACGCTGGGGATGACGAAGCCGAGGACCGCGTTGATCACGAGGGTGGCGTACATGCCCGAGGACGACCGGCCCAGCTTGCGGTTCAGCACGAGCAGGGCGCCGAACAGGCCGAAGACCGCGCCCGAGGCGCCCACCGCCGGGGTTCCCCACGAGCCGAGGTCCTCCCACCGCACCACCGGGCCGGACGGCGGCTGCGCGAGCAGCAGCAGCATGACCGACCCGCCGATCGCGCTGAGGAAGTACAGCACGGCGTAGCGCAGGCGGCCGAGGAGCGGCTCGAGGTACTGCCCACCCACCAGCCACAGCGCCAGCATGTTGAACACGATGTGCATGATCTGGCGCGGTGCGTGCGCGAACGCGGAGGAGAGGAAGCGGTAGGGCTCCTCCTCCCCGAGGGCGGGGATGAACCAGATCTGCGCGGTCACCCTGGCGTCGGCCTGCTGGGCGATCCAGACGAGCACGCACAGGACGACGATGGTGATGGTGACCACGGGGCGGTCGGTGACACGGCCGCCGAAGACGGTGGTCGCCGAGCGCATGGTGGCCGCCTGGGCCTTCACGCAGTCGACGCACTGCACCCCGACGGCGGCCGTCCGCTGGCACTCGGGACAGGTCGGGCGGCCGCAGCGTTGGCAGCGGACGTAGGAGACACGGTCGGGGTGCCGGGGGCAGACAGGCGGGGCCTGCTGTTGGTATGCCGTGGGCTCACTCATCGATGCATCTCACCTGTGGTCTCGCTCGGTGCCGGGTCGGTGCTGCCGGCTCCTACTCGCCGACGGTCACGCTCTCGATGACAACGTCCTGCACCGGCTTGTCGTTCGCACCGGTCTGGACGCCGGCGATCGCGTCGACGACCTCGCGGCTCGGGCCGTCGGCGACCTCGCCGAAGATGGTGTGCTTGCCCTGCAGCCAGGTGGTCTGGCCGACGGTGATGAAGAACTGCGACCCGTTGGTGCCCTTGCCCATGCGCTTGCCGGCGTTGGCCATCGCCAGCATGTAGGGCTTGGTGAAGTCCTTGTCGGGGTTGATCTCGTCGTCGAAGGCGTAGCCCGGCCCGCCCATGCCCTGGCCGAGCGGGCAGCCGCCCTGGATCATGAAGCCGGGGATGACGCGGTGGAACTTCAGGCCGTCGTAGAAGGGCGTGGGGCTGGTCCGCCCGGCGTCGTCCTTGTACTCCTTCTGTCCGGTGGCCAGGCCGACGAAGTTCTCGACCGTCTTGGGCGCGTGGTCCGGGAAGAGGGTCAGGTTGATGTCGCCGTGGTTCGTGTGGAGGGTGACGTTCATGGTGGGCATCCTTCCACGTGGGGACCACCGTGGCCCTGCTCACCCTGTGGCACCGATGCGGGCTTCGGGGTTGCCCAGCGGGTGAAACACGGCAGGATGGGCGTCAGACGCAACGAGCTCACCCAAGGAGGCATGGTGTTCCGCACCAAGAGCAAGTCCGAGCAGGTACAAGAGCAGGCGCAGGCACAGGCCCAGCAGGCAGCCGCCCAGATGACTCAGCTCAAGGAGCGCGTTGTTCCGGCCGCGGAGGCCGCGGCGGAGGTCGCCCGCGAGCGCGCCGTGCAGGCCAAGGACTGGGCGATGCCCCGCGTCGAGCACGGCATCGAGGTGGCTGCCCCGAAGCTGGAGCGGGCCGTCGAGGGGCTCGCCCCCAAGGTCGACACCGCCCGCGACAAGATCGTCGACGACCTGCTGCCGAAAGTGGCCGAGGCCATCGCAGCGGTCGCCGCAGCCTCGGCGGCCGCGCGCGCCAACGCCGTCGACCTGACCGACCGCAGCGGCGACGCGCTCTCGGTGCTCAAGGGCGAGGCGGTCGCCAAGCCCCGGCACCGCAAGGGAAGGGTCCTGCTGACGCTGGGCATCCTTGCTGCGGTGGCGGCCGCGGCGGCGGCGTTCTTCAAGAAGTCCGCGCCCCGCGAGGACCCGTGGGCGACGCCGCTGGGCGACACCTACACGGCCCCCGGGACGGCGGGCACCGGCGTGGGTGGCGCGAGCGGGTCGACCACGGCCGCGGCGAAGGACAAGGTGACCTCCCTGGCCGAGACCGCCAAGGAGAAGGCCACCGCTGCTGCGGAGACGGCCAAGGAGAAGGCCTCCGAGGTCGCCGACGCGGCCAAGGAGAAGGCTGGCAAGAAGGACGCGGACACCACTGCGGTCACGCCGGTCGACGACGTGACGGGCATGCCGACGGCGGCGACGACCGACACGCCGTTCGAGTCCACGCCCGAGGGCACCACGGGCACCGACGCCGGCGGCACGGCGAAGGGCAACGGCGGGAAGGGCTCCTCGAGCTGACTCCCCCCACGGCCACACGGGGCCGGGCGCCGAACGGCGCCCGGCCCTGTCGCGTCTCCCCTCCCGCCGTCACTGGGGGTAGGGTCATGGCCCATGTCGGGTGAGCTCGCCGCGCCGTTCCTGGCCGCCTCCGCGCTCCTCGTCGGAGCGGGGGTGCCCAAGATCGGCGACCCCATGCCCCTCGTGCGGGCCCTGCGCTCCGCGGGTCTGCCCGCCGGGCGTTCGCTGGTCCGCGGCATCGCCGCTGCGGAGGTCGCCCTGGGCCTGTGGGCCATCGCCCGCCCGGGTGCGCTGAACGCCGCCCTGGTCTGCGCGGCATACCTGCTCTTCACCGGTTTCGTGTCGCTGGCGCTGCGGCGCGGTGGGGTGCTGGGCTCGTGCGGCTGCTTCGGCAGGGCCGACACCCCGCCCACCCGCAGCCACCTCGCGGTCACGTCCGGGCTCGCCGTCCTCGCCGGCGTCGTGGCGGTCGCCCCCGATCGCGCCGGGTGGTCGGCCGACCCCGCCACCCTTGTGGGCACGCTGGCCCTCGCGGCGCTGATCACCTTCCTCGCGTGGCAGGCCCTGGCCGTCCTGCCCACCGTGACCCCGGCCGCCGTCCGCAGCACGGGCGCCGCCCTCGAGACCGCGTCCACCAACAGAAGGTGATGACCCCATGCTTGCCATCGTGATCGCCGAGGGGGTGGCGATCGCCCTTCTCGGGGTGCTCGTCCTGGGGCTGCTGCGCAGCCACGCGCTCATCCTGAAGGCCCTGCACGAGCTCGGCGCCGGGCTCGAGCTCGAGAAGGAGGCCGGCCCCGGCGCGTCGGGCGGCCCCGGCCCGGTGAGCGTCGACCTCGAGAGCGGCGTGGTGGCCAACGCCCGCCCCGAGTCGAGCCGAGCCGCCGACGTCGTCGGCACCACGCTCGACCGGCAGGAGCGCACCGTCACCGTGACGGGGCAGGGCCAGCGAACCCTCCTGGCCTTCCTCTCCAGTGGCTGCAGCGTCTGCCAGACCTTCTGGGAGGAGTTCCGCCACGGCCCGGTCGACGTGCCCGGCGACGCCCGGCTCGTCGTGGTGGCCAAGGGTCCCGCGGAGGAGAGCGTCACCACGCTGCGCCAGCTCGCCGGTGACCGCCTCGAGGTGGTGCAGTCCTCCGCGGGTTGGACCGACTACGGCATCCCCGGCTCGCCCTACTTCGTCTTCGTCGAGGACGGGGTCATCACCGGTGAGGGCTCCTCGACCACGTGGCCGCAGGTGCGCGACCTCATGAGCCAGGCCGTGGCCGACTCCGCCGACGCCCGCGCCGCCGCCGGGCGCACCGGCCCCGGCACCCTCGGCGCGGGCGAGGTCTCCGAGCGGGGTGAGCACGACAACCTCCCGCGGATGGACCGCGAGCTGCTCGACACGGGCATCCACCCCGGGCACCCCAGCCTCTACGAGCCGCCGGACGCGGAACCCGGCGAGGTGCACGACCACCCGAACGACCAGCACACCCACGCCCACCAGCACGGGCGCTGAGCCCCGCCTGACATGGACCCCACCCGCCTCGCCCTCGTCATCGGCCTGCCGATGGCCGCCGTGGCCGCGCTCCGCGCCACGTGGTCGCCTTGAGGTGAGTCGATGCTCTCGAGCATCAGCCCGCTCGGTGAGCGGGCCCGCGCCTCCCGTTGGTGGGTGACCACCACGGCATACGTCATCGGGTCCCTGGTCGGGGGCCTCACCCTCGGGGGCCTCTTCGGCCTGCTCGGCTCGGTGCTGCCCGCGGCCCGGCGGTCCTCACCCTGGGTGCTGGGCCTGGCCGCCCTGCTGCTGCTGGCCGGCCTCGCGCTCGACCTGCGCATCGGCGGGCGCGAGCTGCCGTCGTGGCGCCGCCAGGTCGACGAGCAGTGGCTGACCCGCTACCGCGGCTGGGTCTACGGGGTCGGCTTCGGCGCCCAGCTGGGGTTCGGGCTGGTCACCATCATCACGAGCTCCACGACGTATGCCGTGGTGGTGCTGGCGCTGCTGTCCGGCTCGCCGACGGCGGGCCTGCTCATCGGAGGCGTCTTCGGGCTGGTGCGGGCCCTGCCCTCGGTGGCGATGGCCGGGGTGCGGGACCGGGCCTCCTTGCACAGAATCTTCAGCACGGTCGAAAAGTGGACAAAACCGGCGGATGCCATCGCTAGGGTGGCACTGGCGGCAGGAGCGGTGGCACTGGGCGCCGCCGCATTGGGGAGTTGATGGCAGTGGAGAAGTACGGACTGAGGTGCGCACCTCCGCAGGGCTGGCGCCTCGCGATCGAGCGCCGGGCGACGCCGGCCCAGAGCGTGCCCAACGGGGTGTCGCCGGGCCTGCGCGGCATGGCGACCGAGGCCGTCGAGCCCAACGGTGAGGTGATGCGGCCGATCCTGCACGCCAGCACCATCGACCTGCCCACCGGGCGCGGCGACTTCGGCAGCGGGGTCGTCGACCTGCTCAGCTCCGAGGACGTCTTCATCTCCCTCGTCGAGTACGGCTCCGACATCGCCGACCAGGGGCTCTTCGCCGACCAGGGCATGCCCCGGCTGGCCCCCTCGCAGTTCGGGCCGAACCGCCTCCAGCGGCCGCTGCCCGGACGCAGCGCCTCGCAGCACTTCTTCAGCGTCGGTGGCCGGGCGTTCTGCCTCTTCACCGTCATCGGGAGCCACTCGCGGCGGATGGCCACCGTGCCCCGAGCGGCCGAGGTGGTACGCGGCCTGCACGTCACCGACCGGGCCACCATGGTCCGACGAGGGGAGATGTCATGACCAGCACCCTGGAGCAGATCACCGGCGGGGAGCGGCGCGGCCTGGTCGGGCTGGTGAGCCGGGTCTCCGAGCGGTTCGGCAACGTCGGTCGCCGCGGCTTCTTCGTCGGCGCGGCAGTCGCCGGGTCGGCGCTGGCCACCAACCCCAGGGCGTACGCGCTGCGGCCGATCACGGCATACAGCACCATCTGCGGGCCGGGGAACACCGCCTCGAGCGGGTGGACGGTCTTCTGCAGCACCATCAACAAGGGCGTGAACTCGTGCCCGCCCGGCAGCTTCGCCGCGGGGTGGTGGAAGGCGGCCGACTCGTCCTGGTGCGGCGGCGGCTACCGCTACATCGTCGACTGCAACGCCTCGTGCTCGAGGTGCTCGACGGGCTGCAGCGGCGACCACATCTGCGACAAGGGCTGCTGGAACTGCAGCTGCGGCACGGGGTCGACGGCCAGCTGCGACCAGCGTCGCATCTGCTGCAACGCCTTCCGCTACGGCCAGTGCAACACTCACGTGAAGTGCAGCGGCGGCGTGCACTGCCGGGTGGTCAGCTGCGTGCCGCCGTACCAGTGGGCCAACTGCACGACGACCTCGCTGCGCGACGACCGCACCGCCGAGCACAGCGCACCCAGCCTGCCCCAGTGGGGCTACATCTCGGCCAAGTACAAGGCGATGGGCGAGCAGGGCTCCTTCCTCAAGGCGTCCACCGGTCCGATCGCCTCCGTCGGGGACGGCCGGGGGACCTACGTCGTCTACCAGGGCGGCTCGATCTACCGGACGACCCAGACCGGCACCCGCGCGGTGCCCAACACGGTGAAGAACCTGTGGGCCCAGGTGGGTGGACCCAAGGGCGTCCTGGGCTACCCCACGAGCGACCTGCTGACCGGGCTGCGCTCCGGCGGCTGGGTGCAGCTCTTCGAGCACGGCGCCATCGCCGACAGCCCGCAGACCTCCGCCAAGGTGGTCTACGGGGCTGCCTGGACCCAGTGGAACGGCACCGGGCGCGAGGGCGGGGTGCTGGGCTACCCGCGCGGCAACCGCGTCTCCGGGCTGCGCGACAGCGGCTGGCGCCAGGACTTCCAGTACGGCGTCATCCTCGACAGCGCCTCCACCGGCACCAAGTGCGTCTACGGCGAGGCCTACGCCCAGTGGGACGGCACCGGGCGCGAGGGTGGGCTGCTCGGGTACCCGCGCAGCAACCGCGTCTCCGGGCTGCGCGACAGCGGCTGGCGCCAGGACTTCCAACGCGGCGTCATCCTCGACAGCGCCTCCACCGCCACCAAGTCCATCTACGGCGAGGCCTACTCGGTCTGGGCGGCCACCGGCCGCGAGGGCGGCACCCTGGGCTACCCGCGCAGCAACCGCATCTCGGGGCTGGCGCGTCAGGGGTGGCTCCAGGACTTCCAGACCGGGCGGGTCTGCGGCAGTGCCGACACCCCGACCGTCGCCGTCGCCGGGGTCATGAACACCGGCTGGCAGGCCAACGGACGCGAGGGCGGTGTCCTGGGCTACCCCACCGGCAACGCGGCCTCGGACTCGCGCGGGTCGCACCAGGTCTTCCAGGGCGGGGAGCTCTGGGCGCTGGGCAGCGGCGCCGCGCGGCTCGTGCACGGCGACGTGCTGCGGGAGTGGAAGGCTGCCGGAGGGGAGAGCGGCCGGTACGGCTACCCGGTCAGCGACACGGTCTCCGACGGGGGCCGGCTCACCTGCCAGTTCGAGGGCGGCACCATCACGGCCTGAGGAGGAGTAACCATGACCGTCACGAAGTTCCAGGACCTGCCGCTCGCCGACCGCGACCGCGAGTGGGACGGCGACGCCGCCGAGCGCCGGGTGCGCGAGTGGGCCGGCGCGCAGGACGGCCCCAACGCGAAGTACCGCGACGCGCACGTCTGGTACGACGGCGACAAGGACGACAACTTCACGGCCTACAAGCTGCTCATCGCCGACGTCATCGACGGCAGGCTGAAGGCGGTGCCGCGAGGGGTGATGGCCGCCGGCAACGTGATGCAGGGCTCCCGGGGCGGGGTCGACCTGCCCGCGGGTGACATCGAGCGGGTCAAGAACCACCTGGCGAAGTACTACGCAAAGATGGGCGAGACCGCCCCGTGGGAGCGTGACTAGGCCGCAGGAGCAGGTGGGGAGCGCCGGCCGCAGCGGCCGGCGCTGACGAGTTCCCGACATCGGCGCGATACGCCAATCTCCAGTGGCGAACGACCCGGATCTGTGCCCGAATGGGACCACCCCGATCCGGACGGAGGAACCATGACCGTTGTGAGCGAGATGCTCAGGACCCACCCCAAGGGCGTCGGCGAGCTCGACGAGGCCGTGCTGAAGAACTGCATCCTCGCGTGCCTGGAGTGCGTGTACTCGTGCACGGCCTGCGCCGACGCCTGCCTGTCCGAGGAGATGGTCGCCGACCTGCGCGACTGCATCCAGAAGAACCTCGACTGCGCCGACGTGTGCGACGCGACGGCCAAAGTGCTCTCGCGGCACCCGGGCGCCACGTCCAACGAGCTCCTCATCTCGCTCCTGCAGGCGTGCCGCGCCATGTGCCACGCCTGCGCCGTCGAGTGCGAGAAGCACGGCGACATGCACCTGCACTGCGAGGTGTGCGCCAAGACCTGCCGCCGCTGCGTCGAGGCCTGCGACGAGCTGCTCTCGGCCCTCGAGCCGGTCACCTGACCTGATCCGTCCCACGCAGGGACTGTCGCTCGCGCCTGCTCCGGGCCATGCTGGTGGGCATGGCCATCTACGACGTGGTGGAGCACGGGCGGGGTCCCCAGCAGCAGCCCGGTCGGGCGCTCGAGATCAGTGCGGCCAGTCCGGGGGAGGCAGTCATGCGCGCCCGTCGGGCCTTCGCGGTGAGCGGGCCGCCGGGCCGCGATGGCCACGAGCACCTGTATTCCGTGTACCGCCACCGCCGGGTCCGTGGTCGTCGCCTGATCGGGGTCTTCGGCGAGGCCGACCCGGGAGGCTCGGCAGGGGTGCGCGAGCCCCGGCGGCCGTTGCCGGACCTGCCCTCGCTGCGCGCGAGCCGCGACCTGCTCGGCTGAGCGTCCTGGCCGGGTTCCCGTTCGGGGACCTTGTCCTCTGCCGCGCCCTGCGCGAGAGCACCACGATGGTGCCGCCCAGAGGAGGCGAGCACCATGACCGTGCAGACGAGGGGTCATCACCAGAACCACCACAGGACGCCGGAACAACACCGCGCAGAGCGCTTCGGCCGATGGTCGTTCGGGATGCTCGTGGCCTTCGCCCTGTGGACGGCTGCCTTCATCGGGCTCTCCGGCGTCGTCGGCGAGTGGCTCGGCGCCGAGGTCGAGGGCGGCGAGGTCGCCTACATCGAGGCGTGGCTGCCGTGGCTCGCGGTCAGCCTGCTGTGGGTGCTGCCGCTCGTCATCGGGGTGGTGCTCGGCGTCAAGGCCGTGCGCGCCGGTGCCGGCCGGGCGGGCAAGGCCGCCCTCGTGCTCAACACCCTGGTCCTCGTGCTCATGGTCGGGCCGTCGCTCATCGACCGACTTCTCCACCTCTGACGCACGATCTCACCCCTGTGACGTAGGCGGGGGTCCTGCACGCTGCGCTGGGCGCGGCGGGCTTGGCGTCGCACCATGACCCCATGGCGGAGCAGCGCTGGCGGCACTGGGTCGCCGTGGCCTCGGTCCTCGGCGGCCTGGCGCTGGTGTCCGTCACCCTGCTCGGCCTGTGGCGCTACGCCACCCACGACCGCGTCGAGGTCGTCGACCAGCCCCTCATCGTGCGCACCAGCAACGCCGCCTGCCTCCTGATGCGGCAGAGCGTGCACCGACTCGCGCCGCCATCGGAGGCATCGATTCCCCAACGGGTCAAGGCGATCCGCGCCCAGAACGAGGCCGTCGGGCTCATGGTCGGGCAGATCCGCGGGCTAGGCCTCGACCTGGTCAACAGCGACCGACCCATGCCCGGCTGGTTGGACGACTGGGAGACCCTGGTCCGAGCACGTGAGACGTATGCCGCCGCGCTGGCCAAGGCGAGGTCGGGCGCGCTGTCGCTGAAGGTCCCCGTGGACGAGGAGGGGCAGTCGATCGTCACGCGCATGAACGACGTCGGCCTCGACTGCGCCGTTCCCGCCGAGCTGTTGAGCAACTGAGCCCGGCAGGGGGAGGAGCAATGACCTTCGTCGAGCTGATGGAGTACGCCGGCAAGGCCTTCGAGGCGATCGGCGTGGGAGTGCTGGTCTTCGGCCTGCTCTGGTCGGTGGTGCTCGCCGCGGGTGTGTGGCGTCGCACGGAGGGCCGACAGGCCTACGCCGTGCTGCGCGAGTCCTTCGGCGGGGTGCTCCTCCTCGGCCTGGAGATCCTCGTCGCAGCCGACCTCATCCGCACCGTGGCCGTGGAGCCGTCGTTGGAGAACGTGCTCGTCCTCGGGCTGATCGTGCTGATCCGCACCTTCCTGAGCTTCTCGCTCCAGATCGAGATCGAGGGCGTGCCGCCCTGGCGCCGGGCGACGGCCAGCGGGGCGGGCCTCCTCAGCCGTGCGGCGACGCACGCCAAGGAGGCGGATGACACCCGGTGAGGTGGCGGCGCCGGCCGCTTGGGTGCCTACGAGGACATCAGCTCCGCCGGCAGCTCGATTCCGTGTTCCTTGGCGTACTTCACCATGTTGGGCATGACCACGGCGGCCTGCTCCTTCGCCTGCGAGGTGGGCGTGAAGGCCACGTACTCACTGAGCGTTCGTGATGTGCGCGTCTGGCTCAACGACCTCCGCGAGCGGTGCCAGTGCTGCGCCCAGGGCAAGGATGAGGCCCGCCAACAGCCCAAGTGCTGCGCCGCCGGCAACTGCTGCCGCCAGGTCGCCTCCGAGTGGACGGTCCACCAAGCCTGGACGGTGCTTCGGAGTCTCCTCAGCGAGGCCATGCGCGAGGAGCTGGTGACTCGCAACGTCGCCGGGTTGGTCCGAGTGCCCGTGCCCCGCGCCCGCAAGAGGAAGCACTGGTCGGTCGACGAGGCTCGACGCTTCCTCGAGTCGGCCCGAAGCAATGACGACCCGATGTATGCCGGATACGTCCTCATGCTGGTTCTCGGCCTTCGCCGCGGGGAGCTGCTGGGCCTCGCATGGGACGACCTGGATCTGCGCGCGGGAGAGGCCCGGATCGCCTGGCAGGTACAGAGGATCGGGGGGCAACTCGTGCGCCGTCAGACGAAGACCCACTCCTCGGACGCCCCGCTCCCACTGCCCGAGATCTGCGTCCAGGCCCTCGAGCACCGGCGACGCACGGAGAAGCGGCTCAGGCTGGCGGCGGGAGAGGCTTGGGCAGGCACCGGGCTCGTGCTCACGACGCGGCTGGGTGACGCCATCGACCCGCGCAACTTCCAGCGGGCATTCCGGTCGAGCGTCCGGCGTGCTGACGTTCCAGTCATCCCCGTGCACTCCACTCGGCGCACCTGCGCGAGCCTGCTCGTGGCGCTCGACGTGCACCCCCGGGTGGCCATGGCGATCCTTCGGCACAGCAAGATCGCGGTGACGATGGACATCTACTCCCAGGTGTCTGCCGCATCCACCCGGGAGGCCCTCAAGCGCCTCGGGGAGGCCTTCCTGTGAGCACCGTTGCCGTACTTTGCTGGAATCAGGGCACGAAAGAGCCCCTCCCCGGAGACCGGAAAGGGGCTCTGACCTGTGGTGGAGCCAAGGGGACTCGAACCCCTAACCCCCTGCTTGCAAAGTGTCGGATCGAGCATCGTTCAGCCGCGTCTGTGCTGGTCGGACGATGGCGACTGTCTTGTTTGGCCGATCAAGCGCGAGACCGTTGCTGCAAGTTGCTGCTGCAAGCCCGACGATCGTCTGGTCGGGATCCATCCGCCGGCCTGGATGCCTATCGACGAGAGAGCAGTCCTGCAACGGCCCTGTTGATGACATCGAGGCCCTCCCGCGTCACGGTGGATCCACCGCCACTCAGCGTGCCTCGACTGTCACAGTCCGCCGACCAAGCGAGGCCCGCCTTCCTGGCGAGGGCTTCTCCGATTTCAGGCATAGATCCCAAGGGGACACCGCACTTGCGTGCCGCCGTCTCGAAGACGTGGGATGGCAAGCTGCTCCCAACCCCGACAGACACCGTGGGAATCCCGAGCTGGCGGCAGAGGCGATCCAGCTGGTCCTGCTTCGCCTCACCGCCGTGCAATCCAGTGCCGCGCACACCGCCGAACGCGCTGTCATCGTCTCCCCGACAAGAAGAACACCAGTCGGGATTCATACCGTGCCGACACTCGTCACTCATGTCTGTGAACCTATGTCCAGCCAGGGGACGGCACAGAACAAGTCGGGCAGCTGTAATCCGTTCGGGCCAGTGTCTCGTCCACCAAAGGAACGTCACCTTGGACCGCCCGTCCTGCCACCCGGTGCGAGGTCCAGTGGTCGATCCGGAGCTAGGTTGGCGTCGTGGGCGAGAACTGGGTCAGCACCTCGGAGGGGCGACACCTCTCCAAACGGCGGAAGACCAACACGTCGCCCGAGGTGGAGCTCCGCAAGGCGGTCCACGCAGCAGGAGGGCGATTCCGGCTACATCCGCAGATCGCCAAAGGGTGCACTCCCGACTTCGTCCTGCCTGGGCGCAGGGTCGCCGTCTTCGTCGACGGCTGCTTCTGGCACGGGTGCCCTGACCATGGCCGCAAGAAGCCGTGGACGGGACCTAATGCTGAGCTGTGGGCCGAGAAGATGCGACGCAATGCGGAGCGTGACGAACGGTCGACGCGGATTGCCGCGGAACAGGGCTGGCGCGTGGTCCGCGTCTGGGAATGCCAAGTTCGCACCGATCCCGACGGCGTGGCCGCACACGTGCTCGCCTGATGCGGTCCGTCTCACACGCTCGCCGCGGACCTCGGCCTCACCCCTTTCTGATGCGAATAGCGACGCGCCAAAGGCGGTTTCCCCCGGTGCTAGCTATCGTCGGTCCAAGCTGTTAAGCTTTCGCACATGAGTTCGAGCTCGCGTCGTAACGCAAAGACGCGCCCCGCCTTCACCTATGTCGACCTGTTCGCCGGCATCGGTGGCTTTCACGCAATGCTCGACCACGCTGGCGGTCGCTGTGTCTACGTCTCGGAGATCGACCGCGAGGCCCGTCAGACCTACATTCGAAACTGGGTCGACCCTCTGCCCGAGGACGAGCAGCCCATCGTCAACACCGATATCACGATCGCCACGCCGGACGATGGCCCCGTCGAGGTCCCTGACCACGATGTTCTGGCTGCCGGCTTCCCTTGCCAGCCCTTCTCCAAGTCCGGCTTCCAGCGGGGCATGGACGAGGCTCGCGGAACCCTCTTCTGGAACATCGCGCGCATCCTCGAGGAGCGCACCCCAGCCGTTGTGCTGCTGGAGAACGTGCGTAACCTGGCCGGCCCGCGTCACCGCCACGAGTGGGACGTCATCATCCAGACCCTCCGAGAGATCGGCTATCGCGTCTCGTCTACACCGTCGGTGTTTTCACCCCACTTCCTGCCGCCTTCGCTCGGTGGAACGCCGCAGGTGCGTGATCGGGTCTTCATCCTCGGCACATACGTGGGTCCCGAGCGGGCGATGGCGGAGGTCAACGTGCCGCCGACCGTTGTCCGTGCGCCAGTCGAAGGCTGGAACGTGCACGACTGGGACGTCGAGTGGATCCTCGACGAGGACGCGTCGATCCCTGACCTGTTTCAGTACCAGCTGACCGCAGACGAGACCGAGTGGATCAACGTCTGGGACGACCTTGTCCAGCGCATGTGGTCCGCCCGCGGTGTACGACTGCCAGGCTTCCCGCTCTGGGCAGATGCCTGGATCCCGGAACGGGCCCTGGACCCGATTGAGCTAGAGGCGCTGCCGCGGTGGAAGGCCGACTTCCTGATCAAGAACGCCCGGTTCTACGACGACCACCGCGACATCATCAAGGCTTGGAAGAGGGCAAACCCGTCCTTCGCGAACTTCCCTGAGTCGCGCCGCAAGTTGGAGTGGCAGGCCCAGGACACGGGGTCCCTGTGGGACACGGTCATGCACTTCAGGCCCTCCGGCATCCGCGCGAAGGCGCCCACCTACCTACCGGCGCTCGTGGCAATCACACAGACGTCCATCGTCGGCAGCCGGCGACGACGTCTGACTCCGCACGAGGCAGCGAGGCTTCAAGGCTTTCAGCGGTCGTTCACCTTCGGCGGACAGCGGAACCAAGCCTCGTACAAACAGGTTGGAAACGGTGTCGCTGTGGGAGCAGCTTGGCACGTGTTTCGCACACATGTTGAGCAGAACGAGTTCGACCTCCCGAAACGACTGGTCCGGGCAGTGGCGGCTGCGCCACTCAACCCGGGAGGGAACGCACTGTCGATCGCCGCGCACCAGTACGAAGCAACCCGATTCAGCGGGGATGAGATCGCGGATGAGCAAGCTGGCTGACGGCCGCCCAGTTCTTCGTCACCGGAAGTGGCTGTTTCGTGAACATAGAGGACATTGCTGACTAGGGTGCCTAGGTGCCCGACGATCACTTGCCGATCGACATCAGTGTTCCCGCCCACCCCGTCGAACTTGCGCTCAGCGCCGTTCGCAAGGACACCGTCCGCCCAGGGGTTGGAGTCGAGGCCTCGGACTTCGAGCAGTTGCGGGAGGCCTTCGCGAAGGACCCTCAGCTCGCTCAGGAACTCCAGTGGTTGCTTCATGTTGCCGTTGAGAACTTCAACCCGTCCAGCCGAGCTAACCGATTCATCATCGGGGCCCTGGTGGAGTGGGGCATCGCGCTCGCTGCGTTCTCAGCCGGCATCCTGACGTTGCCGCAAGGACATGACGCCGACGGTGATGACGTCGCAGGCCTACGGGACGCAGCCAAGTACCGATGGTCGGTCAAGTCGTCGTTCTCCAAGCAGCGCAGCTACCAATTCATCATCCAGAACGTGCGTGGCCGGAGGGGCGAGAACGCTGGCGACCCGAAGATGGAAGAGACTCTTTTTCTGCATCCTCTGCTTCCGGGCATCGTGCACGTCGATCCCCGCAAGCACCTGCACGTCCTGAGAGCTCTTCGATTTGACGGCGACGCTTGGGTGCTCCCGCTGCCGGCTTTGATGGAGCATGCCCAAGCCCACCCTGAGCACGTCATCCCCTTGGCAGTGCCGGTCAATCCTCAAGCACGACAGGTAGATCCAGCGCTTGACATCATCCGTGCTTTCGTCCTGCAGCCCCACTTTCAGCGACTGGGGTCCGCATTCCGTCAGCAGGCAGCCAAGTCGCGATCCGATGTCGTGGACCGGCTGCAGGAGATCAAGCGGATGGAAGGTCAGGGGCTCCTCACAGCGGAACAGTCACAAGCCGCGATTAATGCTGTCTTGGGTGTGCAGACTGCCTAGGGAAACAGCAGACACACCAAGGAATCGAGATGCAATGACACCGTCAAGGCCACCCCTTCTCGAACATCTGGCAGCGCTGCACGAGGAAGCTGCGTCTGTGCAAGCCGAGTCTGTCCAGACCCACGGACAGGGTCTGGGCCGACTGCTCCAACTTGACCTTGACATCAAGGTCTGGGAGGGCGCATTGGCCGGCCGCCCTGAGGTGGAGCAGTTGACGTCCGCCCGGCACGAACTTGGAATGGCTATCTACGCGGCCAGTTCGGGCCTCTATGTACACGCGTACGCCGGACTTCGCCTCTTTCTGGAGTTGAGTTTCGCCTCGGTGTACTTCTCCGCCAATGAACTGCACCGACGAAAATGGGTGGCCGATCGCAAAAACTTCTCGTGGAACAGGGCTCTAGACGAACAGGAGGGAATCTTGGCCAGCGACTTCGTGTCGGAGTTCAGTACAACTGCCGCCACAGATGCTCCTAAGTATGCGGCTGACGCCTCCGCGAGCTACCGTCACTGTTCACAGTTCCTGCACGGGAAACTTGCGGTCACTCAGGACCTGCCGGAGCGCCTTGCTTTCTCGTCGGCGGTACTTGCCGATTGGCTCTCACATGCAACAGGCGCCGCAAGGGCGGTTCTCTACCTGCTTTACGCTCGCTATGGAGACGAATTGCCCCTCAACGCAGAGTCTCATCTAGCCACCACGCTGGAGTCGAATTTCGCGCACCTCGGTCATGTGAGAGCGCGACTAGAACTAGCGGCCGACGGAAGGTCCGAACTGTGACAAGCGAACTGTTTTTCCGGACCGAGGACATCACCACCGAAGAGATCCTTGATTACTTCGTTGAAACGGAGGAAGATCGGAAGATCGTTGATGCGCTCAAAGGCAGGTCACCTGTAATCCTGAGGGGTAGCCGCGGCGTCGGTAAGTCCTTCCTGTTAAAGGTGGCGGAAGCCGAGTTGCTAAGGGATCTCGAACGTAATCGCGTTCTGCCCGTCTATCTCACGTTCGCCCGAGCCACCCTGATCGCCAGCCCATCGTCGGACCGCTTCCTGGCATGGATGACAGCCAAGATCTGTAACCGCATCATCCGCGCAGCTACAACAGCTGGATTGGGTCTGCCGGGTGGTACATCCGTGGCGGCGCTCCGCGGCGGAGAGGCGACAACCCCCACCGCAATGGAGACCCTCGAGGCCTCCTTGGAGAACTCTTGGCGCGACAACCACGACGCCGGGGAGGTTGGCCACACGCCCGGCCCCGAGGCGCTCAAGGACGCTGTCGAGGATTTGTGCAGACACGCCGGCATCCGACGAATCGCCTTGTTGGTCGATGAGGCTGCTCACGTCTTCATACCGCAGCAGCAACGCCAGTTCTTCACCTTGATGCGGGACCTGCGGAGCCCTTACCTCAGCATCAAAGCCGCTGTATACCCGGGAGCTACCTCGTTCGGTGACTCTTTCCAGCCAACTCATGATGCAACAGTCATCAGTGTCGATCGCTCTGTGACGCACGACTCGTACGCGCCATCAATGCGCGAACTGGTCCTACGGCAGGATCCGACGCTGGAGCGCGCTGTGACCGTCAACGGCGAGGTTTTTGACACTCTTGCCTACGCCTCAACCGGAAATCCTCGAGTGCTTCTCAAGACTGTTGCGAGGAGTTCGCCCTTCAACCGCAGAAACGTACAGGAGACTCTTAAAGAGTACTTTCGCGAGGAGATCTGGGCAGAGCACTCAAGTCTTTCTGATCGTTACCCCGGGCACCGGGCCTTGATCGACTGGGGTCGCCAGTTCATCGAGAGGAATGTCCTTCCGGACCTCTATCGAAGAAACCAAGGTAGGACAAGCGAAACGTCGTCTTACCTATGGATCCACCGGGATGCCCCCCAGACGGTCCGGGAAGCGTTGCGCTTACTGTGTTACAGCGGAATCCTCCAAGAGGGCGTCTCCGGGATTCGCGCCACCCGGAGTGAAGTCGGCACGCGTTACATGGTCAACCTTGGCTGCCAGATTGCACTCGACGCCGAGCCGGTCGCCTACGGGACTCAGGTCAGGCAATCCCTTTCGGTCCGGCGAATGGCTGAGTACGGCGCCAACCATCCGGCATACCACCCTATCGACGCGCTCTCTGAAGAGGACTTCGACCGAGAAGAGAACCAAGCCCTGGATGCTCGCTTGGGCGCTTCGACCGATGCCCTAGACGTCACTGAGTTCCAGAGGTCCAAGTTGAACGAGCTGGGGCTGGACACCATCGGGAGCGTGTTGCTCGCCGATGAAGCCACGTTCAAGCAGGCGCACTACGTGGGCAACGTGCGGGCGCGCCAAATCAGGAATGCGGCGGTTACGGCGGTCCTGGAGTACCTCTCCGGCTGAGCCCGTGGCGCCCGGCCACCGAGGACGGCGCGCCAGCGCCGCCCGCAGGTGGCCTAGTCGCGCAGCGACGTCTTGATTCCTTAGAGCCCGTTTCGGCAGGACGAGTAGGTGGTCCGCCGGCTATACGGCCAAGCTTGTCGGCCGACTCTTCCTCCATCGTCGGCCACAGCGACGCAGCGAGGTCGACCGCTATCGAGGACGCATCTGGCGTGTGTCGTTAGCCGCGGCATGTCAGACCCGCGCAATAGCCTGACCTGCGAAAAGGAACGATTCACTCAGGGAGAAACGGTTGACTAGTGCTGGCGGGCCCCCGGCCGCCCACCCTCGCAAGGTCTTCGTGATTCACGGACGAAACGAGCGGGCTCGGGCGGGCGTGTTCACGTTTCTCCGCGCAATTGGCCTCGACCCAATCGAGTGGTCGGAGGCGATTCGTATGACCGGAAAGGGCTCGCCGTATATCGGCGAGGTGCTGGACGTGGCGTTTGGGGCTGCCCAGGCCGTCGTTGTCCTCCAAACACCTGACGACGTGGCGCACCTGCACGAGTCACTCTCCTACCCTGGCGATCCGGAATGCGAGCCGGAGATGCAGCCGCGCCCCAATGTGCTGTTCGAAGCCGGGATGGCGATGGGTCGAGACGAGGACCGGACCATCATTGTCGAGCTCGGCAGGGTGAGGGTCTTCAGCGATATTCACGGTCGGCACGCCGTGCGACTCGACAACTCGATTGCCAAGCGGCAGGAATTGGCAACCCGTCTCAAGACTGCTGGTTGTGAGGTCAGGCTCGATGGAACCGACTGGCACACCGCCGGAGATTTGACGCCGCCCGCTCCGCCAGGCGGGGGCCTCCCTCTGGGTCGCAAGCTGCCCCGATCCAAAGCGTCTGGTCTGCCGCAACTATCAGCCAGGTTCATCGACAAGGGCGGAAACAAGCTGGGCGACGTCGTCGTAACGAACCACGGCCCGGGTGACGTGTACGAATTGGACGCGGAGGTGCCGGGCGGCGGCAACGGGGACGGCACGGTGGTACGTGATGCCACGGAGTTGCCTATCCCGATGCTGCCGTCCGGCAAGTCCGTGGTTGTCCTCAAGTACGCCGCGCTCGCCGCCTTGGGGAGCCGGAACCGCGGCTATTTCAATGTCCACCTGACGGCCAAGACCGCCGACGGTACCCCTTTGAACAAGACCGAGTTTGTGAGTGGAGTTTGACATGGATATCCCCATCAGCCTTCCCATAGATAACGACGGCTTCCTGCGGCGCGAGTGCCCGACATGCCTGCGGGAGTTCAAGTGGCATCACGGACCGGCTAACGAGGAGGCCGAGCAGCAACCACCTGCCGAGACCTACTACTGCCCACTGTGTGGTCAGCCTGCAGGCATGGATTCCTGGTGGACACGGGAACAGTTGGAGTACGCGCAAGGCGTCGCTCTGCCTGCAGCGATGCGGGAGCTAGACGACGAGCTCGGGCGCATGTTCAAGGGCATGAGCAGCAAGCAGGTGAAGGTCACTAAGACGGGTCGCTTGGACGCGCCGGACGAGCCTATGCCGCTGACTGAGCCTGATGACATGGCGATCGTGACCTCTCCCTGCCATGCCTTTGAGCCTGTGAAGGTTCCCGATAGCGAGTCTGGACCGTATTTCTGTCTTGTGTGCGGCAATGCCTTCGCTGTCTGATCGTGTGCCATCCACCGCACCACACCGCACTGGCCGCTTGTTAGACGGGTGGGGGTTCGAGGTCTGATGCGGATACAAGCATCCAGACGCCGTCACCGAATCTGATCTCGAAGAACGATTCACCGCGCACATCGGTGCCCTTGGCGTTGATCTCGTAGAACGGCATGTTGCTTCGCTCTTGAGCCTCACCGCCCCGTGTCGACACAGCGCGAAAGATGCCCCTGGGCCCGCCTGTTGGAACGGATCGCAGCATGGTCCCATCGTGCCAGCCGGCGGCGGCAAGGTTAGAGCGGCCGTGTCTTTCGACGAGGTCAGCAAGACCTCGAAGCGCACGGTTGTCGATCCAACCGACGTAATGCTCTCGCTCGCCACCGGCTTCCGGGTTGTAATCGATCCGTTCCATGCGACCAGTCACGCAGGAGCAGCTGGCCTATATCAAGGCCAGCCGCTCCCCTGTGGACCGTTACGCCAAGTAACGGTTCCTGCGGTGCATCGCCCTCCATGCGCCCGCCCGTCGAGCATCCGCGGCTCGGTCCTCGCCGAACACGCGATCGCCAGCCTGCGACGCCGTCACCACCGCCTCGACAAGGGTTGTGAGCGCCTTGGTGTCCTCCACGTAGACGAGGAGCGTGCCGATGCGGATGGCGATGCTCTTGTCGCCCTCGAATCCATCAGTCACTCGGACCGCGGTGTCCTGCTCTCCCGCGATGGTGACGCTCGCCGCGACGCGGCACACTCGCCGACGAACCGTGCTGGTCTTCTTGACCATCTGAACCACTCTCCCTACTTGCCATGTGCGTGGAAGGGGATCTGGTGCCTTGCCGACCGTTCCCCACCCCCTCCGGGGCAATGGAATGAAGCGCGGCCAGTAGCGACCGGAGGCCAGTCCGGGCAGCGGTCCAGCGGGCAAGTTCTTGGAGGAAACAAGCGAAGCGCCGAGAAGAAGTTGCCCGCTGGACCGCCGGAGCGAAGCGGAGCCGGACTTGCCGCAGGGAGTGGGGCCGCGACCATGGAATGCCCCGGAGGGAGTGGGACTCAGGAACAACCGCCTCGGCGTAGCCGAGTCAGCCGTGTCATGCGCACCGCGGGCGGGGTGGATCCGCTGGCTAGTGTTGAGGGGTGGGAGACATGCAGCTCGGGCCGGCAGTCGCGCTGGCTGAAGAGCACCTCGCGGGCTTAGAGCCGCGATGGACTCACGTGCGTGCTGTCGGTCGCACTGCTGAACGGCTTTGCCGAGAGCATGGCCTCAGTCAGGACTTGGCGGCGGCCGCTTGGCTTCACGACATCGGGTACGGCCCTCAACTCGCGGACACCGGTTTCCACCCGGTGGATGGCGCGCGCTTCCTACGCCGCATCGGCGCCAGCATCCTGGTGACATCACTTGTGGCGTACCACTCGGGGGCCACCTTCGAGGCGGAGGAGCGCGGACTCGTGAAGGAACTTGGCGAGTTCGAGCCCCCGCCCGCGCAGCTCCTGGACGCTCTCGTCTTGGTCGACATGACCACAAGCCCGACCGGGGAACGCCTGACTGTAGAAGACCGACTCACTGAGATCCTTAGCCGCTACGCACCGTCGGACCCGGTGTTCCGGGCCGTCACTCGCTCAGCTCCGGTTCTGCGGGAGTCGGCTGCCAGAGCTGCTGCCCGTCTCGGTCTATCCGATGTAGGGAGTGTCCCGATGCTCTAGGGCGTGCTGGACTCGCAGCCGCATCGATGGGTGCAGATCCAGGTCTTGGAGTTGCCCCGGTTCAACCCACTCCACGGCTCTGCTCTCGCTGCTGGTTCTGGCCTCGCCGCCGAGGAGACGAGCACGGAACGCGATGGAGAACTGCTGGCGGACCTCGCCATCGTCGTAGGCCATCACGTGCCCCGGATTGGTGTAGAGGCCAGTGACCCGCTCGACTGCGACGTCGTAGCCAGTTTCCTCCTTGACCTCGCGCACCACCGTATCGGCGATGAACTCTCCGACCTCGTGACCTCCACCAGGTAGCGCCCACAGGTCGTTGTCGGTCTTGTGGATCAGCAGAACCCGGCCCTGCTCATCGGTAACTATCGCGACGACCGAGGGGACGACGCTGTTGGCAGTGGGGGCGTTTGGGTCGTCGATGTAGTCAGTTCGAGCCACACCGCGAGCCTAGGCGACACGCGCTTTCTCTACGACGTGGGCTGTTTCCCAAACGCGCTCGAAAGCATCCATGAAGTGCGGGAAGAGCCGGCCGCCGGATACACGGTGCAAGTGGAGCACGGGCGAGTGATTAGCGGGCGCCCCGTAAGCGTGGGTGTTGGCGAACAGGTCCTCGTCGAAGCGAAAGATGGACGAATACAGCGTCGTGTCATGGGCGCGCGCCTCGATGCCTTGAACCCCTAGACAGGGCCGCAAGTACTTCCACGTCAGGGAACATCGGCCAGCAAGGGACTCGCCTATGTCCTCCTCTTCGCCTCGGATGCGAACCGCCTGACCCGCGGGGTCCCCGAACACAAGCCTGACTCGGACGCCTTCCCTCGCCTTCCTGACGAGCAGATCGTCGAAGTCCGGGATGGTGTCGTGCAGGAAGCTAGCGGCGAAGGCCAGGAGGTCGATCGACTCCTCGGCGCCCTCGAGGAGTGACTGCCAGGTACCCGCCGGAACTGAACCTCGATTGGCATGGATGGCGACGAACTCCGCCTGGCTCGCCGACTCTGCCCGAGCCTCCGATACCGCTGCGGGCCAAAGGAACTCCTCATCTCGGCCGAGCGCAACGCACAGCGCCTGACGGTTGGTCCGGTGGGGCAACCGGTCCGTTGAGATCCAGCGCTCGATCGTCTTGGGATCCACACCGATCCGCTCGCTCAGGGCCGCAAAGGTCAACCCTGATCCGGCAATAGCGGCGCGCAATCTCTCGTTGGCCATGTGGACAACTGTTGCATATCGGGACGTTCTGTCAAGCAGAGGACGTCCCGAAACGTCCTTCGGCGCGGTGATGCCGTCCGGCCGTTCGGCGGTCCCATAGCGGTGAGCCACTCGGGCTCGCTACGAGAAAGGGATCGAAATGGCACTTGCACGCAGGTTCAAGGTCGGGCACGACGAGGTCTTCCCGTTCGGGGCGTACCTCGTCTCCGATGTCACCCCGGTCTACGACTTCGAGAAGTCGACTCGGGAGACGAAGGTCCAGGATGTCGACAAGGAGAGCGGGCTGCCGGTCTGGTCGATCGACGTCCTTGACGCGGACCCGGAGGCCCCGAAGAAGTCCAAGACCGTGACGGTCAAGATCTCCGCAAAGGTGCAGCCGGTCCCGCCGTCCAACGACGGTTCCTCACCGTTCACCGGCGTCCGGTTCGAGGGTCTCACCGCGACCCCGTGGGTCGACTCCTCCCGCTGCGGCGCTCCCGAACCGGGTAAGTCGCACCGCTGCCGCGCGCAGTCGGCGTGGTCGTTCCGCGCCGAGAGCATGTCGCCCGCCAAGAGCACCGGTGGCAGCTCCTCGGCCACGAAGGCGGCCTGACGATCATGAGCGTCGTCGCCCTCTGCGTCGTCGTCGGCCTCGTCCTCGTGGCCCTGATGCGGTTCAAGCAGCTGAACCCCTTCGCCGGCATCATCGCTGTGCTGTTCGGCATCCTGCTGGGCGCCAGCCCGATCGGTCCAGGCATGACCGGGCAGATCCGGGTGATCGCCGACTCGTTCAACTCGTGGCTGGGGTCGCTGTGAACCGGCTCGGGGGAGTGCAGCAGGACCACGGTCCGTTCAGGGTCCACATGGCCAAGGTTCGCGTGCCGCTCAGCATGGTGTTGGCCGGTTGGGCATGGCGCCGCGCAGTTGGGGTCTTCTCTTGGTTCTGTCGGCGTCCCATCGCCGTTGCCGCGTTCGTGGTGCTGCTGACCATGTGGCGGGTAACCGCGGACCACGGTCCCTTGCCGCTCTTGGGCGGCATCTCATGCGTGCTCGCTGGTCTGGTCGCGCTCCGGCTCTGGGCTCCGGAACGCTTCACCCGGTGGGTCGCGTGGCGTGCCAAGGGGTGGTGGCGCTCGGCGCGTGTGTATCGATACGTGTGGCAGCCGGCCATGGTGACCACCGGTCTGGCTGTCCGGGTCGATGGCGAGGAGTACCTACCCAAGATCGTCTCGATCCGAAGCTCAGGCACCGTCGACCTGGTCCGCGTCCGCATGCTGCCTGGGCAGGTTCTGGAGGACTGGGCCGACAACGCGCCCCGGCTGGCTCAGACGTTTGGCACACAGGAATGCCGTGTGCGGACCGTTGCCGGGCGACGCCGGGACCTCGAGCTCTGGTTCCTTGTCGAGGACCCACTGACCGCCGAGGTTCCGCCGTTCGCCGTGGAGACCACCGATCCGAAGGCCCTCCCCGTCGCGATGCGCGAGGACGGGCTGATCTACCGGCTTCGCCTCCTGGGCACCCACCTGTTGGTCGTCGGTGCGACGGGCTCCGGGAAGGGCTCGGTGCTGTGGTCGATCATCGCCGCCCTGGCCCCGGCCATTCAGGACCGGACCGCGCAGGTCTGGGCGCTCGACCCCAAAGGCGGGATGGAGCTGGCCGCAGGTGCTCCGCTGTTCGAACGGTTCGTCTACGGCGACCCCAAGGACGACACGGCCTACGAGGTCGACTTCGCCCGGGCGCTCGAGGACGCCGTCGCGATCATGCGCCACCGGCAGGCCCGATTGCGAGGGGTGTCTCGGCTGCACACCCCGACCCGCGAGGAACCGCTGATCGTCGTTGTGGTCGACGAGCTCGCCAACCTGACCGCCTACGTCACCGACCGTGACGCCAAACGACGGATCGCCGCGGCCCTCGCACTGCTCCTCTCCCAGGGCCGCGCCGTTGGGGTCAGCGTCGTGGGTGCCGTGCAAGATCCCCGCAAGGAGGTCGTCACCCTGCGTGACATCTTCCCGACCCGGATCGCGCTGCGCCTCTCCGAGGCCGACCACGTCGGGCTGGTCCTCGGCTCCGGTGCCCGCGACCGAGGAGCCCGCTGCGACCAGATCCCCGAGTCACTGCCCGGCCTCGGGTACGTCGGGATCGACGGGATCGCCGAACCGGTCCGCGTGCGCTTCTCGCACATCACCGACGCGCACATCGCCCAGCTGGTCGCTCGCTACGGCACCGAGCCGGCCTTCATGCCCGTGGTCGAGACCCGGAGGGCCGCCGCATGAGCCACACCGGACCGGTTCCCGACACCCGATGGATGACCAACGGGGCCTGCGCCCGGCGTCGTGACCTGCCCTGGCTCCACGACACAGACAAGGTCACCGCCTGGGAGGAGCTGACCATGCGGAGCATCTGCCAGGACTGCCCCGTGCGCCGTCGCTGCGAGGACTTCGCCCGAAGGGCCGAGATCTCGGGCGGCTTCTGGTCGGGCCTGAACCGCGACCCGGAGGCCACACCCCTCCCCGGTCTGGGGGACGTGGCATGACCAGCGCCAGTATCGGGAATGACGTCATCCGCGAGCTGGCCGTCGAGCAGGTCGTCTGCGTTCGACCGGTCATGCGGCGCGTCATCGACCGAGCCACCGGTCAAAGCACCGCGGTGCCCATCCCGTGCGGTGCCACGCGCGAGTCCAAGTGCCCGAGCTGTGCGACCAAGGCTCGCCGCCTGCGGATGACCCAGTGCGCCGAGGGCTGGCACGCCGACAGTGAGCCCGTGCCACTCGACGATCCCGAGGTCGTCGAGCCCGTCGACCAGGACGAGGAGGAGCTCGACCAGCCGGAGAACGAAGACACCTCGCGACAGACACGCTCCACCCGTCGCCGGTCGGACGCACCGGACCTGCCCACCCGCCCCGTCGAGAAGCGCACGGTCGGCCAGGTCTTCACCGCTCCCGACGGCAAGACCTACCGCCCCTCCATGTTCATCACGCTGACGCTTCCGTCCTACGGCAAGGTCATCCCGGGGACCGGTATCCCGGTCGACCCGTCCCGGTACAACTACCGGCGCGCCGCCCTGGACGCCCTGCACTTCCCCAAGCTGCTGGACCGCTGGATACAGAACCTGCGCCGCTGCGCCGGATACAAGGTCCAGTACTTCGGCGCCGTAGAGGCCCAGCGCCGCCTGGCCCCGCACTTCCACAACGCCATCCGTGGTGCCATCCCTCGCGCCACTGTCAAGGCGGTGACGAAAGCGACCTACCTCCAGCTCTGGTGGCCGCAGATGGAACGTCCCCTCTTTGTCCAGCGGCTTCCGCTCTGGGACGGCGAGAACTACCGCGACCCCGACACCGGGTTCGCGCTCCCCACCTGGGACCAGGCACTCGAAACCCTCGACGAGGACCCGGACGCCAAGCCGGCCCACGTGATGCGGCTGGGCCAGCAGGTCGACATCAAGGGCATCGTCGCCGGCACACCGGACGCCGACCGAGCCGTGCGCTACCTGACGAAGTACCTCACCAAGGCCGTCGCCGAGACCTACGCCGACGACGACGGCGCGGATGCGGCCTACGAGGACCACATCGACCGACTCCAC